>NZ_BAAGQN010000028.1:0-62485 GCF_054783455.1 Simplicispira piscis
ACTTGTTTGACTTCTTCATGGCTCAATCCTCTCAGAGAAAAGAGCCTCCTCAAAACCCGGGGCGATTCATTTGCTTCAATAACAATAGCTGCTAGCGCTTTACCCATAAGAGCTAGAGGCCAAAAACACTCAAACTCCATGCGGTAGCAACCGTTGCAGCAGCCCTTCCGCTCCAGCCTTCCCCCGCTCTGGGGGCAAGCCCGCCTGCCACCGGGCCGTTCTGCAACAATGCCGCACGACCTAGACAACGTGACCCCTCTCTACAAAGAGGAAGCTGGAGAAGTGCCTTTCGTAGTTGCTATGTGGCGAAATTCTCATGCCAAATCAGCCTTTAGCAGCTGTGGAATAAGCGAAAGCAGCTATGAAAACCATAGTGAATGCAAGGTAACTCTGCCATGAAGAAAGCAACCAACGCCACCGAACCCGCAAACCACATCGCGGTATTCCAGGAAACCACCATCCGCCGCGTCTGGCACAACGAGGAATGGTGGTTTGCACTCAGTGATGTCATTGTGGTGTTGACCGATTCAGCAGACCCTCGGCAGTACATCAAAAAGATGCGCAGCCGTGATGCGGCGCTTGATGCCAACTGGGGTACAACTTGTACCCCCCTTGCGCTACTGGCCCCAGACGGCAAGATGCGCGAAACCAATTGCGCCAACACCGAAGGCCTTTTCCGCATCATCCAGTCCATCCCGTCGCCCAAGGCCGAACCCTTCAAACGCTGGCTGGCGCAGGTGGGCTACGAGCGGGTGAAGGAAATCGAAAACCCCGAACTGGCCAGCGCTCGTGCGCGCGAGCTGTACCAGGCCAAGGGCTACCCGCAGGCATGGATTGAAAAGCGCCTGCGTTCCATCTCCGTTCGTGGGGAGCTGACCGACGAGTGGAAGGCGCGGGGCGTGGCGGAGGGAAGGGAGTATTCGATACTCACCGCCGAAATCGCCCGCGCTACTTTTGGCGTGACGCCTGGCGAGCACAGCCAGATCAAGGGCTTGGACGTTGTGAAGACGGGCAACAACCTGCGCGACCACATGACTGATCTGGAGTTGATCTTCACCATGCTGGGTGAAGCCAGCACCACCGAGATTGCCCGCCGCAGCGATGCTGTGGGCTTTGATGAAAACCGTACTTCCGCCAAAGAAGGCGGAAAAATTGCCGGTAACGCCCGCAAAGCGCTGGAGGCCAAGACGGGTAAGAAGGTGGTGAGCAAGGCCAATTACCTGCCCGCGCCAACCACGTCCGATCTGTTGGCAGACATTACGCCAGCCCCGCCCGCAAAGCCCAAAGCGCGTAAATAACAGCCAGCTTCATCGTCTGCATCGATGAGAGCGGCGACGAAGGCTTTGATTTCCTGCTGGGCGAAAAGGCCGCCGGGCCCGTTCACAGCCGCCAGCATCCCCCGGCCGCGTCGCGCATCTGACATGCCTGTCCGGGTGCCCCACCCATAATTTGGGCATGACGACCTCCCTCCGCTCCACCCTTGATTTCCTGCTCTATAACTGGCTCCAGGCCGAATCGCTCAGCGCACGCGAGCGTTTTGCCGACCATTCGCGCGAGACGTTTGATGCCGTGCTCGACACCTGCGAGCGCATCGCGCGCGAGAAGTACGCGCCGTTCAATCGCACGGTGGACACGCAGGAGCCGCATTTCGACGGCGAAAAAGTGATCCTGCCGCAGGCGACCAAGGATGCGTACGACGCCTACGCCGCCTCGGGCATGCTCAGCGCGGCGCAGGATTACGACATTGGCGGCATGCAGTTGCCCTACACGGTGGACGCGGCGGCCAATGCCTTTTTTGCCGTGGCGTCGATCAGCATCAGCTCCAGCCTGCTGAGTGCGGGCAATGCCAATCTGCTGATGGTGCACGGCACCGATGTGCAGAAGAAGGTGTTCGCGCTCAACGAGTTCTCGGGGCGCTTCTCGGGCACCATGTGCCTGAGCGAGCCGCAGGCGGGCTCATCGCTCAGCGACGTCGCTACACGCGCCGTGCCCGATGGAGCTGGTTTCGAGGCTGATCCGCTGGGCGCGCGCTACCGGTTGACCGGCAACAAGATGTGGATTTCCTCCGGCGAGCACGAGCTGTCAGAGAACATCGTCCACCTTGTGCTGGCCAAGATTCCCGACGAACACGGCAAACTGGTGCCCGGCACGCGCGGCATCTCGCTGTTCATCGTGCCGAAGAAGCTGGTCGATTTGGAGGGCAACCTCACGGGTGTGCGCAACGATGTGGCGCTGGCGGGCCTGAACCACAAGCTGGGCTGGCGCGGCACCACCAACACGCTGCTCAACTTTGGCGAGGGCAAGTACCCGGTGAACGGCCAGCCCGGCGCCGTGGGCTACCTGGTCGGCCAGCCCGGCAAGGGCCTGGCGTGCATGTTCCACATGATGAACGAGGCGCGCATCGGCATCGGCATGGCTGCCACCATGCTGGGCCTGGCGGGCTACTACGCCAGCCTGGACTACGCCAAGAACCGCCCGCAGGGCCGACCCGTGGGGCAGGGCGGCAAGGATGCCGCGCAGCCCCAGGTGCGCATCATCGAGCACGCCGACGTCAAGCGCATGCTGCTGGCGCAAAAGAGTTATGGCGAGGGCGCGCTGGCGCTCAACCTGTTCTGCGCCCGCCTGGTGGACGAACAGCATACCGGTGCGCCAGACGCCGCCGACGAGGCGCGCCTGCTGCTCGAAGTGCTCACGCCCATCGCCAAGAGCTGGCCGAGCGAGTTCTGCCTGGAGGCCAACTCGCTGGCCATCCAGATCCACGGCGGCTACGGCTACACGCGCGACTTTCCGGTGGAGCAGTACTGGCGCGACAACCGCCTGAACATGATCCACGAGGGCACGCACGGCATCCAGGCGGCCGACCTGCTGGGCCGCAAGGTGCTGATGGAAAACGGCCGGGGCATGCAATTGCTGGCCGGGCGCATGCAGGCCACCATGGCCCAGGCCGCTGCCGTGCCTGAACTGGCAGGGTATGCGGCTGCGCTGGGCGACGCCTTGCAGCAGGTGGGCAGCGCCACGCAGGCCGCCTGGGCCACCAGTAACCCCACCGAAGCGCTGGCGAACGCCGTGCCCTACATGCAGGCTTTTGGCCATACCGTGCTGGCCTGGACCTGGCTCGACGTAGCCCTGGCTACGTTACGCTCGGATGCTATGCTTTCAATAGCTGCCAGCGCAGGAAGAATGGGCGCTGCACGCTATTTTTACCATTACGAATTACCGAAAATCGGCGCCTGGCTGCAGGTAGTGAGTCGCCGCGACGCCACCTGCGCCAACCTGCCTGAAAATGCTTTTTGAGCCGCAGCAGTGCGCAGGGATTGGTGTCCCCCACGGCTTGAAGCCGCGATGTGGGCAGCGCAGTGGCCCAAGGCAGGTTTGAATACCATGCCCTGTGCACAGGCCTGTGTTCCGTTGCCGTGCTGGGCGTACCAATCGCGCAGGCGACAGGTTTTGCAGTAACGGCATCGCACAATCTTTTTTTATGCCGGGCAGCCGCTGTGGTCTGACCCGGCTTATTCAACCTTCAGGAGACAACAACATGACCCGTACCATCCAGCAATTGTTCGACCTCAAGGGAAAAACTGCACTCGTCACCGGTGGCTCGCGCGGCCTGGGCCTGCAAATGGCGCATGCGCTGGGCGAGGCTGGAGCCAAAATCATGCTCAGTTCGCGCAAGGCTGCGGACCTGGAAGCGGCCACCGCCGAACTGCAGGCCGCGGGCATTGATGCCCGCTGGATTGCGGCGGACTGCGCCCAAGAGGCTGAAATCCACCGCCTGGCCCGCGAGACGATGGAGCGCATGGGCAACATCGACATCCTGGTCAACAACGCTGGCGCCACCTGGGGCGCACCGGCCGAAGACCACCCGCTGGACGCCTGGGACAAGGTCATGAACCTGAACGTACGCGGCTACTTCTTGCTGAGCCAGTACGTGGCCAAGCACAGCATGATCGGGCAGCGCAGCGGCAGCATCATCAACGTGGCCTCGATTGCTGGTTTGGGCGGCAACCCCCAAGGCATGAACACCATTGCCTACAACACCTCCAAGGCGGCGGTGATCAACTTCACGCGCACGCTGGCAGGGGAATGGGGCAAGTACGGCATCCGCGTCAACGCCATCTGCCCGGGTTTCTTCCCGAGCAAGATGACTGCAGGCCTGCTCAAGACCCTGGGTGAAGAAAACCTGACGGCCCATGCCCCTCTGGGACGCCTGGGCGATGATGAAGACCTCAAGGGCCTGTGCGCGTTGTTTGCTTCGGATGCAGGCAAGCACATCACCGGCCAGTACCTGGCCGTGGATGGCGGCGTGAGCGCACTGGTCGGGGGCTGACCAGCATGGCCACGGCCGCCGAGTCCAGCCTGGGGTTTGGCGTTGAAATCCCTTTCGTCAACCTGCTGGGTTTCGAACTGGTGTGCATGCAGGACGGTGCATCCGAGCTGCACTACGAAGCGCGGCCTGAGCACCTCAACTCGTTTGGCGTGACGCATGGCGGCGCCTCGATGACGCTGCTCGACGTGACCATGGCCACGGCAGCGCGCAGCGTGGCGCCCGAGCTGGGTGTGGTCACCATCGAGATGAAGACCAGCTTCATGCAAGCCGCGCAGGGCCCCTTGGTGGCCAAAGGGCGTTTGATCCACCGCACGGCCACCATGGCCTTCACCGAAGCCACGGTCTTCGACGCCAAAGGGCGGCCGTGCACCCACGCCACCGGCACCTTCAAGTACGTGCGGCGCCTGCCGGTCGGGCCGGGCAGCGTGAACGAGCTGCGCGCCATTGCCACCGATTGACCTTGCCGTTGCCCACGGTATCTATTTCAGGTCAAATTGGCATCTAGCGCTTGATGGTATTGCGAAAGCAGCTATCAAATTTATAGTAATCATTTTCAGGAGTGCTTCCATGCCCCGCAATCAACAGATTCTTCTCGACAACCGCCCACAGGGCGAAGCCGTGGCGAGCAACTTCAAACTGGTCGCCACCGATACCCCCACGCTGCAGGACGGCCAGGTCCTGGTGCGCAACCATTATTTGAGCCTGGACCCCTACATGCGCGGCCGCATGAACGATGCCAAGAGCTACGCCCAGCCCCAACCGCTGGGTGAAGTCATGCAGGGCGGCACGGCAGGCGAAGTGGTCGAGAGCCGCAGCCCCAAGTTCGCCGTGGGCGACAAAGTGGTGGGTTTTGGCGGCTGGCAGGAGTACAGCGTAGTGGACGCCAGCCAACCCGGCTCCTTGAAAAAGGTGGACACCACGCACGTGCCGCTGTCGCACTATCTGGGCGCCGTCGGCATGCCCGGCGTGACGGCCTGGTATGGCTTGGTGAAGATCATTGCGCCGAAAGAGGGTGATACCGTGGTGGTCAGCGCCGCCACCGGCGCGGTGGGCAGCGCCTTTGCCGCCCTGGCCAAGGCGCGCGGCTGCCGCGTGGTGGGCATTGCCGGTGGCCCCGACAAATGCAAATACGCCGTAGACGAACTGCACTTTGACGCCTGCATCGACTACAAGGAACACAGCGACGGCAAGGCCATGGGCAAAGCGCTCAAGGAAGCCTGCCCCAAGGGCATTGACGGTTACTTTGAAAACGTGGGCGGCTGGATCATGGACGCGGTGATGCTGCGCATGAACGCCTTTGGCCGCATCGCGCTGTGCGGCATGATCGCCGGCTACGACGGCGCGCCCCTGCCCATGGCAAACCCGGCGCTCATCCTGGTGAACCGCCTGAAGATCGAAGGCTTCATCGTCAGCGAGCACATGGAAGTCTGGCCCGAGGCGCTGACCGAGCTGGGCACGCTGGTGGCCACCGGCAAGCTGCGCCCGCGCGAGAGCGTGGCCGAAGGCATTGCCGCAGCGCCCGAGGCGTTCCTTGGCCTGCTCAAGGGGAAGAACTTCGGCAAGCAGGTCGTCAAGTTGGTATGAACATGAACAACCCCCTGAGTAACCGTCTTCAAAGTCAAGTCCTATGAAGCGAAGCATCCCAAGGTTTGCCTGTTCTGACCATGGCGTTGAGCATGGTCAGCATGCTTGCGCATGCACGCGACCAAGGCCACCTTGGGCAGCTTGCCTGCGGCCCTCAGCCCCTTCTCTCGGTTATCGCCGGGAAGGGGGACGAGGCCAGCGCCCGGAGTGCAGACGACATTTCCATCTCGTGGCGGCCCTTGCGCGGCGTCCCTGGTATTGGGTCGTGCCAGATTCGCAGGGCGTGAATTGATCTGCAGCGCAGCGTAGTGGAGCATTGCAATGACGTTGAGCTGGACCTGCAAGCGCTTTGATGACCTGGGCGTGCACGCCCTGCACGATGCGCTGGCCTTGCGGTGCCGGGTGTTCATTCTTGAGCAAGGCCCTTACCAGGACCCGGATGCCGCCGACAAGCAGGCCTGGCACCTGTTGGGCTACAACGCTGCGGGCCAGCTCCAGGCCTGCCTGCGCGTGGTAGACCCTGGCGTCAAGTTTGCCGAGCCCTCCCTTGGCCGCGTGGTGACGGCGCCCGAGGCCCGTGGCCAGGGCCTGGGCCGTGCGTTGATGACCGAGGGCCTGGCGTGCTGCGCCAAAGCGTGGCCGGGCAGGGCGGTGCGCATCAGCGCACAGGCGCATCTGCACGATTTTTATGCGGCGCTCGGTTTTGCGCCGGTGGGCGCGCCCTACCTGGAAGATGCCATTCCCCACATTGAAATGCTGCGCCCCGCAGAGCCAGCCCTTGCCAAGGAGACACCATGAGCACAGAACTCATCCTGCACCACTACCCCGCGTCGCCATTTGCCGAAAAAATCCGCATGGTGCTGGGCTTCAAGCAACTGCCCTGGAAGTCCGTCATCATCCCCAGCGTCATGCCCAAGCCCGATGTGGTGGCGCTGACGGGCGGCTACCGGCGCACGCCCATCCTGCAGATCGGCGCCGACATTTACTGCGATACCAGCCTGATCTGCGAGGTGCTGGACCACAAGCAACCCGAGCCCGTGCTGTATCCGCCGCACTTGAAGGGCGTCTCCCGCGTGTTCGCCCAGTGGGCCGACAGCACCCTGTTCTGGACGGCCATGGCCTACAACATGCAGCCCAAGGGCGTGGCCGCGCTGTTCGCCAAGCTGCCGCCCGAGGCCGGGGCGGCCTTTGCCGAAGACCGCAAGGCCATGAGCGTGAACATGACGCGCCTGCGCACGCAGGATGCCGCGCCCGCCTACCGCTCCTACCTGCGGCGCATCGCGCACATGGTCGAAGAACACGACTTTTTGTTTGGCATTGCGCCCTGTGTGGCCGACTTTGCCGCCTACCACCCGTTGTGGTTTACGCGCGTGTGCACGCCGTCGGTGGCCGATGTGTTCGACCATGTGCCCGCCGTGCTCGAATGGATGGATCGCATGGCCGCACTGGGCCATGGCCGCATGGAGCGGTTCACCGCCCAGGACGCCATCACCGTGGCCGCTGGTGCCGAGCCGTTGCCGCACATGAGTGATGTGTTCCAGGACGAACATGGCATTGCCCTGGGCAGCGAAGTCACCGTGGCGCCCGAGAGCTTTGGCCCCGAGGCCACGCAGGGCACGCTGGTGGCCGCCACCCGCACGCGCTACATCCTGCGCCGCGAAGACCCGCGTGCAGGCACCGTCAATGTGCATTTTCCCCGCATTGGTTATGTACTAAAGAAGGCAACCTCCTGAGATACGCCGCTCCGTGCAGCCGCCTGACGCGGCAGCTCTTTGAGGCCGTCCAAGCCTGCGCAGGCAGGCTTGGAGCCGCGGCTCTCAGCCCCTTCTCTCGGCTACGCCAGGAAGGGAGACACCGCCAACGCAGCGGGGCAGCCCTTGCGCAGCGGTCGCTGGCCTGGGCGGCGCCCGTTTCAAGTACGACGCCCTGAATCATCAACAACTGAAGGAGACACATCACATGATCGAAAATTTTACAGGCAAGACCGCGGTTCTGACGGGAGCGGGTTCTGGCTTTGGGCTGGAATGCGCGCGCATTGGCGCCCGTTTGGGCATGAACCTGGTGCTGGTCGATGTGCAGCAGGACGCGCTGGACGCCGCCACCGCTGAGATGCAGGCCGCAGGGGCCCAGGTGCTGGCACGCAAGGTCGATGTGTCGAACGCTGCGCAGATGGAGCAGCTCGCACTGGATGTGCAGGAGCGCTTTGGTGCGCCGCACCTGGTGTTCAACAACGCTGGCGTGGGTGCCGGCGGCCTGGTGTGGGAAAACTCGGTGAGGGACTGGGAATGGGTGCTGGGCGTCAACCTCATGGGTGTGGTGCATGGTGTGCGCCTGTTCACCCCCATGATGCTCGACGCTGCCGCCAAAGACCCGGCCTGGCGTGGCCACATCGTCAACACGGCCAGCATGGCCGGTTTGCTGGCGCCGCCCAACATGGGTATCTACAACGTGAGCAAGCACGCCGTCGTCAGTCTGAGCGAAACGCTGTACCAGGATCTCTCGCTGGTCACGGACCAGGTCAGCGCCAGCGTGCTCTGCCCCTATTTTGTGGCCACGGGCATCAACGACAGCCATCGCAACCGACCGGATGCCTTGCAGTCGGGCAAGCCCACCAAGAGCCAGCTCATCGGCCAGGCCATGATTGGCAAGGCGGTCAGTTCGGGCAAGGTGACCGCCGCCGAGGTGGCGCAAAAGGTGTTCGATGCCGTGGGTGCGGGCCAGTTCTATATCTACAGCCACCCCAAAGCCATCGGCGCCGTGCAGACGCGCATGGAAGACATCCTGCAGGCGCGCAACCCCACCGACCCCTTTGCCGACAAGCCCGAGTTGGGCGTGCAGTTGCGTGCACAGTTGCGTGCCAACTGAAATATGGGTGAAAATAGTTGCTAACGCTCATGGAATAAGCGTTAGAAGCTATTGAAAGCATAGTAATGAGCACGTTGGCAGGCCATGCTTTGTTCGAAACCGCCATAGGCGTTTGCGGCATCGCCTGGGCGCCACGCGGCATTGCTGCGGTGCAGTTGCCCGAGCAGGACGCAGCAGGCACCCGTGCGCGCCTGCTGCGCTATGCCGGCCCCTTGCCAGAAGCAGCCCCCCCGCCCGAGGTGCGCGCCGCCATGGCCCAGATTGCGGCCCTGCTGGCAGGTGAGCCGCACGACCTGAGTGCCCTGGTGCTGGACATGGGCGGCCTCACCGACTTCCAGCGCCGTGTGTACGCCATCACCTGCCGCATCCCCCCAGGCCAGACACGCACCTATGGCGAGATTGCCGCCGAGCTGGGCGACAGACACCTCGCCCGCGCGGTGGGACAGGCGCTGGGTTTTAACCCCTTTGCGCCGGTGGTGCCCTGCCACCGCGTGCTGGCAGCGGGGCAACGGCCAGGCGGTTTTTCTGCGCACGGCGGCGCAGCCACCAAGCTGCGCATGCTGGCCACTGAAGCTGCTTTTGCTGCGCAGGACGGGCAGCTTTTTTAAAACGCCTTTGCACGGGGCGTGGCAATTTCTCCCCTGTTCCTCCCTTGCGCAACGCATGCCAGCGTTTCTCATGGGACGGCTGTCGGCCCCAAAGAGGCTGGAGGCCGCCCAGGCGTGTGTTTCATTCTGTTTCCCAATCATCCGTGTCTCGGCGCGAAGCCGCAGACAGTGCTGTAGCACGGCAAAGCGAAGCAACAACGACACGGATGGTTTAGAAATCGAACTAGAACCCGAGTTTTGATCCCGCCCCGAGCAGGGTCGCGATCCCAAGGAGCGCAAAAATCGCGGCGGCTATCGTATGCACCAGCTTCATCGGGATTTTTGACGCGAGCTTGTCGCCGACGAACACGGCAGGCACATCGGCAATCAGCATCCCGAGGGTGGTGCCGATCACCACCATCAAAGGTGCCGCGTAATGCGCGGCCAGAGCGACCGTGGCGATCTGTGTCTTGTCGCCCATTTCGGCCAGAAAGAAGGTGATCAAGGTGGCGCCGAACACGCCAAACCTTTGGGCGATCTGTGCTTCCTCGTCTTCAATTTTGTCCGGAATCATGGTCCAGGCGGCCATGCCGATGAACGACAGGCCCAAAGCCCAGCGCATGATCTCGGGACTGACCACCGCAGTGATCCAGGCCCCGAGAGCACCCGCGAGGCCATGATTGACCACGGTAGCAGCCAGGATGCCGAGGATGATTGGGACAGGCTTTTTGAAGCGGGCTGCGAGGATGAAGGCGAGGAGTTGGGTTTTGTCGCCAATTTCAGCAAGGGCGACGACTCCGGTCGAGACAAGGAGGGATTCCATCAATGTTTCCAGGCCGGTTTACAGACGATTGACCACCACGCATCCCCGGCCAATCGGAGGCGTGGTGGTCAAAGGTCTTGCCAAGCGCATTCTGTTTCCAAATCATTCCTAGGCGCGAAGCCTACGATCAGTGCTGTAGCACGGCAAGGCCAAGCAACAACGACACGGATGGTTTGGAAATGGAATCAGAGACCGCTTACGCCATGACCGGTGGGTCAAGTATGTTGACGTAAGCCTCTTCGATGCGAAGAGAGGCTACTCCCCAATGACCCGAAAATTATAGCGGTGGCGGCCCGTCCATTGCAGAGCTGCGAGGGCGATACATCGGCTGGGCGCAGATTCGCCTTTTGTCGTTGATCGAAGGGGTTGGTTTTGCTCCGGAAAAGAGCGTTGCGCCCTCATGATGAAGTCTTGTTATCCGGTAAGGCAGCAACCCTACAATGGTTATTGCCCTGATTTTGACCATGCAACGGACTACCTCCACCTTTACCCGCCACATCTGGTACACGCTGGCTGTGCTGCTGGCCATGGTGGCGGCATTTGGGGGTTATGTCGTTTCCGAGAAAGCCATCGATGCGGCCAATGGGCAACGTCTGCGCTCGCTGCACCTGGCAGACGAAATGCGCCGCTCGACCGACGACCTCACCCGCCTGGCACGCATGGCCGTGATGACCGGCGATGGCTTGTACCAGCGCCACTACGAATCCTTGCTGGAGATTCGTGAGGGGCGCAAGCCAAGGCCCCCGCGCGACCGCGTGGTCTCCTTCGACGTGCCCTCCGATGTGGATTTGTCGGCACCGCCCGGCGTTGCGGTCGCCTTGCTGGATCTGATGCGCGATGCTGGCTTTACCGAGCAGGAATTTTCCCTGCTGGCCCAGGCCAAATCGCTCTCCGACCAACTGAGCCGCACCGAGCACGAAGCCATGCAGTTGCGACAGGACCAGGGCAGTAATGCCGAGGCCAGCCATGCGCGGGCCCGCGCCATGCTGCACGATGCGGCTTACATCTCGGCCAAGGCGGCCATCATGGCGCCGATTGAAGAATTCCACGCCCTGGTGATGGAGCGCTCCTTGGCCGCCGTGGCGCGGGCCGAGCGCAATGCCCTGGCCATGCGGTGGATCTTCATCGGTCTGGGCCTTGCACTGGCGTTCATGCTCTACCGTACCTCAAAGGCTCTGCGCAGCGTCATGGGTGGGTCGGTCGATGAGGTGCAGGCGCAGATCGCCCGCCTGGGCAAGGGTGATTTCAGCGGATCGCTGGTGCTGGCGCACAGTGCGAGCGGCAGCGTGATGGCGCGGCTGGCGCAATCGCAGGCGCAACTTCAGGCAATGGAGAGCGAGCGCATCCGCACACAATCTGAATTGGAGAGCAATGCAGCGCGCTTGAAAGAAGCCCAGCGGCTGGCCGTTCTGGGCCATTGGGAGCTGGATCTGGCAACCCGCCAGCTGGCGTGGTCGGATGAAACCTACGCGATTTTCGAGCTCGACCCCACGCAGCCGCCGTCTTATGAGGTTTTTCTCGGTGTCATTCATCCCGACGACCGCGACAGCGTCAGCAAAACGTATTCCGAATCCGTGCAGCGCCGGGAGCCCTACCACATCACCCATCGCCTGCTGATGCCTGATGGCCGGGTCAAGCATGTCCATGAGCGGGGCGAAACGCATTACAACGCAGCGGGCCAGCCTCTGCGTTCCCTTGGTACGGTGCAGGACGTTACCGTGAGCCTGCAAGGCAAACTGGCTCTGGAGCGTGCCAACCGGGACCTGCGCCTGCTGAGTGACTGCAACACAGCTTTGGTGCATGCCGAGGAGGAGCACAGCCTGCTGGCAGAAGTCTGCCGCCTGTGCGTGGAGCGGGGCGGTTATCTCATGGCATGGGTGGGTTATGCCGTGCACGATGCGGCGCACTCCGTGCAGGTGATGGCCCAATCGGGGGACCACGATGGCTATCTTCACAACCTGCCCGTCACCTGGGCCGATGAACCGCACGGCCGTGGGCCTGTGGGCACCGCCATTCGCACGGGCCTGCCGTGCGCCATCGATCACATCAAGAGCGATCCGCGCATGGCCCTGTGGCGCGAGCAGACGGACCAGCGCAGCATGCGCTCGTGTGCGGCCCTGCCGCTGGTCTGCAATGCCGGTGTCATCGGTTCGCTGGCACTGTATTCGGCGGAGGAGGACTGTTTTGATTCCGATGAACTGCGCCTGTTGATGGAGTTGGCCTCCGATCTGGCGTATGGCATTGCCACTTTACGCACCCGCAGCGAGCATGCCCAGACCAAGGCGCGATTGGAGTTCTTGTCCAACTTCGACCCACTGACCCATTTGCCCAACCGCCTGCTGCTGCGGGACCGCTTTGAGCATGCTGCGCGGGTGGCTCAGGGCAACCCGCGCCGGATTGGCATGCTGTACATTGATCTGGACCATTTCAAACAGATCAACGACAGCCTGGGCTATGCCGTGGGTGATCAGGTGATCGTGAAGGTGGTCGAGCGGCTGCAGCAGTGCGTTCCTGTTTCTGCCACTGTCAGCCGCATGAGCGGTGATGAGTTCGTGGTGCTGCTGGCGGGCCTCTTTGATGCCCCAGCCCTGGCAGGCGTAGGCAATGCGATCCGTGATGCGTTGACCGAACCGATTCAGATCAATGGCCGTCCGCTCAATGTTTCGTGCTCCGTGGGCATCGGCCTGTATCCGGCCGATGGCGATGATTTCGAAACCCTGCTCAAACACACCCATGCGGCCGTGGCCAGCGCCAAGGAAGCCGGTCGCAACGCCTGCCGTTTCTTCTCGCACGAAATGAACGACGGCATGTTGGAGCAGATTCACCTGACCGGCGGCCTGGCCAATGCCTTGCGCCAGGGCGAATTTTTGCTGCACTACCAGCCCCAGATCGATCTGGCCAGTGGCCGCATTGTTGGAGTGGAGGCGCTGGTGCGTTGGCTGCACCCCACCGATGGCCTGCTGCCGCCTGGCAAGTTCATTGGCCTGGCCGAGCGCAGTGGGCACATCGTGCCGTTGGGCGAGTGGGTTCTGCGCGAGGCCTGCCGCCAGGCCCGCCAATGGCAAGACCTGTTGCCCGAGCCGCCGGTGGTGAGCGTCAACCTTTCGGCCCTGCAATTCAAACGCGGCAACGTGCTGGAGATGGTGGCTGACGCCTTGGCCGTTTCGGGCCTGCAACCCGCCTGCCTGGAGCTGGAGCTCACCGAATCCATTTTGCTGCAGGACGTGGAATCGACCATTCATACGCTGCAGGGCCTCAAGGCGATGGGGGTGAAGCTGTCCATCGACGACTTTGGAACGGGCTATTCCAGCCTGTCGTATCTCAAGCGGCTGGCCGTCGATACCCTCAAGATTGACCAGACCTTTGTGCGCGACATGCTGATGGGCACTGATGGTGCCTCGATCGTGCGGGCCATCATCCAGTTGGGGCACAACCTGCAATTGACCGTGATCGCCGAGGGCGTAGAAACCGTGGCGGAGTGCGATTTCCTGGAAAAATCAGGGTGCGATCAGGTGCAAGGCTACCTGTTCAGCCGCCCGGTGCCCGCCGACCAGATGGGGCGCCTGCTCCAGAGCGGAATCCAACGGCCCGGGGGCCCCATCCAGCCGGTGCACGATTTATAGGCACCCTCATTGATAGGGTCGCACCAGCCGAACGGGCAGGCGGCTGCTCTTGGCAATGTCGCCGCTGGCTTCGCCGGAGGACATGTCTACCGCCCAGCCATTGCGAAACGATCCCAGGTGGCTGGATGTGCCGCCCCCGCTGCCGTGCATCACACTGCCGTAGTTGTACGTGTTGATGCGGCCCGTGTGCACACGGGTGGAGCTGGACCAATGCCAGGTGCCGGGCGCTGCAGGAAACAGCGCCAAGTCCACCCCCGCGGGTACAGCCCTTTTATTCACCAGATGGCGCAATTCATTGGCGCGGGGCAGGCGCCACGCAACGCCTTCGGCCTTGCTGCGGGCGGCGGCTGTGGCCATGGCCTCGGCCCGGTCGAACAGCAAGGGCAGGCCTTCGCAGGTCTTGCCGTTCCAGTGCGTGCCTTCAACACAGCGTGCCCAGGCCACTTTGGAGCGCTTGTCGATCACCAGGGTGCCGTCTTCTGAGAGCTGCATGCGCGCCGGGGCGGGCGCCGCGGTGACTGATGCTGCTGCCTGTTCTTGAGCCAAGGCGGCCGAAGCGAAGCCGAGGGCTGCCAGGCAGGCAAGCCATGTGTGGCAGGTCGGTCGGATGAATTTCATGGCGGTGCTCCAGCAAGTAGGGGGTGCGCCGCGCAAGGACGGCGATCCTGTTGTTCTGTGGACCGATGGTACCGGCGCGGCACGCTGTTGCAAGCCTGGTGGAAAGCCAGGGCGGTTGTGCCAGGCGCTCGTACTGCGCTTTTGCCGCATGTGGAGCGGTGGCATCACCGATCAAAATCCGAATGCACTGGCGCTGATTGGTTCACCATCATGGATCAAGTGCTCGGTATGCCGGTCCTGTCCCTGCAGGCACTCAGGGGTGTTCGCCTTCACCGGGTGCCACGGCTGCGTGTTGCGCGGTGCGCCAGTGTTTGGGTAGAAAGTCATAGAGCGGAGTGGGGTCGCGCCCGAACAAAGGCGATCTGGCGGGCGATGTGCTCGGCAGCAAGGTGCCGTCTGGCCCAGTCTCCATCATTGCCAATTGTTGCATCCAGGCAATATCGATCCCTCCCTGGGGGCCGGGGCGTGAAGAGATCAGCTCCAGCATGTGCCGGGCTTCCCGGCTGCCATGGGCGGCCGCCAGTTGGTACAGGCGCATGGCTTCCGTAAAGTTGGCGGGGACTCCTTCACCCCGGTGGTACCTGCGGGCTTGCAGCCACCATGCGCTGGCCGTTTGGCTTCCTGCTCCGGGTGGTTTCTTGGCTAACTTTATGCGCTCGGTCAGCAGGCGTGCGTTGTTTGCGGCAGCGTCCGACTGTCGTGCGGCCGCCTGGAATTGCCGCAATGCCAGATCGAATCGCCCTGTTGCCAGGTTTTCAAGTCCCAGTTCGTTGAGTGCGTTGCTGTCGCCGGCCTGGGCTGCGCGCAGCAGCAAGTCGCGGAACCTGATGGGGGCGTTGGGCGGTGTCTGGTGCAGGGGGCCGGGCTGTGCAATCTCCAGCGCTGCGAGCTGAGTATTCAGGGCCCATTCCAGGTAAAGCGCACGGCCGGGCGCCACTTTGCGCAACCGGTCGATCCAGGTGCGCGCCAGTTCGGGGTTGGGTGTGCCACCGCAGCCGTCCATCTGGCACCAGGCCAGACCAGCGGCGGCCAGAGGGTTGCCCAGAAGGTAGGCGCGTTCAAACCAGTGCTGTGCCTGCACTGGATCGAACGGCATGGCTTTGCCGTGCAGGGCAAGCAAGCCTAATAGCCAAGCGGCTTCTTTCGGTGAAGGCTCACTTGCTATGTCGGCCGGTGGCCTGCCTTTGCGACCTGGCGGCACTGGGGTGCTTTGGGCGGTGGAGCGCAGCTTTTCCATGGCTTTTTCCTGCGCCGAATCGTCTGAGACCGGCATTGAGGGGGGAGAACGCGCTCAGCAGGGAGCGGTCAACCGGCGGGTTCACCTGTGTGATCTGCGAGCGAACCTGGGCATGCGCTGTGCCCACGGTGAAGGCCAATGCCCCGCTGCACCACACAAGGGCGTGTGCAACTGGCGCATGGCCTGCGCAAAGATGTCGGCACTGGGCCAGTTGGAGTTGCTGCCCTGCTGGCCCTATTCCAGTCGCGTCATCACCCCGGCGCTCGTGCGCTGTCAACAGCGGGTTGCGCGGGACGGCAATGTAGCGTGCCGCCGCCTGCAGCAGGCCGAGCTTGCGGTCAGTGGCCCCCAGCAGCATCACCTCGCCATCGCTTGTCATGCTGCCGCCGTCAAAACAGCCCTCTACAACGCATCTGCCCAGTTTGCCAAATTCAATCATGTGCGGCTCCTCTTCTTCGGTACAGTTTGGCTTGGCGGTCCTGTGTTGTGGTTGGCGTCATTCCATTTCCAAATCACCCGTGTCGTTGTTGCTTTGCCTTGCCGTGCTGCAGCACTGATCGTAGGCTTCGTGCCTAGACACGAATGATTTGGAAATGGAATCAGATGCCAATGACAACGCGCTTTCGGGCAGGGTCACCGACGCATTTGCGTGAAATATTCGGGTCAGGCGGGCGGCCCCCGATGTTCTCGCCGCGCATCAGTGCATCCTCCTCCAGGCTGGGTGCGTTCACCAGAGAGAGAAACGTCCGACGTTCGGCTGGCGCCATCCTCGCGCGCTGCGAAGCGGTGCAGACATCAACGTTCGACCTGGGTCAATTGATCGCGCCAAAACACCGGCATCAAGTCATACAAAGGGGTCGGCTCGCGGTGCAGCAGATGCGTGGTACCAAGCACCCCCATCGTTGGAATGGTCGTGGCGAGGTCGACCTGGGCAAGTTGCTGCATCCAGCCCGGGTCGATACTGCCACCGGGCGCGGGCCTGGAATAAATCAGGGCCAGCATGCGCCGCGCCTCCACACTGCCGCGCTGGTCGGCCAGCCGATAAAAGCGAATCGCCTCTGTGAAATTCGACGGGACGCCCTGGCCCCGGTGGTATTTGCGCGCAGTCGTCAGCGCCTCTGCGGCGCTCGCGGTAAGCGGCGACTTCTGTGGCGCCGTGATCGGGCTGTTGCCGCGTGCGGCCAACTGCTGCAGGTTTTTTTGTGCGGCCTGCGACTGGGGGCCGGCGCGGCGAAAGTACTGCTCGGCCTGCTCAAAGCGCTCGTTGGTGACGGCGTCCATACCCAGCTCAATGTTGGCGTGCATGTCGCCGGCCGCAGCGGCTTTCTCGAGCAACGGGCGGTTGGGCAACTCCAGCACCTGATCCTGATTCATTCCTGGCTTGGCCACCTGCAGCGGCGTCTGGCGCATGGCCAGCACCCATTGCAGGAAGTCGGCGCGCGCGCGGTGGCGCGGGCGCAACTGATCGATGGCACGCGCAGCGGCCATGGGGTCGGGAGGCCCCGTGCAGCCGTCGAGGTAGCACCAGGCCAACCCGGCGTAGGCCCAGGGCTCACGCCCGAAACGCGCCGCCTGCTCGAACCAGCGCTGCGCCAGCGCCGTGTCGCGCCGAACACCCGCGCCGTGCAGGTATATCAAGCCCAGCGTCCAGGCGGCCTGGGCCGACTGCGTGGTGCTGCCGATCGTGCGTGGCGCCTCTGCGGTACGCAGCAGGCGCCGCAACTCACGATCGACCGCCTGCGCCTGCTGCGTGTCGTGCGTGGTGAGCGAGTCTTTCGTGACTGGCGGGGCAACGATGCTTGGCTGATCGTCGAGTGGCCTGGGGTCGATGCTCGGCATCGTCGCCGGTGCCGATTCAATGTACGGCACTGTGGCAGGCTCTGCATCAATGTGCTCCTGCTTGGGCGAGGGCATTTGCACCTGGGCAATGACGGTGGCTCGCGTACGTGCGCTGGCGCCTGCGCTCGGCCCGGTGGCGGCCAGCACTACCAGTACCAAGGACGCAAGTCTCGTGATGCGGGTGCAGGGTTTCATAGGAGGTCTGGCTTCCTGGTGATACGGCTCAGTCGGCTGCGTGATTCAATGCCACGGGGCGAACGGTGCCGAACCCGTGGCTGCTGTCACGCCATTACGTTGCAGGTCGCCGTTGAGGCAACGCCGGGGCAGGTGGTGACGGTGGTGGCGGTGGGCGGCGTGGCTGCACGATCCATTGGATCGATTGCGAGGTCAGGCCGTTTTTCCCAGTCACTGCGGTAAAACGTTCCAACACTCCTTGCGCTCCCTGCACACCGCTCATCAGGGTCAGCGCGGGCACTTGCATCTCGGTGGGTAGCTTGGGCGCGACGTCTTCTTGCGTGGCGACGCAGATCACGCCTTCGGTTCCAGGGCTGCCCGCCTCAAGGATGAAGCCGGGGTTGGGCGCCATCCAGTCCGGGATACGGATGGCCTGGTTGGCTGACACCAGCGAATTGGGTTGCAGCCCGTTGGGTAGCAATCGCATCACCCACCCGGCGCTGTCGGCGTAGTAGCAGTACAGGTGCGAGGCGTGCGAGACCGTGGTCGACAGGAAGATTTGCTCGCCTGATGTGAATGCAGGAAGCTCGCCGGCCGGCTGCGGATTCTCGATCTGTAAGTTGATCGTCCAGGGTTGGGCAGTGGCCAGCCCAAGCGTAGTCGCGGTGGTGCCGTCGGCAGCCGCAACTGTCTCGCGTCCGCTGCTGTTCCAGCCGATGCGGGTGAGCGAGCCGTCCTCAGCCAACGCGACGAAGTGATTCAACGCCGCCTCGTAGGTCGGAAAGTCGATGGTGCCACTCACCGTCAAACCCCGGTCGGCCTGAAACCTGGCCAGCGCACGACGCATGATGGGGTGGTTGTTCGAGAGGGTTTCCGATTCGCGCGGCAGATAGCCCTGGCTGGTCAGCGAGGCCTTGACCAGATTGAATTGCCCGTCGGGACCACTTTCGTTGTACCACTCGTGCATTACCCGCTGAAAGTGCGGATGCGCCTGATCCAGCGTCAGGCATTGCCAATAGGGCACGCGGGCCCACTTTCCAACGACTTCAATCATCGCCAGATCGACGAGCGTGCGCATTGCGGCGCCAGTGCCAATGGCATAGTCGCGCCCGACGTTGAACTTCACCCCGTAGGTGCCGATGCGCCCCCCCACGTCAAGTCCCTCGCCGCCGCCGCCGGTCACTACCTCGTTGGCCGAATCGATGCCGGGAATGAGGGTGCGCGTGCGAAAGTCGCCCAAGTGAACCTCGAGACCGATGATCGTGGCGCTGCGCGATCGGCTGTAGCCAAGGTCAACGCGCGCGCCCGAGACGCCCGCGTCCATGCTGTTGTTGGTGACGCTCTGGTCGACAAAGGCAATCGCACCCGACACATACAGCGCGGGGCGCTGCAACTGCATCTGGTTGTTGTTGAGCAGGATCGTCGTGAGGTTCTGCACCGTGTCCTGGCGCGCGATATCAACCTCGAAGTCGACGAAGCGGAAGGCATTGCTCAAGCGCGACATCTGCGACAGGGAGGTGGTGATCATCTCCTTGGTCGCTACGGGCACCTTGCCAGAGAAATCGATGAATTGCTTGCTGGTGATCAGCGTGGTGGGCAGTTGCGCCTCACGCAGCATGCGGTCCATGCAGACCAGCGATTCGGAAAAACTGGAGACGGATCGCACCGGGCGCACCACCGGACGGTCGGCCACCGAGGCGTGCCGCTGGTATTCGGCGTCCTTGCGCGCGTCCAGGGGCGTCGCACAGCCCGCCAGCAGGGCGGCAGTGGCCAGGGTGGCCGCCAGCCAGTGGCGAGTCCCATGCGCTGGGCGACGCTCTGAACCCGGGGTTGCACTGCGTTTGGTCATGACCTTCCCCTTGTGTCGATCTTGTTGTGTTGCTGCTTAGGGCAATGCTGAACAAGTCCCTCACGCGCTGCGCATCCGTACCTCGGGCGGTCTGCGGCGTTGCAAATCCTCGCCATAGCTGCGGCTATGGATGCGGTTTGCGCCTTGCATCCCATCCCGATGCACGGCGCGCATCATCGCGGTGACTTATTCAGCATCGCCTTAGGCAACGCCGTTCGGAATCTAGTTAAACGCAGCCCTCAAAACAACCGACAAGAACCTTGATAAGGATTGTGGGTTGTGGGCTTTCACGTGCAGGTCAATTGCAGATGTTGACCAGGTCACCGCGGATCACGACCACCTGGTCTTGGCCCATGGTGGCACCCGCACCGGGCGCACTGGGCTGCACCGTCTGCACGCAGGTGACGCCGCCCAGGCTGTTGGTCTGCACACTCGACACCACGTCTTTCTCGGTCTTGATGCCGTCGGTATTCGCCGAGAACGACTTGGCGACGTAGTGCGCGATCTTGGCCTTGGCGTCGTCCGGCATGCCGGTTTTGTAAACGATGCCACTCGATAAAGACCGCGGGGCCGTTGGCATTTGCAGGTAGCTGACTTTGCCGTTGATGTGCACAGGATCTTCACCCGGTGCCGCCAGGGCGCAAGTGGTTGCGCCGGCCAGCATGACCACGATGAGCTTGCCCATCGCGCTTGCGGATTTGCGTTTCATGGTGGTTCTCCTAGTGTTCGCCAGTTGGCAAATGGGCCTTGGCCGATTTCAGCCGACCAAGGCCTGTGGCAGCGCATCAGAGGCTGTTCCTGCCCCAGCCGCAGTAGCCGGTAGGGCAGTCAGGCAGTTTGAAGTTAGGCGGATCGCAGGCGTCGTTGGACGACAGGTTTTGCACCGCGAGGCTCCTGACGCCGTTGGCCTTGTTCATCACGATGCCGCTGACGTGCGTGAACTGACTGGAAGTCCCGGAGATCGTCACGTCGCCAAAATTGGACGACAGATTCTGGAAGGCCTGAGCGTACCTGCCCGTGGCTTCGTTGCTGATGGTGCCACCGAGGCCGGTGACGGTTTGGTCAGATTGGCCCCCACTCTTGATCTTCACACCATCGTAGTTGCTGGCCAGGTTTTGCACTGCGGTCGTGTCAGCGCCATTGGCGAAGTTGGTGACGGTGGTCCCCAGCAGACCGACCGCCTGATGACTCTTGCCATCAATCGCTACGGTACCGATGTTGGTGGCCAGCGACTGAATCGCGACGGCTCCCGCACCCATGGCCTTGTTGTCCACGGCACCGCCGACGACAGTGGTGCTTTGGGTGCTCTCACCAGCGATCGTTACGTTGCCTACGTTGCTGGACAGGCTTTGCACGGCCAGGGCAGCGTCCTTGCAGTCCACACCATTGCATCCGCCAACCGATCCGGCGCCGGCGGCTGTGTTTGTCACAGAGCCGCTGATGTTGGCCTCCTGTTTGGACGACCCGCCTTTCTTGACCTCGACCTTGCCCACGTTGGACGCAAGGCTTTGAACCGCGACGTCCCCAGGGTTCGTGGCCGTGTTCATGACCCTACCGCCGTAGTTCACTTCGGTAGTCTGTTCCGAACGGCCCGCGATGGTGATGTCGCCCTTGTTGCTCGACAGGTTCTGGACGGCAGTGGCGTAGGCGTTGGCTGTGTTGGACACAGTCGCACCTCTGTCGACGCCGGTGTGCTGGATCGACGTTCCGCTGATTTCGATCTTGGCCGCCGCGAGGGAAGCGGGGTCAGCCAAGGCTGCCGCAGATGCGAGAGCGGTGAGGGTGAACAGAGCAAGCTTTTTCATGACAGTTCCTTCGAGATTGCACAGCTACACAGGCTGCATTGACAGGGAATCTGCGTTGCAGCCGCCTGACAGTGTCGAATCGTGGGCTGATCCCTGTTGGGGGAGCCGCGCGTTTCAGCGCTGTCTGGTTTCAGTGTGTGTGGTGTGCCAAATTGCGCCAATCCACCAAACGGGTTAGCGCATGCGATAGATCTGCGTGCGGTGTAGCTGATGGAGTGCCTCTGTTGCTGAGCCAGTGCAGGGGTCAAAAAGCGTTTTGGCAGGTACGAATGTTCGGTAGTAACGACCTGCAACAAACGCAACGGCATCTGTGTTCTTCACTATTTCGTCTCATTATTTGTTGCAATGTGTTCTGAGAGGTTTTCGACTTGCAACGTCAAAGCAAAACCGGCTTGAATAGGGACATTTCTTCCCGCATTTGCAGCCCATCGCCTGGTCATGCGGCCTAAAAATGGCGAGAAGTCAACCCTGTCGTGGTTTTGTTGGCTGTGGTTTCTCAATTCGACAACCCCTTTGCGCCCATTTGGGCCATTATTGGTTCCAGCAATGGTCAGGCATGCGGCGAATTACATGGCAAGAGGCGTGGCTTTTGTTGCAGCAACGTATGTGGCTGTATTGGTGGACGCCGCCGACGTCGTATGAGTGTGCTGACCGGCCGTTTTAAGGAGTTGTTGTCGTGAACCTTAGTTTGCAAACCAGCGCCAATCCGCCCGTCCCTTGCCCGCCCGAGGTGGCACACATGGGGCCTTTTTCCACGTTCAACAACGCCCCATCGGTGTGGCCTGACTTCATGATGGGCCAAGAAGCCAAGCCGGTGCGGGTGCTGCTCGTTGACGACGATGAACACATCCGACGGGTGATTGCGCAAGAACTCATGGGCGACTCGCGCACCTTGTTGGTGGCACAGGCATCCAGTGTGCGTGAAGGGCGCAAGGCGATCAAACAGCATGAATTCGACGTGCTGCTGGTTGACCTGAACCTCGGAGATGGTCAGGGTTTCGAATTGCTGGAATCGTTGCGGTTCGTGCGCCCACAGGCCCAGGCTGTAGTGATTTCGGTGATGGAAAGCGATGAGCAGGTGCTGCGTGCGTTTGAGCTCGGTGCAGCAGGCTATTTGGGCAAGAACTGCTGGTTCGGCAACTACTTGCAGGCAGTTTTGCAAGTGGCCAATGGCGGTGCGTCGATCACCCCCAATTTGGCACGGCGGCTGCTGCACCGCTTTGATCACGCCCACGCCGCAGAGTCCATGAAACGTGAGCCTGATGTGGCGGAGCATTTGTCTGTGCGCGAGAAGGAAATCCTGCGCATGGTGGCCAATGGCTTCACCAGTGCCGAGATTGCTTCCCGACTCTTGATCAGTCCGATGACTGTCAACACGCACATCCGCAACATTTACCGCAAGCTGCAGGTACGAACGCGCGCGCAGGCCGTTCGTTTCGCATCGCTGTGGGGCTTGTTGTAGCGTGTTGGGCGCGCGCTGGCAGTGTGTCTGGTGAAAGGTTGACCGCCATGTTCCTAAGTCGCAATCGCCGCCAAGCGATGTATTGCACGGCGATCTGGTGCGTACAACTGTTCTTGATTGTTCTCGCCATCTACCTGCTATTGCGGGAGCGTGCCCACTACATGTTGGCGCTGCAAGCGGCATTGCTTGCGACGGTGTTGTTTCGAGGTCCGGTGATCTGGCAAAGATTTGAGGGCGCTTTGTCCCGGAACCGCCGCAGCAGCAAGCGGGCCAGCCCAGAGGTGATGGCCGAACGCCACCGCATTGCACGGGACCTGCATGACGGTATTGGCTTGCAACTGGTGGCCGCGATGGCCATGCTCGATGCACGCAATCCGAAAGAGTTTCGTATTTTGCAGGAGCTGGAACTGTGCATGCTGGGCCTGCGCATGGCCGTAGACGCGATGGCCATGTCCAACGAGCCGCTCATCGTACGCCTGGCCGGGCTGCGCCATCGTATCGAACCTTTGCTGGAGTGCCGGGGCGTCAGGCTCGAGTGGAATGTCCAGTCGCCCGATGATGTGTCGTTGCCCGAGGGCCCCAAAGCGTCCGAGATTATTTTCATCATGCAGGAGGCACTCGGTAACGTCGTGCACCATGCACAGGCCACGCAGGTCCAGGTGACGATGATGCACGAGCCGAATCGGGGGATATGGTGCTTTGAAGTGTGCGACAACGGCGTTGGATTGCCCGCAGGCCTGGATGCCGTCGATAGTGGACATGGCCAGGGCATGAAAGCCATGCGCCATAGGGCAAAACAGGCAGGGCTGCACCTTGCGCTGGAAACCCCTGAAGGCGGCGGTACGCGGGTACGCCTGGAGGCGCGTGGCTATTGGCAGTCTGACGCGAGGGAGATGTTCTTCAGTTGATCGCCTTGCCGTGCTACAGCACTGTCTGCGGCTTCGCGCCTCGACACGAATGATTTGGAGACAGAGTACCGCCGGTTTTGCAGCTATGGCACACTCGCGCGCTTCGTGTTTTGAAACCTCAGCAGCCCATGCAGCAGATCATCCGGCAACTGGCCGCAGAAATCAAAATCAAGGAACAGCAGGTGGTCGCCGCCGTCGAACTGCTGGACGGCGGAGCGACGGTGCCCTTTATTGCCCGTTACCGCAAGGAAGTCACCAACGGGTTGGACGATATCCAGCTGCGTGAGCTGGAAGCCCGCCTGTCCTACCTGCGCGAGTTGCAGGATCGCCGCGTTACCGTACTCAAGAGCATTGACGAGCAGGGCAAGCTGACCGACCCGCTCCGCGCCGCCATTGCTGCTGCGCCGACCAAGCAGGAATTGGAAGACATTTACCTGCCGTTCAAGCAAAAGCGCCGTACCAAGGGCCAGATCGCCAAGGAATTTGGCATTGAGCCGCTGGCCGACAGGCTTTTTGCTGATCCCTCGCTCGACCCGGCCGTGGAGGCGGCCGCGTTTACCAAGCCCCCTGAAGTGCTGGACGATGGCAAGCCGGGCGCGGACTTTTCGACGGTGCCCGCCGTGCTCGATGGCGTGCGTGACATCCTTTCAGAGCGCTGGGCCGAAGACCCGGCGCTGGTGCAAAGCCTGCGCGAATGGCTCTGGGCTGAAGGCCTGCTGGCAGCGAAAAAAGTGGAAGGCAAGAACGAGAACGACCCTGAGGTTTCCAAGTTTCGAGACTACTTCGACTACGACGAGCCGATTGGCCGGGTGCCTTCGCACCGTGCGCTGGCGGTCTTTCGGGGCCGGGCGCTGGAGATGCTGGAAGCCAAGCTGGTGCAGCCCGAGCCGCAGGCGCATCCCACATCCCCGCCCGACCCGCGCAAACCGAGCCTGGCCGAAGGAAAAATTGCCCTGCACCTGGGTTGGAGCCATGCGGGGCGCCCTGCCGACGACCTGCTGCGCAAGTGCGTGGCCTGGACCTGGCGCGTCAAGCTGAGCCTTTCGACCGAGCGCGACCTGTTTGCACGCCTGCGCGACGAGGCTGAGAAGGTGGCGATCAAGGTGTTTGCCGACAACCTGCGCGACCTGCTGCTGGCAGCTCCCGCGGGACCGCGTGTGGTGATGGGGCTGGACCCGGGCATTCGCACTGGCGTGAAGGTGGCCGTGGTGGACGCCACGGGCAAGCTCGTGGAAACCGCGACCGTCTACCCCCACGAGCCGCGCCGCGACTGGGAAGGCTCGCTGCACACCCTGGCCAAGCTGGCCGAAAAGCACGGCGTGAACCTGATTGCGATTGGCAACGGCACGGCCAGCCGCGAGACCGACAAGCTGGCGGCCGAGTTGATTAAATTAATGGAAAAAGTGCCTGTAACGCAGACAGGTAAAGCGCGAGCAGCTATCGAAAAAGTAGTAGTCAGCGAGGCCGGTGCCTCCGTCTACAGCGCCAGCGAATACGCATCGCAAGAGATGCCTGATGTGGACGTGAGCCTGCGCGGCGCGGCCAGCATTGCGCGGCGCCTGCAGGACCCGCTGGCCGAGCTGGTCAAGATCGACCCCAAGAGCATTGGCGTGGGCCAGTACCAGCATGATGTGAACCAGAGCGAGCTGGCCCGTACGTTGGGCACGGTGGTGGAGGATTGCGTGAACTCGGTAGGTGTGGACCTGAACACGGCCAGCGTGCCGCTGCTCAGCCGCGTGTCGGGCCTGTCCGCCAGTGTGGCCAAGGCCGTGGTGCGCTGGCGCGAGGCCAATGGTGCGTTCAAGACCCGCAAGCAGCTCCTGGAGGTGAGCGGCCTGGGCGCAAAAACGTTTGAGCAAAGTGCGGGCTTCCTGCGCATTCGGGGTGGCGACAATCCGCTGGATATGACCGGCGTGCACCCGGAGACCTATTCCGTGGTGGAGCAGATCATGCAGACGACGGGCAAGCCTGTGGCCGAGATCATGGGCCGCGCGGATATGCTCAAAACCTTGAAGCCCGAGCTGTTTGCCAATGAGAAGTTTGGCGTCATTACCGCCCGGGATATCCTGGCCGAGTTGGAAAAACCCGGCCGAGACCCGCGCCCCGACTTCAAGGTGGCGCGCTTCAATGACGGTGTGGAAGACATCAAGGATTTGAAGGAAGGCATGATTCTGGAAGGCACGGTGAGCAACGTGGCCCAGTTCGGCGCCTTCATCGACCTGGGTGTGCACCAGGACGGCCTGGTGCATGTGAGCCAGCTGGCGCACAAGTTTGTGACCGACGCACGCGAAGTGGTCAAGACCGGCGACATCGTCAAGGTTAAGGTGATGGAGGTGGATGTCGAGCGCAAACGCATCGGCCTGTCGATGAAGCTGGGCGAGGCACCGCCGCGCCAAAGTGGTGACCGGGGCGCTCCACGCGAGAACCGGTATGAAGGGGCAGGGCGCGGCTACCAGCAGCCGCAGCGCCGGGCGCCCGAATCGGTGCAGCAGTCGGCCATGGCATCGGCCTTTGCGAAGTTGCAACAGGCGAAAAAACAGTAAGCGGCGCAGGGTACATAATCCATTTCAATCCCACCATCCATCTCAGTTCCACTACAGCGCTGACCCCATGGATTTGAATGCTCTGCTGGCCTTGCCCGCTGTCCTGCCCAGCTTGCCGCGCACCGTGGCATTGCTCATGAATGAGTTGGCCCATGAGGAGCCCAACCTGCGGCGTGTGAACCAGCTGTTTGGCACCGACCCGGCGCTGTCAGCCCGCTTGCTGGAAATGGCCAACTCCGATGCGTTCCAGGGCTCGCGCCAGGTGGCGGGCATTCCGGAGGCGCTGGCGCTGCTGGGTACGCAGCACCTGCGCACGCTGGTGAGTTCGGCTCCGCTGGGCATGACATC
Source organism: Simplicispira piscis (assembly GCF_054783455.1). NCBI lineage: Bacteria > Pseudomonadati > Pseudomonadota > Betaproteobacteria > Burkholderiales > Comamonadaceae > Simplicispira > Simplicispira piscis. The sequence continues at coordinate 26,593 of NZ_BAAGQN010000028.1, forward strand.
GCGGTCGGTGCCAGGCATCAATCTGCAGCAGTTCTGGCGCTACAGCCTGCACACGGCCAAGATCGCCCGCTCGTTGGCAGGCAGCGTGCACCAGAACCAGATTGCCGCCTACACGGCAGGCCTGTTGCATGGTCTGGGCGAACTGCTGATCCACCTGTCTGATCCCGAGCGCGTGCAGTCGCTCAACACCCTGGTGCCGCCGCTCGACCTGCGCCGGGGCAAGATCGAGACGCGCATCTTTGGCTACTGCTACAGCCGCGTCACCGCAGCCCTGGCGCGACGCTGGCAACTGCCCGAGGTGGTGGTGGATGCCCTCAACTACCAACATGCACCGTTTGAAAATGATACCTACGAGCCTCTGGCGGGGGTGATCCACCTGGCGGTCTGGCGTGTGCGTGTGCATGAATTGGGCCTGGACGAAAGGGAGCGTGTGGTGTCTTTCCCCGATGAAGTTGGGTTGGCCCTGGGGCTGGACATTGATATGGTCCTGCGCCAGGACCCCATCGACTGGAGTCCGCGCCCAGAAGCCGGTGCCGAGGCGGCGGACTATCTGGTCTGATCACGGACCATGGCTGTGCGCCAGCCTGCTTCCCGCAGCATGAAAGCTTTGTGTATCTACGCAGGCCCCAGCGCACTGCGGCACCTGCGTGCACAAGGCCTGCGTCCGCAGGATGTGCACACCATTTCCGCCGCAGCTGGGGGACCCAAAGGCCTGATTCTGGGGCCGATCGACCGGTTCATCTTTGGCGACTGGTTGCCCCCATCCCAGCAAGTGGTGCACCTGGTGGGTGCGTCCATCGGCGCCTGGCGCATGGCCACGGCCTGCCTGCCGGACAGCCCAGCCGCTTTTGCGCGGCTGGAGCACGACTATATTCACCAACATTACGAACCGCCGCCCGGGCGCAAGCGACCCACGCCGCAGCATGTGAGCGAACGCTTCGGCCAGACCCTGCAGGCCTTTTATGGCGAGCAGGTGGTAGACCTGCTCGCGCACCCGCGCTATCGGCTACACATCGTGGCATCACGGGGCCGCCATGTGCTGGGCCGTGAACGCCCCGTGCTCACCCCACTGGGGTATCTGGGCGCTTTCCTGAGCAACGCTGTACATCGCAAGACCCTGGGTGCCTGGCTGGAGCGCGTGGTGTTTTCCTCGCCAGACCGTGAGCAGCCGGGCAGCGGCTGTGCGCTGCTGCCTTTTGAAACGCACGACTACCGCACGCGCCAGGTGCTGCTGACGCAAACCAACTTATTGCCCGCCTTGCAAGCCAGCTGCTCCATCCCCTTTGTGCTGCAGGCCGTGCAGCACATTCCGGGGGCGCCGCCCGGGGCCTACTGGGATGGTGGCATCACCGACTACCACCTGCATCTGCAGTACGGTAGCGCCTTAAATGCTATTAATAATATAGCTGTTGGCGCTTGTCCAGTAAGCGCTGGAGGCCAAAAACAATCAAAATCTGCAGACTTGGTGCTGTACCCGCATTTCCAGCCGCAGGTGGTGCCCGGCTGGTTCGACAAGTCGCTGAGGTGGCGCCACAAGGCGACTGCGGCGCTCGATTCCGTAGTGCTGCTGGCGCCCAACCCCGAATGGGTGCGCACGCTGCCCAACGGCAAACTGCCCGATCGCCAGGACTTTGTGCACTACGGCACCGACACTGCCGCCCGCGTGCGCGCCTGGCAGGCCGCGACATCGGCCAGCGGCCAGTTGGCCGAGGAATTTGCCCAGTGGCTGGAACGGCCTGACATGCGGGCCGTGCAGCCCTTGTGATTACATGGACGCGGTCAGCATGGCGCGGTACTCATCTGCCGTGGCAATGCGCGGATTGGTCTTGTGGCAGTGGTCGGCCAGTGCGCCCTTGATCACATCGTCGAACTGGCTCTCGGTTACGCCCATGGCGGCCAGGCCGGTGGGCAGGCCCAGGCGGGCGTTCATGTCACGGAGGGCCTCGGGAATATCGCTTGCGCTGGTCAGGCCCATGGCATGGGCCATGCGTTCGAGGCGCTTGTCTTTTTGAACCGACTGCGCCTCGGCGTTGAAGCGCACCACAGCAGGCAGGAACATGGCGTTGAGCGTGCCGTGGTGCAGGCGCGGGTTTACGCCGCCCAGGCTGTGGCTGAGCGAATGCACAGCGCCCAACCCCTTCTGGAAGGCCATGGCGCCCTGCATGCTGGCGCTCATCATGTTCAGGCGTGCCTCGAGGTCGGCGCCGTTGCGCGTCGCCCGTTCGATGTGCGCCCAGCCGCGTGTGAGGCCGTCCAGGGCAATGCCGTCGGCCGGGGGGTTGAAGGCGGCCGACATGAAGGTCTCCATGCAGTGTGCGATGGCGTCCATGCCGGTGGCTGCCGTGAGCAGGGGCGGTAGGCCCAGGGTGAGTTCGGGGTCGCAGATGGCGGCTTTGGGCAGCAGGTTCCACGAGTGAAAGCCCAGCTTGCGGTGGTCGTCCACGATGATGATGGCGCCGCGCGCCACTTCGCTACCGGTGCCGCTGGTGGTGGGTACGGCGATCAGGGGGGCTGCGCGGTCCGTGATGCGCGGTGACCCGCCTTCGATGGTGGCGTAGTGCGTGAGCGGGCCTTCGTGCGTGGCGGCGATGGCGATGCCTTTGGCACAGTCGATGGCAGAGCCGCCGCCCACTGCAATCAGGCCGTCGCAGCCCTGCGCCTTGTAAACCGCAGTGGCGGCGCGCACGGCGGCTTCGGTCGGGTTGGCGGGGGTCTGGTCAAAAACGGCTACCGGCAGGCCCTTCAGGGCATCCAGCGCTTTCTGCAATACGCCTGCCGCCTTCACGCCGGGGTCGGTGACGACGAGCGGGCGCGTAATGCCGGTGCGCTCGCATTCCTGCTTGAGGAGCCCGATGGCACCATTGTCGAACTGGATCTGGGTGAGGTAGTAGATGAGTGCCATGGTGGAATGGGGGTGTATGGGGCGGAAGATTGCTACTTGCGTTTACGATTGCTGCAAACACTTTAAACCCGGAGACAGACATGACCAAGTTGCCTCGCCTCGTTCCCCTTGCCCTGGCCGTCGCTTTTGTGACAAGCGCCCAGGCGGCTTGCCTGAGTGATGCGCAGGCTGCCGATTTGGTGGCGCATTACCTCTCGCGTCAGCCTGCGGCCAATATTGAAGGCCTCTCGGACGCCGACGGCGCCTGCACCCGTGCCAAGGTCAATGCCTTGTTGGAGCCTCGCCTGGGCAAGGTGGTGGGCTACAAGGCGGGTCTGACCAATCCGGCTGTGCAAAAGCGTTTCAACACCGACAAGCCGGTGTGGGGCAAGCTCTACGAAGGCATGGTGCTGGAAAACGGAGCCACGGTGGAGGCTGCCTTTGGTGCCCGCCCGTTGTACGAGGCGGACATGCTGGTGCGCGTCAAGAGCGCCGACATCAACCAGGCCAAGACCCCCATGGAGGTATTGCAGGCGATCGATCAGGTGATTCCGTTCATTGAGCTGCCCGACCTGGTGGTGCAGGCGCCACCCAAACTCAACGGTGCCGGCGTCAGCGCCATCAACGTGGGCGCCCGCTTGGGCGTGGCTGGAGCCCCTGTGGCTGTGCCGGTGCTGCGTGCGGAGCGCTATGCCATGCTGGATGCGCTGCGCGATATGCAGGTCAGCCTGCAGGACGCCAGTGGCGCACGGCTGGGCGGGGGCAAGGGCAGCGACATCCTGGAGCATCCGCTCAACGCTGTGGTCTGGCTGGCGGGTGCGCTGGCACAGGAGGGACTTGCCATGCAGCCGGGCGACCTCATCAGTTTGGGCTCTTTCTCGCCGCTGCTGCCTCCCAAGGCGGGCTTGTCGGTCACCGCAACCTTTAGCGGTCTTGCGGGCGCGGCACCTGTGCGCGTGAACTTCAAGTGACGGCTTGCGCCGGGGGCGCACTGTGAGCGATCTGCATATCCACCACAAACGCCTGACGGTGCCAATGCGCAGCGTGCTGCAGGGCATGCTGCGTGCTGGGCGCCCAGCGCTGCATACTTTGTCACCGAGCGCCGCGCGGGCTGCCTACGAGGCAGGGTCGGGCGTGCTGGAACTGGCCAGTGCCCAGCTTGCGCGGGTAGAGGACTTTCGCATTCCTGCCCGCGATGGCCATGCATTGGCTGCGCGCCTGTATGCGCCATCGGATGCAGCAGGCCTGCCTGTGCTGCTGTACCTGCATGGTGGTGGATTCACGATTGGCAGCATTGCGACGCACGATGTTCTGTGCCGCGAACTGGCCCGCCTGTCGGGCTGCATGGTGGTGTCTTTGGACTACCGGTTGGCACCAGAACACCGGTTCCCGGTGGCCAGCAACGATGCCTGGGACGCCCTGGCCTGGCTTGCCGCACACGCCGACACCCTGGGGGCAGACCCTGCCCGGCTGGCGGTGGGGGGGGACAGTGCAGGCGGCACGCTGGCTGCTGTGAATGCCATTTTGGCGCGCGACGCCGGTTTACCGCTGGCACTGCAGTTGCTGTTTTATCCGGGCTGTGCCGCGCACCAGGACACTCCGTCGCACGCTACGTATGCGCGCGGCCTGGTGCTGGAGGAACCGGCGATCAGCTGGTTCTTTGGCAACTATGTGAGCACGCGGGAGCAACGCGAGGACTGGCGTTTTGCGCCGTTGTTCGCCCCGGATGTTGATGGCGTGGCACCTGCCTGGGTGGGCCTGGCCGAATGTGATCCGTTGGTGGACGAAGGCGTTGAGTACGCCGACAAACTGCGTGCGGCGGGCGTGGCGGTGGATCTGGAGATCTACCGCGGCGTGACGCACGAATTCATCAAGATGGGCCGCGCCATCCCCGAAGCGCGCCAGGCCCATGCCGACGCGGCAGCTGCGCTGCGCCGGGCTTTCGAGAGAGATTGAGCACCATGCAACGCTATGAATTTCGCTGTTTCCATCGCCTGCGTGTACGCTGGGTCGAGGTTGATATGCAGAAGATTGTCTTCAACGCCCATTACCTGATGTACATCGACACGGCCATGATGGACTATTGGCGTGCCCTGGCCTTGCCGTACGAGGCCAGCATGGAGGTGCTGGGCGGCGAGATGTACGTGAAGAAGGCCACCGTCGAATACCACGCATCAGCCATTCTGGATGACACACTGGATGTCGCCCTGCGCTGCGCCCGCATGGGCAATTCATCGGTGTTGTTCCAGACGGGCATCTTCCGGGGTGACCAGCGCTTGATCGAGGGCGAACTGGTGTACGTGTTTGCAGACCCGGCCACCCAGACATCGCGCCCAGTGCCTGCAGCGCTGCGCAAACTGCTGACCGACTACGAGGCAGGTCACCCGGTGGTGACCGCGCAGGTGGGCACATGGAGCGCTCTAGGCAAGGATGCCGCACGGGTTCGGCAAGAAGTTTTCGTGCAAGAAATGGGTGTTGCCCTTGAAGAGGAGTCCGACGGACAGGATGCGACGGCAGTCCACGCCGTGCTGCACAACGCCTTGGACATGCCGGTGGCTGCGGGGCGATTGTTGCCGTCGGTGGCCGGCGTGGCACGCATTGAGCGGCTGGCGGTGGACCGGTCTTTGCGCGGCGCGGGGTGGGGCAGCATGCTGCTCGACGCTCTTGTGCAGGCCGCCCAGGAGCGTGGCGACAGCCGCGTTGCGCTGGATGCCCAAGCCAGCGCCCAGGCCTTTTACCAACGTGCCGGTTTTGCCGTGTGCGGCGCGCCCTTCATGGAGGCGGGGCTGCAGCTCGTTCCGATGGAACGGGCTCTGTCGTCACAGCTTGCGTAGGCGGGCGATGGCTTCGCGCAACGTTTCATCCTTTTTGGCAAAGCAAAAGCGCACCACGCGCTGGTCGAAGCCGTCACCGTAGAAGGCCGACAGAGGGATGGCGGCCACGCCGATCTCACGCGTGAGCCATTGGCAAAAATCCGCTTCGCCCAGGTCGCTCACGGCCGAAATGTCTACGCACTGGAAATAGCTGCCCGTGCTGGGCAGCAGGCGCAGGCGCGAGCCTTCCAGCCCTTGGCGGAAAAGGTCGCGCTTGGCCTGGTAGAAGGCGGGCAACTGCAGGTAGGGTGCAGGGTCCTGCAGGTAGCGGGCCAGCCCGTGCTGCATGGGCGTGTTGACCGTGAAGACGTTGAACTGGTGCACCTTGCGAAACTCGGCGGTGAGTGCTGCGGGGGCAGCCACCGTGCCGACTTTCCAGCCAGTAACATGGAAGGTCTTGCCAAAACTCGACACGATGAAGGCACGGGCTGCCAGGCCTGGAAAGCGCGCAGCGCTTTGGTGCTCGGCGCCATCAAACACCATGTGCTCGTACACCTCGTCGCTGATGAGAAAGAGGTCGGTCGGTGCCAGCAGGTCTTGCAGCGCCTGCATGTCCTGCGCGCTCCAGACGGTGGCGCTGGGGTTGTGCGGGCTGTTGATGATGAGCGCGCGCGTGCGCGGCGTGATGGCTGCACTGATGCGGGCAAAATCGGGGCGAAAGCTCCCTGGCGTTAGCGGCACGCGCACCACGGTGCCACCCGCCAGCGTGATGTTGGGCGCATAGCTGTCGTAGCAGGGGTCGAGCACGATCACTTCGTCGCCTGGATGCACGATGGCCAGAATGGCGGTCAGGATGGCTTGTGTAGCACCAGCTGTGATGGTTATTTCGGCATCAGGGCAATACTGGCGTGCGGTAGTGGCTTCAATTTTTGTAGCAACGGTCTTCCGCAATGCGGGGATACCCGGCATGGGAGGGTACTGGTTGTGCCCGGCGCGCATGGCCTGGTGAACCGCGTCGATGAGCGCCGGGTCGCAATCGAAATCTGGAAAACCCTGGCCCAGATTGACCGCGCCATGCTCGGCCGCCAGGGCCGACATGACGCTGAAGATGGTGGTGCCCACCTGGGGCAGGCGGCTGGTGATGGCAGGCGTGCGTTCGTTCATGGGGATGGTTTCCTGTCAATGGGCGTCGCTGCGCCCATCCGATGGCCGCCGAGCAGGCCGCGCCAGCGGACGCCGTGGAACGGGCCTTGCCCGGCCACGGGCGTCGTCCCCCTGGCGGGGGACGACGCGAAGCGGCACAGGGGGGAGTGTCATAACTCGTAATCGTTCACCTGGCCGCTCATGGCGCGGGCCACCAGATCGCGGCTCAGCCGGTCGCTGAGCAGCTCGGCAAACTTGTAAACAAAATTGCGCAGGTAGGCGCCACGCTTGAAGGCCACGCGCGCCACACTCTGACCAAAAAGGTGCCCCACAGGGCGCACCACCAGGTCTCCCAGCGGGTCGTCCTTCATGGCCATTTCGGCGACGATGCCCAGGCCCAGGCCCAGGCGCACGTAGGTCTTGATCACGTCGGAGTCGATGGCCTCCAGTGCGATCCGGGGCTGCAGGCGGCGGGCGGCAAAGGCGTGGTCGATCTTGCCGCGCCCCGTGAAGGACGGGTGGTAGGTGATGAGCGGTTCGTGCGCGATGTCGTCCAGGCCCAGGCGCTCTTTCTGGGCCAGGGGGTGGCCGGGCGGCATCACCAGCACATGCTGCCATTCGTAGCAGGGCAGGGTGACGAGTTCGGGATACTCGGCCAGCGATTCGGTTGCCATGCCGATCTCCGCCACTTCGTCGATCACCATGCGCGCCACCTGGTCTGGCGTGGTTTGGTGCAGGCTGATATTGACCTTGGGATAGGTTTCGCGCAACCGGGCCACGGGCACGGGCAGTACATAGCGCGCCTGGGTGTGGGTGGTGGCAATGCTCAGGGTGCCGCTGTCCTGGGCGCTGAACTGTTCTCCGATGCGTTTGAGGTTGCCGACCTCGCGCATGATGAGTTCGATGCTTTTGAGCACATGCTGGCCCGGCTCGGTAATGCGTTTGAGCCGCTTGCCATGGCGTGCAAAGATTTCGATGCCCAGTTCGCCCTCCAGCTCGATGATGGCCTTGGAGACCCCCGGCTGTGAGGTGTGCAGCGCCTTGGCAGCCTCGGTCAGGTTGAGGTTGCGGCGAGCGGCTTCCTGGACGAAGCGAAATTGGTGCAGATTCATATCTGAATACGGCTAAAAAGTCGCATCATTATGCTGCATTTATCTAACGATGGTCTCTTCGCCGCAGGCAATGGAAGCCATCAGCGCTGTCATGCGCGGGTCTTCGCCAATGGCAGTCTGGGTGTTGAAACGCACTTGTGGGTGGCGCACGCGCAAATCCTCCAGCAGCACAGGCAGGTCTTCGCGGGCATGCTTGCCGGTGCCCAGGAACATGGGAACGATGGTGATGGAATGGGTACCTATGTCGATCAGTTCCTGCACGGCCTGCCCTAGATCGGGGGTGGAAAGCTCCAGATAGGCACACCGCACTGGCATCTGCGGATTATGGGTCTGGATATAAGTTTGCACGGCCTCGATGGGCGCACGCCAAAGAGGGTCGCGCGAGCCGTGGGCAAACAGCACGATGCCGGTGAGAGGGAGTGTGGTCATGGTGGGAGAAGTCAGCGCCTGAGAACCAGCCAGCCAAATGCAGCCAGCGAGAGCAAGGAATAAATAATGCCTGGAGCCGCTGCGGTGAGCCAGGGCGACCAATTTTGCAGATTGCCGGCAAAACCGAACAGGTTGTTGAGCAAGAAGAAACTGATCCCGGCCATCACGCCACCAAAGACATAACCTGCCGTTGAACCTGCACGAAAATGCAGGTAGGCAAAGGGCAGGGCCAGCACCACCATCACCAGGCAGCTGAGGGGATAGAACACCTTGCGCCAGAACTCGATCTCGTAGCGCTGGGCCGACTGCCCGTTGGCCTGCAGGTGGCGGATGTACTGGAACAGGTCTAGCGTGGCCATGCGGTCCGGTTTGAGCACTGCAGCAGCCACCATATCGGCGCTGATTTGCGTAGGCCAGCGCATGCTGGGTTCATTCTGGTATTGCACACGCGCTTCGTCTCCAGAGAGAAGTTGGAAGGCGCTGCGCTGAACCTGGCTCAGTGTCCAGGCATCATCGTCCTGGAACTGTGCAGAAACCGCATGGGTTTTGGACGCAAGACGTCCCTGGGCATCGAACTCGAAAATACGCACATCGTGCATGCTGCCGTCGGGGTTGATGGAGCGCACGTTGACGGCAAACGAGTTTCCATCCTGGCGTTCCTTGAGCCAGGCCCCCGTGGCGCCTGTGGTCAACCGGCCCCATTGGCTGGCTTTCACCAGTTGTGCAGCTCTGTCGCTCAGTGGCGCCAGATAGTCGCCCACCCCAAACGTGATCAGCACGAATATCCCGCCCAGTGCCAGCAAGGTGCGCAGCGCACGCCCCGGGCCCAGGCCGCTGGTACGCATGATGGTGAATTCAGAACTTTGCGCGAGTCGCGCCATGACAAAGATGGTTCCGATCAGTACGGTGATGGGCAGCAGCTCGTAGAGGTGGCTGGGAATGCTCAACGCCACGAAGAGCACTGCGTGCGAGACTTCGTAACCCCCGTTAGGGCCGCGTCCTACCCAGCGCAGTTCGTCTACCAGGTCGAAAAAAAAGAAGAGCGCCAGAAACCCCAGCGTGACAAAGGCCACGGCGGTGATGATTTCCCGATGCACCAGCTTGCGTATGGTTTTCATGCTGTGCCCTCGCGTTGCCATAGCCTGCGCGGTGTCCACTGGTGGTGGCGCGCCCCCAGCAGCAGCAATGCCAGAGCCATGGTTCCGCCATGCAGCAATGTCACGTAGCTTGTCAGCCCGATTTTTTCGGCGCCGACCCAGCTTTGGCCCAGAGTCATGAAGTTGTAATACACGATGAAAGCAAACAGGGCAAACATGAGGTTTCCGCTGCGGCTCGCACGTGGGTTCACGCTGGACAGAGCCAGTGCCATCAGCACCAGATTGAGAGCGGCAAATGCCAGTCCCAGGCGCCATCCCAGTTCTGCCTTGTAGATGGGGAGCGGTTGCTCCAGCAGTTGCAGGGTGTTGCGTGTCTTGACGGACCCTTCACTGGGGCCGCTGGGGGGGGCTTCGCCAATGCGGGTGCTGTATTCGGCGAATTCGCTGATCTTAAGACCGGGCTTGTCGGTGGAGGACTCCATCCGCTGGCCCTGCGACAACACAACCATGCGCTCGCCGTTGCGCACTTCCAGTCTGGCGCTGCGTGCCGATGTCACCGTTTCGCGGTTTTTTTCTGCCGTGGCAATGAAGACATTGCTGGCAGATTCCGGGTCCTGGCTTTCCTTGTCAATGAAGAAAACGCGGGTGCCGTTGGCGGACTCCTGGAACTCACCGGGAGCGATACGGTCGATGTCGCCGCGCTGCTCGTACTGCGTGCGCATTTCCTGGATCTGCTGGTTGGCCCAGGGCCATACCGCCAGAGACAGCAGCGATACCACCAGCATCACAGGCCAGGCAAAACGCAGCAGCGGGGGGAGTAGGCTTATCAAACCACGGCCGCTGGCAAACCAGATGACCATCTCGCTGTCGCGGTACATCCGTGAGAGAGTGGCTACGATGGAGACGAAAAGGCTCAGGCTCAGGATGGTGGGCAACTGGCCAAGCACGGTAAAGCCCATCACCAGCATCACGTCGGAAGGGCTGACGCTGCCGCGTGCGGCCTGACCCAGGGTGCGGATCAACATCATGGTCATGACCACGGTAATCAGTACGACCACGGTCGCGCCGAAGCTGCGGGCCAGTTCCTTGCGGATGGATGAATCGAATAACATTGGCACGACAGAAAAGGCTGATTATGAACTTTGATCTGAAGACCCTGAACCTCGCTGGCGCAGTTGCTGAAAAGTGTGATCTGTTGGTGCTGCTGGTGCCAGAAGCATTCGTTCCGGGAGCGGATGCGCTCTCTGACTTGGTCACGCAGGCCTTCAAAGCCAAAGACCTCGACGCCAAGCCTGGAAAACACTTGCAGATGTACCAGCCACAAGGGGTTGCGGCCCGCCGTGTGGTGCTGGCGGGTATCGGCCAGGGCGATGCGCGCGCGGTGCGACAAGCCATGGCGGCCATCGCTTCCGTGTTTCGGCAAGCGGCTGTCAAGCGTGCCGTTGTCTGTTTTGCGGCGTTGGCATCGCCTGCCGCCGTTGCAGCCGCTGTGCAAGGTGCGGCACAGGTCAGCTATGTCTATACCACGACCAAGCCCAAGGCAGAGGCTCGCAGCCTGGTCCGCGTGGTGATCGCAGTGGCCAACGCAAATGCCGTGAACGATGCCTTCGAGCACAGCGCGGCGGTGGTGACAGGGGTGGAATTTGCGCGTGAATGGGGCAACCGCCCCGCCAACCATGCCACGCCCGCCTTGCTGGCCGGAGCCGCCAAGGCCTTGGCCAAGCATCCAGGCATCCAGTGCAAGGTCATGGGGCCTCCAGAAGTGGCACGGCTGGGCATGGGCGCTTTCATGGCGGTGGCCCAAGGGTCGCACGAGCCCTTGCGCCTGATCGAGTTGCGCTACAGCGGGGCTGCCAAAACGCAGGCACCCGTGGTGCTGGTGGGCAAGGGCATTACCTTTGATACGGGCGGCATCTCCATCAAGCCAGCGCCCGAAATGGATGAAATGAAGTTCGACATGTGCGGTGCGGCCAGCGTGCTGGGTGTTTTCCGTGCGCTGGCCGAGCTGCAGCCCTCCATCAACGTCGTGGGCCTGATCCCTGCCTGCGAGAACATGCCCGATGGCCGTGCCATCAAGCCGGGCGATGTGGTCACCAGCATGAGCGGCCAGACCATTGAAATCCTGAACACTGACGCCGAGGGGCGTCTGGTGCTGTGCGATGCGTTGACCTACGCTGCGCGTTTCAAACCTGCGGCGGTGGTCGATATTGCAACCTTGACGGGTGCCTGTGTGATCGCACTGGGCGGCGTGCGCACCGGTATGTTTGCCTCGGATGATGCCCTGGCCAATGCCTTGCTGGCGGCGGGGGAGGCCAGCGACGACCTGTGCTGGCGCATGCCGCTGGACGATGACTATGCCGAAGGTTTGAAGACCAACTTCGCCGACGTCGCCAATGTGGCTGGTCGGCCTGGGGGCGCCATCTCGGCGGCCAAGTTCCTGCAGCGCTTTGTGGAGGGTGTTCCCTGGGCGCATCTGGACATTGCCGGAACGGCTTGGAAGGGTGGGGCCGCCAAGGGCGCCACGGGCCGACCTGTGGGCTTGCTAGTGCATTACCTGCTGGGCACGGCGACAGCGCCTGTCAGTGCAAAACCCAAAGCACGCCCACGCAAGGGGCCCGCGCGGGGTGCCTGAGAGGCCATGACAGACATTGAATTCCATTTCAATGCGCCAGACAAGCTGGTGCATGCGTGTCGCTATGCCCGCAAGCTCCTTAAAAACGACAGGCGCCTGGTCATCACGGGCCCCGAGCATGTGCTGGAAGATGTCGATGCTCTGTTGTGGAACATGTCGGCACACGACTTTGTGGCCCACTGCCGCGGCGATAGCGATCCACAACTGTTGGATGCATCGCCCATTGTGCTGACATCGGACCCTAGCCAGTCTCCCCACCGTGATGTGCTGCTGAACCTGGGGGATACGCTTCCTCTGGCGTTTGAACGGTATAGCAAGCTGGTTGAGGTGGTCAGCGCCCATGATGAATCAGACCGCGCGCATGCGCGCATGCGCTGGCGCCACTATACCCAGCAGGGCTATGGCCTGGTCCGCCATGATCTGGTGCAGAAAGCTGATTGATGTCGACCCTTCCACCCAGAACGCCGCCTCGGTTCGTGCCCACCTTGACCGAGGTCGTGCAACCCGGACCGATCGACACAAAGCCGGAATCTGCGGCTGTGCGCCCTGCGCAGACAGTCGGTGCATTGGCAAGTTCTGTTCGTCCATCCGTTCCGCCCGGCATTCCTGCCGCCGCGGTGGCGCTTCAGAAATCAGGCGTTTTGCCCGCTGTGCCACTGCCTCCACCGGCTGCAGCCGTTCGTGCTACCCCTGCAGTAGTACCGCCGCCCGCACCGCACTATGCTGCCTCACCAGTGCCGCCTCCACAGGATATTGCTGGTTCCGTACCTGCAAGGGAGCTCCAAAAAACGTCTCCTGTCGTGCAAGAAGCAGGGGGCGGGTCTGCGACAGCCCGGCCGGCTCGTGTGTTGGCGGATGGGTTTGAAGAGATGATGGTGCACCGCGTCATGCAACGTGTCGATGTGATGCTGGAGCAGCGTCTGCGCGACGCGATTGCCTTGGTGGTGCAGGAGCAGACGCGCTCCGTACTGCCGCGTCTGCGTGAAGAAATCGAGTCGGTCGTGCGCCACTCTGTTTACGAGGCGGTAGCCGACGAACTGGCCAGCGGATCACCAACCACTGCGCTGCGTTGACAGGGTTTTCGATGATTAATTCTTCTGCATTTCATCGTGTTCCCTAATGCCTTGTGGCGTAAATTGCGGTATGTTCCCCTGCGTTGAGAAACAAGAATAATCTCAGCGTTTATCTTTACTGGAGATTCCTATGCAATTGAAGTTGAAACTGACCGTAGTTGCTGCTATCGCGGCTGTCACCGGATTGGCCTCTGCACAAGAACAGGTGGTCAAGATCGGTCACGTGGCACCGGTTTCCGGCGCCCAAGCCCACTACGGCAAGGACAACGAAAACGGCGCGCGCATGGCTATTGAAGACATCAATGCCAAGGGCGTCACGATCGGTGGCAAGAAGATCAAGTTTGAACTGCAGGCCGAAGACGACGCAGCTGACCCCAAGCAGGGCACCGCTGCTGCGCAGAAGCTGTGCGACTCCAAGGTCGTTGGCGTGGTGGGCCACCTGAACTCGGGTACTACCATTCCTGCATCCAAGGTCTATAACGATTGCGGTATTCCCATGGTCACGGGCGCTGCAACCAACCCCACCCTGACGAAGCCTGGCTACAAGACCACGTTCCGCATCATCTCCAATGACAACGCCCTGGGCGCTGGACTGGCAGCTTATGCCCATGACGTGCTCAAGCTGAAGACGGTTGCCATCGTCGATGACCGTACCGCTTACGGCCAAGGCGTGGCCAATGTGTTCAAGAAAGTGGCTGCTGAATTGGGCATGAAGGTTGTCGATGAGCAATTCACCACCGACAAGGCCACCGACTTCATGGCGATTCTGACGGCCATCAAGGCCAAGAATCCCGATGGCATCTTCTTCGGCGGCATGGACCCCCAGGCTGGCCCTATGCTGCGCCAGATGGAGCAGTTGGGCATGGCCAACACGAAGTATTTCGGTGGTGACGGTGTGTGCACTTCAGAAATCGCCAAGTTGGCTGCAGGCGCTAAAACCCTGACCAACGTGATTTGCGCTGAAGGTGGCGCGTCGCTGGCCAAGATGCCTGGCGGTGTAGAGTGGAAGAAGCGCTACGATGCCAAGTACCCAGGTCAGTTCCAGGTTTACAGCCCCTACACCTACGATGCCACCACGCTGCTGGTTGACGCTATGAAACGCGCCGACTCTGTGGATCCCAAGGTTTACACGCCTGAACTTGCGAAGTCCAATTTCAAGGGCGTGACCGCCAATATTGCCTTTGAATCCAATGGCGAAATGAAGAACCCTGCCATCACGCTGTACAAGTATGTTGACGGCAAGAAGACTGCATTGAACTGATCCGTGGTCAGGTTTGCGCTGGTTTAGGCCAGTGCACGCAAAAAAGGCTTCCTTTGGGAAGCCTTTTTTATTTCAGCGCCTGACCTGTAGTGCGCCAGGGTTCACGATATTTGTGGGTGTACCTTTAATGAAATTCACCACGTTATCGAAAGCTGCACCGAAATACAGCTCATAGCTCTCCTGCTCGACATACCCAATATGCGGTGTGCAGATGCAGTTCTCCAGGCGCAGCAAGGCATGGCCTTGCAAAATAGGCTCGCTCTCGAAAACATCGACCGCAGCCATACCGGGGCGCCCACGGTTGAGTGCGGCGATCAGGGCATCGGGTTCGATGAGTTCTGCGCGCGACGTATTGACCAGCAGAGACGTGGGCTTCATACACGAGAGGGTTTCCAGCGTAACGACTCCCCGGGTTTCATCGGTCAGGCGCAAGTGCAATGAAATCACGTCGCATTGCGCAAAAAATTCGTGACAGGTGGAAGCGACCTGGTACCCATCCGTCAGGGCCTGGACGCGCGATGCATCGCTTCCCCAGATGCGCACATTCATACCAAAGGCCTTGCCGTAACTGGCGACGAGCTGGCCGATGCGGCCATATCCCCAGATGCCCAAAGTTTTGCCGCGCAATACGTTGCCAACACCGAAATTGGGTGGCATTCCTGCCGCCTTCAGGCCCGATTGCTGCCAGGCTCCATGTTTGAGGTTGGCTATGTACTGGGGAAGCCGCCGCATGGCCGCCATGGTGAGTGCCCAGGTCAGTTCAGCAGGCGCCACCGGGGAACCCACACCCTCGGCCACGGCAATGCCGCGTTCGGTGCAGGCGCCCACATCGATATGGCTGCCGACCTTGCCAGTCTGAGCGATCAGTTTCAGACGGGGGAGTTTCTCGATCAACTGTCGTGAAATATGCGTGCGCTCACGCACCAGCACGATCACGTCGGCATCTTTCAAGCGCACCGACAGCTGTCCCAAGCCTTTGACGGTGTTGGTATAGACCTTGGCGGAATAAGCGTCCAAGCGTGTGGCGCAGTGGAGCTTGCGCACGGCATCCTGGTAATCATCGAGGATCACGATATTCATCCCGCCATTGTGCCTTGGCTCCATGGCGGTTCGCCGGCAACAACACGTAAGGCTGCTCCGAGGTCAAAGCATGCGGAGCAGGAATGGGCAGGCGTTAGTGCTGGTTCTCGCTGGCGGCCAGTCGGTCAAGTTCAGCGCATACATCGGCCATACGCCCGGAAATTGCCATGCGCCCGCAGGCGCTGGTGTGGCTGCGCAGCACGCGCAAGGGCGCATGGGCGTCGCTGGTGCGGGGCAGGGGCCGCAGAGGGCGTGCTGAGGGTTTGTGGACTTTGCGCGCTGCGATGGTGCTGTGGCGCAAAGACTCATTCAGACCCTGATGTTGCAGTCTGACGGGGCTTGTGGAGGTGTGCAAAGGCAGCAGTGGGTGCAGCGGTTGCTGCGCATTACTGAGCGTGAGGTTTTGCAGGCCTGGCGTGTTGCGCCGGGTACTCCACCAGCGGTGCAAGGCCGTCAAAGGATGGGTGAGGGTGGCCGCAGCCAGCAGGGCAATTCCCATGTGAAAACTCCAGAGGTCAGAGGTTGAACACAGGCAGGATTGCAAAAAATGCACCGCCAGCAGGGCTGGCAGGCATGAATGGAGGCCTGCCAAACGCCCGCCACCTGCGGCGGTGCGTACGCTGCTACATGAGCATGGTGTTGCGGATCAGGCCGACAGCGAGCCCTTCGATGGCAAAAGGCTCGCCGGGTTCGACGACGATGACTGGGTAATCGGGATTCTCTGGCAGCAATTCGATGGCGTGGGCCGTACGCCGCAGGCGCTTGACCGTGACATCGTCGCCCAAGCGGGCCACGACGATCTGGCCGTTGCGCGCCTCATGTGCAATTTTCACGGCCAGCAAGTCCCCATCCATGATGCCAATGTCGCGCATCGACATGCCGCGTACTTTGAGCAGGTAGTCAGGCTTGTGCTGGAACAGGCTGTCTTCAACACAATAGGTCTGTTCCACATGTTCCTGCGCGAGAATGGGCGAGCCAGCGGCTACCCGACCTACCAGGGGCAGCATGAGTTGTGACAGGCCGGGAATAGGCAGGCTGTATTGTGTGCCGCGAGCGGCATTGATGGAGCGCACCGTCTCGCCGCACAAGCGAATGCCGCGCGAAGTGCCGCTGACCAGTTCGATCACACCCTTGCGCGCCAAGGCCTGGAGGTGTTCTTCAGCGGCGTTGGCCGATTTGAAACCCAGTTCGGTGGCGATTTCGGCGCGTGTGGGGGGGGCGCCGGTGCGTGAAATGGCAGTTTGGATCAGATCCAGAATCTGCTGCTGGCGGGCCGTGAGCTTGGGGACGTTGAGCATGGCAGGTTCCACAAAGGACGAGAAAAAGGATTGAAACTGTTTTTTAATCCAGTAGCTGTATTTTTAACCAGTTTTTCAGGGGATGCAAGTGAGCGCAGGAAAAATCGTTGTTTTGGGCACAGGCGGAACCATCGCAGGCAAAGCGTCTGTAGCGGGTGACAACATTGGGTATGTGGCGGGACAGGTGGATGTGCAGGAACTGCTGGAGGCTGTGCCCGGACTGGTGCAGGCGGCCCAGGGGCCGCTGCAGGTGGAGCAGGTCGCGCAGATCGATAGCAAGGACATGGAGTTTTCGGTCTGGGCTGACCTTGCGATCCGGTGCCGCCGCTATCTGGCCGACGAAACGGTGCGCGCCATCGTGATCACCCACGGTACGGATACCCTGGAAGAGACGGCTTGGTTTCTGCACTCGGTGCTGGATGCCGCCAAGCCGGTGGTGCTGACCTGTGCTATGCGCCCTGCCACCGCTATGGCTCCGGACGGGCCGCAAAACCTGCTGGATGCCATGGCCTTGGCCACGGCGCCGGGAGCCTGCGGCGTACTGGCCGTGTGCGCTGGGGTGGTACATGGTGCGCGACAGGTGCGAAAGGTCCATCCCTACCGGGTGGATGCGTTTGGTTCCGACGAAACAGGCCCTCTGGGCTGGATCGAGGAAGGGCATGTGCGATGGGCACAAAATAGGCCTATAGCGCTTATGGGATGGGCGCAATCAGCTCTTGAAAAGATAGCTAACGGTGCGCCTTGGCCGCGTGTAGAGATCGTCATGAATTACGCTGGCGCCCGTGGTGCCACGGTGGACGCTCTGGTGGGCGACGGCGTGCAGGGCTTGGTAGTCGCCGCCACTGGAAATGGCAGCCTGCACCATAACTTGCAGGCCGCTCTGGAACATGCGCAGACCGCAGGCGTAGCCGTGCGTGTGACAACGCGCTGTACCGAGGGTCAGGTGCTGCCGCGTGCCGGGGCTTCTTTGCCACTGGGCCATGGGCTCAGCCCGGTAAAGGCCCGCGTATCACTGATGCTGGAACTGCTCGGCGGCGGCGTTCCGGCCTGATTGCCGATGGGTTGAAGCCCAGAAACGCCAACGCCCCGCATGCGGGGCGTTGTGCTGGGGCTCGCGTGCGGGCCTACAGGAATGGCGCTCAGCCTGCCAGTGCGGCCATTGCGCGGGCGGTGATTTCTTCCACGCTGCCGGTACCGCTGATGGCGCGGTATTGGGGGGCGTTGGCGGGGTCCTGGGTCGCCCAGCCTGAGTAGTAATCGACGAGAGGGCGTGTCTGGGCGCTGTAGACCTCCAGGCGCTTCTTCACGGTTTCTTCCTTGTCGTCGTCGCGCTGGATCAGATCCTCGCCCGTTGCGTCGTCCTTGCCTGCCACTTTGGGCGGATTGAACTTGACGTGGTAGGTGCGACCGCTGCCGGGGTGCGAGCGGCGGCCACTCATGCGTTCGATGATGGCGTCAAAGGGCACATCGATCTCCAGCACGTAGTCCAGCTTGACACCGGCTTCCTTCATGGCGTCGGCCTGCGGTATGGTGCGCGGGAAGCCATCGAACAGGAAGCCCTTGGCGCAATCGGGCTCGGCAATGCGTTCCTTGACCAGGCCGATGATGAGGTCGTCGCTGACCAGCCCACCCGACTCCATGACCGCTTTGGCCTTCAGGCCCAATGGCGTACCCGCCTTGACGGCAGCGCGCAGCATGTCACCCGTGGAGATTTGCGGGATACCGTACTTCTGGCAGATGAAGGTGGCCTGCGTACCTTTGCCGGCGCCTGGTGCGCCCAACAGAATCAGTTTCATGGAAATCCTCTCGCTATGTGAATCTGGCTGCACAGCAGGTCGCAGGCGTGCTTACGCCCGGCCCGGATGCGGTGTTTTTTTGGAGGGCAAGGATAGCATGCGCAACTTTCGCTCTGGCTTACACACGATGGAGCGGCTGCGCGCAGGCGGCGCATGTGCTCAGCCCAGCAGTGCGCGCACCCGTGCCAGGTCTTGTGGGGTATCCACGCCCGGGCCGGGTGCTGTTGCGGTGACGTGCACGGCAATGCGGTGGCCATGCCACAGGGCGCGCAGTTGCTCCAGTGCCTCGACGGCTTCGGTGGGTGCTTGCGACAGCGTGGGAAATTGGCGCAGAAAACCTGCGCGGTAGCTGTAAATGCCGATATGGCGTAGCGGAGCAAACCCTGCCAGAGCAGTCACGTTGGGGTGTGCCTGCACGGCAGCACCTTGCCACCAGGCGGTGTCGGCATGGTCGCGTGCATACGGGATGGGCGCGCGGCTGAAGTAATGGGCCAGCCCCTGAGCGTCCAGCACAACCTTCACTGCGTTGGGATTGGTCAGGTCGGTCAAGGTTTCGATGCGATGCGCTGCCGTGCCCATGCTGGCTTGCGGGTGGGCTGCGAGCAGCGCGGCGACCGCGTTGATGAGCTGCGGGTCGATCAGAGGCTCGTCGCCCTGCACGTTGACAACCACGTCGTCGCCCTGCAAGCCCAGCAACGCGCAGGCTTCGGCCAGACGGTCGCTGCCGCTGGGATGGTCGGCGCGGGTGGCCACCGCCTCCACACCATGGCGCTGGCAGGCGTCGAGGATGCGTGCATCGTCCGCCGCTACCACCGTGCGCAGGGCCGCGCTTTGCGCCGCGCGCCGGGCCACCTGCACCACCATGGGCAACCCGCCGATCTCGGCCAGGGGCTTGTCGGGCAGGCGGCTCGATGCCATGCGTGCCGGAATCAGCACGGTGAAGCCGGCCGCAGCGCTCATTGTTCGAGTTCCTCGTCGCTCAGCGTGCGCGCCTCGGGTTCGAGCAGCACGGGGATGCCGTCGCGCACCGGGTAGGCCAGGCGTGCGCTGCGCGAGACCAGTTCCTGGCGTTCCCGGTCGTAGGTGAGGGGCCCCTTGGTGACGGGGCAGACCAGCAGTTCAAGTAATTTGGTGTCCATGGCGGCGCAATCGGAAGAAAGAAAATCAGGAAGGTGATGATAGCGAGCGAGCCCTGGCACGGGCTAGCAGGGCATCGAGGGCGATAAAGAAGCCGTCATCGATGGCTGTACGCAGCGGTACCGCCAGCGCATCGGGGTGGTATTGCCATAATTTAACGGCGTCTTTTTCAGTGCAAATAAGCGTGTAAGGCTTATCCTTTGGGCGGTTCCAGCTATCAAAATTAGAGTGATCTGGCAGCCCCTGCATTTGCGCCAACGGCAACCCCAGAGATTGCAGCATGGTAAAAAAATCCTGGGGCCTGGCAATGCCTGCCACGGCCAGCAGCGGCTGTTGGTGCAGGTCGGCCAGGGGGACACGCTGTCCGTCGGCACGCAGCGCAAAGTCGGCCAGTGAGCGCTGCAGTGCAAACGCTGGCGCGCCACTGTCAGCCACGGCGGACCCGGCATGCACCACCAGATCGACCGGGCGAGGCCAGGATTCGCGCAGCGGGCCTGCGGGCAAAAGGAACCCGTTGCCCGTGCCCAGGTCGTTAAAAACACAAATTTCAATGTCTCGCGCCAGCGCCAAGTGCTGCAGCCCGTCATCGCAGACGATGACATCGGTGTCCGGGTGCTGCGCCAAGATCAGCTGCACCGCAGCAATGCGCTGCGCTGCCACGGCCACGGGCACAGCACATTGGCGGGCGATCAATGCTGGTTCGTCGCCGACCTCGCGGGCGGGACTGCTGGCATATGCCATGCGGCAATCTTGCGTGCTGCGCCCGTAGCCCCGTGAGACCACGCCCGGGTGCCAGCCCTGCGCCTGCAGGTGGCGCACCACGGCCATGACCACGGGCGTCTTGCCCGCGCCGCCTGCCACCACATTGCCCACCACCACCACGGGCACGCCCGGGTGCTCGGCCCGCAGTACGCGGGCCCGGTAGAGCATGCGGCGCAGCGCCACGGCCAGGCACATCAGCAGCGACAAGGGCCACAGCAGCCACGCGAGCCATCCACGCTGGCGCCAGGCACGCTGCAGCACCGATCCAGGCGCCAGATTAGAAGAGGGAGAGAGTGGGGGCTGCGGCATGGCAGCAGCCGCGCTGCGTCAGGGCTTGCCAGCCCCCGCGCGGGCGGACGACTGGGTCGCGAAGGTGATTTGCGTCAGGCCCACGCGGCGTGCGGCCTCCATGACCGTCACCACGGACTGGTGGGGCGCGGTGGCGTCGGCACTGATGATGACGATGCTGCCGGGTCCGGCCTTGGCGGCGCCTTGCATGGCGCTGGCCAGCACATCCACGCTTTTGCCTTCAATGCCCGTCTTGTTAACGGCATAGCGGCCATCGGCGGCCACGGCCACGATCACCTCCTTGGGGTGGTCGCGCTGCTGGTCCGCGTCGGCCACGGGCAGGGTGAGTTGCAGTTCAGTGAACTTGCTGTACGTGGTCGTCAGCATCAAAAAGATGAGGATGACCAGCAGCACGTCGATGAACGGGATCAGATTGATCTCGGGTTCTTCCTTGACGCGGGGACGAAAGTTCATGGGCGGTAGGCCTCGAGGGTCACTTTCTGAGGCGCAGCAGGTGCCGCACGAACTGCTCGGAGGCCAACTCCAGCGTGAGCAGGTAGGCATCGACCCGGCCCCGGAAGTAGCGCCAGAAAATCAGCGACGGAATGGCCACAATCAGGCCAAACGCCGTGTTGTAGAGCGCCACCGAGATGCCATGCGCCAGCTGCGCCGGGTTGCCGCTGCCCATGCCGCCGCCTGCGCTGGCCTGGGAGCCGAAAATTTCGATCATGCCGACCACGGTGCCCAGCAGCCCCAGCAGGGGCGCAGCCGAGGCAATGGTGGCCAGGGCGCTGAGGTATTTCTCCAGGCGATGCGCAACCACCCGGCCCGAGCCTTCCATGGAGGCGCGCAGGTCCGATTCGCTGCAGCGGGGATTGCTGTTGAGGGTGCGCAGGCCGGTGGCCAACACCTCTCCGAGCGCAGAGTTTTGGGCCAGTTGGGCCACCACATCGGGTCCGGGCACGGCATGGACCGATACCGAAATGGCTTCATCCAGTAATTTGGGGGGGGCGATGCGGGCGGTTTTGAGTGATACGAAACGCTCAAAAATCAGCGCCATGGCCAGGACCGAGCAGGCAATCAAGGGCCAGATGGGCCAGCCTGCGGCTTGTATGATGGACAGCAATTATCTCTCCGCACGGGGATGGGCAAAGGGCGATTATGGCCCAGCTTTCGGCCTTTTCCTGCGGCGATGACCACCCCACTCCCCGGAATCCAGCACCCGCCCCTGTCACCCACAGTTTCTGTGGATAACTTTGTGGAAAACAGCAGGGGGGTGCCCCGGAAAATGGCGCCAAACCGTCACCGAAACAGAATGCTGAAATTTTGCGCATCAAAAAATACAACAAAAACAACGGGTTGCACGGAAACAAACGCTTTCCCCGGTGTTTTATAAGACAAAAAGTTACATTGTTGCCTCCTGGCGCTCCTGTGGAGTACTGCACCGCAGCAACGCCGGAAACACGCCTGGAACCCCATGTTTGACCCCCAAAACAACGCCCTGGCGCCGCGCATCTGGGAAGTTGGCGCGCTATGCCGCGCCGTGGCTGATGCTTTGCAGGCGCGCTTCAATCCGGTCGCGGTGCGCGGAGAGATCACCGGCTTTTCGCGCGCATCCAGCGGGCATTGCTACTTTTCCATCAAGGACACGCAGGGGCAGATCCGCTGCGCCATGTTCCGCAGCGCTGCCAGCCGCCTCGACTTTGTGCCGCGCGACGGTGAACTGGTCGAGTTGCGCGGGCGCCTGGGCGTGTACGAGGCGCGTGGCGACCTGCAGCTCGTTGTAGAAAGCCTGCAGCGGGCCGGCCAAGGTGCTTTGTTTGAACAGTTTTTGCGCCTGAAGGCCCGGCTGGAGGCTGAAGGCCTGTTCGACACGGCCCGCAAACGCCCGCTGCCCCTGATGCCGCGCGGCATTGGCCTGGTCACCTCGCCCGGTGCCGCAGCCTTGCACGACGTGGTGACGGCGTTGCGTCGGCGGGTTCCCCATCTGCCCGTGGTGCTGGTGCCAGCACTGGTGCAGGGCGAAGGCGCGGCACCATCCCTGTGCGCAGCGCTATCAAAACTGTATCTGATGGCGCAAGCTGGGCAAGCGCCAGGGGCCGATTTGGCTAAAAATCCTCCAATCGATGTGATTTTGCTGGTGCGTGGTGGTGGTTCCATCGAAGACTTGTGGGCCTTCAATGACGAGCAACTGGCCCGCACCATCGTGCAAAGCCCTGTGCCGGTGGTCAGTGGCGTGGGGCACGAAACCGACTTCACCGTGGCCGACTTCTGTGCCGATCTGCGGGCGCCCACCCCTACAGCCGCCGCCGAACTGGTGGCCCAGCCACGCGGCGTGTGGCTGGGTGCGCTGGACCTGCTGGCAACGCGGCTGGGCGACGGCGTGCAGCGCCAGATCGAGCAGCGCAGCCAGCGCCTGGACCAAGTGGCCGCACGCTTGGGCCGTCCGTCGGGCTTGGTGGTGCGCGAACAGCAACGCAGCGCCCGCCTGGCCGAGCGCATGCGCCGTGCAGTGCTATTGAAAATGCAGCTTCTCGCGCACAACCAGCAAGCGCTAGAGGCTGATTTTTTAGTAAAAATGCAGCAAAACCTGGCCGATCATCGCCAGCGCCTGGAGCGCGCTGCCTTGCGACTGCAGTTGCTCGATCCGTACCTGGTACTGCAGCGCGGCTACGCCCTGCTCAGCGATAGCCAGGGCCACGCGGTGACCAGCGTGCAGCAAACCCAGCCCGGCGCCGCCTTGCAGGCCACGCTGGCCGATGGCGCGCTCGACCTGGTAGTGCAGCCGCCCAAGCCACGGTAGAGCAGGGCGGCCCTGCGGGGCATACGCACAGGCCTGCAAGGGTTGGTGCTTCTTCCTACAATGGTCGGGTGACATCCCGCCGTCCGCGCATCGCGCGCATGGTGCCCTACAACAAAACCACCATAAGGAACACCCCCATGGAACATACCCTGCCCGCGCTGCCTTACGCCATTGATGCCCTGGCCCCGAACTACAGCCAGGAAACGCTGGAGTACCACCATGGCAAGCACCACAACGCCTATGTGGTGAACCTGAACAACCTGCAAAAAGGCACCGAATTCGAATCGATGACCCTGGAAGAAATCATCAAGAAATCCAGCGGTGGCATCTACAACAACGCAGCCCAGATCTGGAACCACACCTTCTTCTGGAACTGCATGGCTCCGAGCGGTGGCGGCGAGCCCAGCGGAGCGCTGGCTGCAGCCATCAACGCAAAATTTGGCTCCTATGCCGCGTTCAAGGAAGCCTTTGTCAAGAGCGCCGTGGGCAACTTCGGCTCCGGCTGGACTTGGCTGGTGAAGAAGGCGGACGGTAGCGTGGACATCGTCAACACTGGCGCTGCCGGCACGCCGCTGACCACTGCCGACAAGGCACTGTTGACCGTAGACGTGTGGGAACACGCTTACTACATCGACTACCGCAACGCCCGCCCGAAGTTTGTCGAGACTTTCCTCGACAAGCTGGTCAACTGGAAGTTTGCCGAAGCCAACTTCGCCTGAGCGAACAGGCGCTGCGGTGGCAGCGCTTCAAACCCGAAAAAAAGGGCCCGAAGAGCGATCCTCGGGCCCTTTCTCATGGGCGCGCGAAGATGAAATTTTGTAAGTCTTATAGAAGACTTCAAAAAAAAGTCGATTCATCGTCAGAATATTTCGTATTGTGATATTTGATTGCAAAATCGTCCCCCTTGAAATTTCGCCTCAAGCACAATCCTCTGGCGTCTGACCATGCGACGCGCGCTGGGCTGCAGCCCGGCTGTGCGACCCCTGTTTTTGTTCACTGAGAGAAAAGATGAGCATCCAGCAACCCACCATCCTCTATACCTTGACCGACGAAGCACCGCGTCTGGCC
Organism: Simplicispira piscis; assembly: GCF_054783455.1. Classification (NCBI taxonomy): domain Bacteria; kingdom Pseudomonadati; phylum Pseudomonadota; class Betaproteobacteria; order Burkholderiales; family Comamonadaceae; genus Simplicispira; species Simplicispira piscis. The sequence goes on from NZ_BAAGQN010000028.1 coordinate 51,266, forward strand.
ACGGCGTCGTTCTTGCCCATCGTGCGCAGCTTTACCGCGCCCGCTGGCATCCATGTGGAGGAAACCGATATTTCGGTGGCAGCCCGCGTTTTGGCTTCTTTCCCTGAGCGTTTGACGGACGCTCAAAGGGTGCCCAACACCTTGGCCGAACTGGGCCAGAAAACCCTGCAGCCCGATGCCAACATCATCAAGCTGCCCAACATCAGCGCTTCGGTGGGCCAGTTGATTGCCTGCATCAAAGAGCTGCAGGGCAAGGGCTATGCCATTCCCGACTACCCTGAAGACCCCAAGAGCGACGAAGAAAAAGAGGTGCGTGCGCGCTATGCCAAGTGCATTGGCAGCGCCGTGAACCCGGTGCTGCGCGAGGGCAATTCGGACCGCCGTGCACCCCGTGCCGTCAAGGAATACGCACGCAAAAATCCGCATTCAATGGCCGACTGGAGCCAGGCCTCGCGCTCGCATGTCTCGCACATGCATCACGGTGACTTCTATGCCGGCGAGAAATCGATGACGCTGGATGCCGCCTGCGACGTGAAGATGGAGCTCACGACCAAAAGCGGTCAGACCATTGTGCTCAAGCCCAAGGTGTCGCTCAAGGCGGGCGAAGTGATCGACAGCATGTTCATGAGCAAAAAAGCGCTGGTCGAGTTTTACGAAAACGAGATTCAAGACGCCTTCAAGACGGGCGTGATGTTCTCGCTGCACGTCAAGGCCACGATGATGAAGGTCTCGCACCCCATCGTCTTCGGCCACTGCGTGAAAATTTTCTACAAAGACGCCTTTGCCAAGCACGGCAAGCTGTTCGAAGAATTGGGTGTTAACGTCAATAACGGCATGGCAAACCTGTACGAAAAGGTCGCCACGCTGCCCACCGCCCAGCGCGAAGAGGTCCTCAAGGACCTGCACGCCTGCCACGAAGGCCGCCCCGAGCTGGCCATGGTCGATTCGGCCAAGGGCATCACCAACTTCCACTCGCCCAACGACATCATCGTGGACGCCTCCATGCCCGCCATGATCCGCAATGGCGGCAAGATGTGGGGCGCAGACGGCCGCCTGAAAGACGTCAAGGCCGTGATGCCTGAATCAACGTTTGCCCGCATTTACCAGGAGATGATCAACTTCTGCAAATGGCACGGCAACTTCGACCCGCGCACCATGGGCACTGTGCCCAACGTTGGTTTGATGGCGCAGCAGGCCGAGGAATATGGCTCGCACGACAAGACCTTCGAGATCCAGGAGGACGGCGTCGCCAACATCGTCGATCTGGCCACGGGCAAAGTGCTGCTTTCGCAGAACGTGGAACAGGGCGATATCTGGCGCATGTGCCAGGTCAAGGACGCACCGATCCGCGACTGGGTCAAGCTGGCCGTTACGCGCGCGCGCAACTCGGGCATGCCGGCGGTGTTCTGGCTCGATCCGTACCGCCCGCACGAGGCCGAATTGATCAAGAAGGTCGAGGCCTATCTGAAAGACCACGACACCACGGGCCTGGACATCCAGATCATGAGCCAGGTGCGCGCCATGCGTTACACGCTCGAGCGCGTGATCCGCGGCCTGGACACCATCTCGGTGACCGGCAACATCCTGCGCGACTACCTGACCGACCTGTTTCCCATCATGGAGCTGGGCACCAGCGCCAAGATGCTGTCTATCGTGCCGTTGATGGCGGGCGGCGGCATGTACGAGACCGGTGCGGGCGGCTCGGCGCCCAAGCATGTGCAGCAGTTGGTCGAAGAAAACCACCTGCGCTGGGATTCGCTGGGCGAGTTTCTGGCGCTGGCCGTATCGCTCGAAGACCTCGGCCTCAAGACCGGCAACGCACAGGCCAAAATCCTGGCGCAGACGCTTGATGCCGCCACCGGCAAGCTGCTGGAAAACAACAAAAACCCGTCTCCCAAGACCGGGCAGCTCGACAACCGTGGCAGCCAGTTTTATCTGGCCCTGTACTGGGCGCAAGCCTTGGCGGAACAAACCGACGACGCTGCATTGGCCGCCAAGTTTGCCCCGCTGGCTGCCAAGCTGGCCGCAGGCGAGCAGGCCATCGTGGCTGAGCTCGCCGCAGTGCAGGGCAAGGCCGTGGATATTGGCGGTTACTACCAGCCTGACCTGGACAAGCTCAACGCCATCATGCGCCCGAGCGCAACGCTCAACGCAGCCCTGGCCACCATGCAAAGCTGATCTCTGCGGCTGCATTTTTGCCAGATCGGGGCCTGCGCCCCCGGGTTGGGCAACAAGCGCAGCGCAAAAGGCCGGTCCACCCACGCGGGTAGACCGGCCTTTTTTGTGAGAGCGATCAGATGGGCAGGGCGCGGTCAGCGGTTCGCAGAGAAAGGCGTGCCGACCAGTTTGCTACCCGCCTTGATCGACTTCTTGGCAAACCAGCCCTGGTTCATCTCCAGCACAAAGCGAACGGGCTTGTCGGAGCAATGCGAATCGGTGGTTTCGGGTTTCATGTCGGCCAGGTTCACGATGGTGCCGTCATCGGCCACAAAAGCCGCTGTCAGCGCAAGCAAGGTGTTTTTCATCCAGAAGCACTGAATGCCCGGTTGATTGAACACAAACAACATGCCCTCATGCTGCGGCATCTCCCTGCGATGCATCAGGCCGATCTGGCGCTCCTGGGGGCTGAGGGCCAGCTGCGCATCGATGCGGTGCATACCCGCGGTGAGCTGCACGCGCTGCAGGTTCAACTGTGGCTCTTGCGCCTGGGCCAGCGCGCCTGTCAACGCCAGCGCCCCCGTGCACACCAGCGCAGCAAAACGGGACAGGGAAATGGTTGTCATGGGAGGTCTACCTTCAACAGAAAAAGTCCATCGCAGGCACAAAAAAGCCCGCGGATGCGGGCAATTTTGTCGCAAATGGGAAGAAGGCACAGGGCCTGCTCCCACTTTGCTGCGTCAGACAGCCTTGGCAGCCGACTTGTGGGCCTTTTTCTTTGCCACTTTTTTGTGGGCTTTCTTGGCGGTCATCTTGGTTGCTGCAGGTGCTGGTGCAGCTGCCGCCGCTGCTTCGGGAGCTGCAGCAGGGGCTGCGGTGGCAGCGGGAGCCTGCTGTGCAAACGCACCTGCGGCAAACAGACCGGCGATCAGGGCAGTGAGAAGCTTGTTCATAGAAACCTTTGACGTGCAAATGAAGAGTTTGATGCGTCGCAAAAAGACTGCGAAGCTTATTCACAACGCCCGCCAAACCGTGGCGTTGACAGGGTTTACCGGTTTTTTTGCCGATAGAATCAACCGGTTTAGAGAGTTTTGCCTAACCCGCTGAAGACCCTTCAGCATTCCATCGGAGACCTCACGTCCATGACCAGCTACCAGCACATCAAGGTGCCTGCCGAAGGCACGAAAATCACCGTCAATGCCGACATGTCGCTGAATGTGCCGGACCAGCCGATCATTCCCTTCATCGAAGGCGACGGCACGGGCGGCGACATCACCCCGGTGATGCTCAAGGTGGTGGATGCAGCCGTGGCCAAGGCCTACGGCGGCAAAAAGAAGATCCACTGGATGGAGGTCTACGCCGGCGAGAAATCGACCAAGGTCTACGGCCCCGACGTCTGGCTGCCCGAGGAAACGCTCGCCGCCGTCAAGGACTACGTCGTCTCCATCAAGGGCCCGCTCACCACGCCCGTGGGCGGGGGCATCCGCTCGTTGAACGTGGCCCTGCGCCAGGAGCTCGACCTCTACGTCTGCCTGCGCCCCATCCAGTACTTCGACGGCGTGCCCTCGCCCGTGAAAGAGCCGCACAAGACCAACATGGTCATCTTCCGCGAGAACTCGGAAGACATCTACGCCGGCATCGAGTTCGAAGCCGAATCGGACAAGGCCAAGAAGCTCATCAAGATCCTGCAGGACGAATTCGGCGTCAAGAAGATCCGCTTCCCCAATACTTCTGGCATCGGCATCAAACCCGTCTCGCGCGAAGGCACCGAGCGCCTGGTGCGCAAGGCCATCCAGTACGCCATCGACAACGACAAGCCCAGCGTGACCATCGTGCACAAGGGCAACATCATGAAGTTCACCGAAGGGGGCTTCCGTGACTGGGCCTACGGCTTGGCGGCCAAGGAATTCGGCGCCGAGCTGATCGACGGCGGCCCCTGGATGAAGTTCAAGAACCCCAAGACGGGCAAGGAAATCACCATCAAGGACAGCATTGCCGACGCCTTCCTGCAGCAAATTTTGCTGCGCCCGGCCGAATACAGCGTGATCGCCACGCTCAACCTGAACGGCGACTACGTTTCCGACGCGCTGGCTGCACAAGTGGGCGGCATCGGCATTGCCCCCGGCGCCAACCTGTCGGACACCATCGCCATGTTCGAAGCCACGCACGGCACGGCGCCCAAATACGCCGGCAAGGACTACGTGAACCCCGGTTCCGAGATCCTCTCCGCCGAAATGATGCTGCGCCACATGGGCTGGACGGAAGCGGCCGACCTCATCATCAGTTCCATGAAGAAGTCGATCGCCAGCAAGAAGGTGACCTACGACTTCGCCCGCCTGATGGACGGCGCCACGCAGGTGAGCTGCTCGGGTTTTGGCCAGGTCATGATCGACCACATGTAAGCGCGTCTCAGGGCCTCACCGGAGCGCCTTGAAACCTGTCCCCGCACCCATGGAGCATGGCGCGGGGTTTTTTTTGGGCCGCCATCGTCTGGGGGGACATATCTTCCGATATCAGATGACCTTGCAACGGGTGAAGGGCTGGCTTTGAAAAAGGAATGGGCGCCGTCACGGCATGTTACGGCGCCCATTCCTATCAAAGAAGGGCCACAGCCCCGCAGATCAACCCTTCTTTTGCAGCATCTTGATCACGCTGGAAAAATCTTCCCCGCCATGCCCTGCCAGGCTGTGCGCGGCATAAATGGCGCGGGCCATGCCGCCCAGGGGGGTGCTGGCTTTCACGGCCATGGCGTTTTCTTGCGACAGGCCCAGGTCCTTGAGCATCAGGTCGGTGCCAAAGCCGCCGGTGTAGCCACGGGTGGCGGCGCTGGCTTCTTGCACGCCGGGGTAGGGGTTGTAGACCTCCAGCGCCCAGTTGCCGCCCGAGCTGCGGCGCATGATTTCAGACAGCACCTTGGGGTCCAGGCCATTGGCCACGCCCAGGGCGATGGCTTCGCTGGTGCCCACCATGAGGATGCCGAGCAGCATGTTGTTGCAGATCTTGGCGGTCTGGCCGGCGCCCACGGCCCCGGCGTGGAAGATGTTCTTGCCCATTTTTTCGAGCAGAGGCCGGGCGCGCTCCAGCGCCGCTGCGTCGCCGCCGACCATGAAGGTCAGTGTGCCGGCAATGGCGCCGCCGGTGCCGCCCGACACCGGCGCGTCGATGAACTGCGCGCCTTGCGCTTCGGCGGCCTTGGCCACTTTTTGTGCGGTGGCGGCGGCGATGGTGGACGAATCGATCACCAGGGTGCCCTTGGCGATCTGCGCCAGCAGGCCCGGCTGGCCGTTGGCACCGAAGAACAGGCCATCGACATGGTGGCTGGCGGGCAGCATGGTGATGACCGCTTCCGCGCCTTGCACGGCGGCGAAAGCGTCTGTTGCAATCGGCACGCCACTGGCCGCGAGCTGCTCGCAGGCGGCTTTGGACAGGTCGAACGCGCGCACTTCGTGGCCCGCCTTGTGCAGGTTCAGGGCCATAGGGCCGCCCATGTGGCCCAGGCCGATGAATGCGATTTTCATGGTGTTGTCTCCGGTGGTGGTGGGTGAAATGGTATGGATTTGATAGCTGTCAGCGCTTTACAGCTAAGCGCTGGAGGCCAAAATGGCTTGAATTTCAGGGGGCGACATCCGCGCCGCGCGCCAGCAGCTCGGCGCGCAGCACCGAGCGGTGGCAGCGCGCCTCGTCTTCGCAGTAGCAGCCGACTGACAGGGCGCTGTGCTGCGACAGCGCGGCCAGCAGGTCGAGCGTGCGGCTGGCCTCGGGCTGGGCCAACTCCTTGCGGAACTGCTTGACGAACTGTTCCCATTCCTTGTCGGTCTGCGCCTGCTGGCCCTGGGCCATGGCTTCGGGGGAGGGCGAGAGCAGCGGGTACCACACGTCGTAGTAGTCGCGGCTGGCGAACTCGGCCTTGGGCACGCCGCGTGGCGGGCGGCGCACGGTGCCGATGCGCGTGCCTTCCCCGGCGGCGCGCGGGGAGCCGAGGCGGACGATGCGAAGGGGCATGGTGGTTTCCTCCGGGTCAATGGATGGGGTTCAGTCTTCGGCGTCGAAGATGCTGTGTTTTCTGTTGGCCGGCTGGGCGCTGTTTTTCTTCTTCGTGCCTGCGCCGGGCGCTTTCTTGCGCGGCGGCGTGGCCTTGGCCTGCGGGTTGTAGGCCAGGGCTCCTTCGAGCCAGAAGATCCACTGCGCGCGCGTGGCGTAGCCGTTGGGTTCGACCCAGAAGTAGCCCTGCATGCCGCCACCAGGCGAGAGTTCGCGCGTGTTCTGCATCTCCTGGAACTCGCCATGCCGCTGGGGCGGCAGGCGCAGCAGCAACTCATCGCCCTTGACGCCGATGCACAGCTTGCCGTCCACGAAGAAGCAGTAGCTGCCAAACAGGGTGCGCTCATCCACATCGTCGCGCCGCGCCAGAAAAGCGCGCACGGCGTTGATCAGGTGCAGCGTTGCGTCGGCAATGGGGCGGGCGGGCATGGGTGTGGATGAAATAGGCCGCTAACGCTGATGCATCAATCGCCAGAAGCTATGAAAAACCTAGCGAATCGCATCGGGCGCGTCGCTCTCGAGCATGCGCCGGGCGATGATGACGCGCATGATTTCGTTCGTGCCCTCCAGGATCTGGTGCACGCGCGCGTCGCGCAGCAAGCGCTCCAGCGGGTATTCGCGGATGTAGCCGTAGCCGCCGTGCAGCTGCAGTGCCTCGTTGCACACGGTAAAGCCTGCATCGGTGGCAAAGCGCTTGGCCATGGCGCAGTAGGTCGATGCATCCGGGTCGCTGGCGTCGAGTTTGCTGGCGGCCAGGCGCACCATCTGGCGGGCGGCAACCAGTTCGGTGGCCATGTCGGCCAGCTTGAACTGCAGGGCCTGAAAGCTCGCCAGGCTTTTGCCAAACTGTTTGCGCTCCTGCATGTAGGCCTGCGCTTGCGCCAGCGCGCCTTGCGCCGCGCCCACCGAGCAGGTGGCGATGTTGATGCGGCCGCCGTCCAGGCCCTTCATGGCGATCTTGAAGCCTTCACCTTCGCTGCCCAGCAGGTGGTCGACGGGGATGCGTACGTTGTCAAAGCTGATGGTGCGCGTGGGCTGGCTGTTCCAGCCCATCTTGTGTTCTTTTTTGCCGTAGCTGATGCCGGGGGTGTTGGCGGGCACGGCAAACGCGCTGATGCCGCGCGCGCCCGACTGCGCATCGCCCGTGCGGGCCATGAGCACCAGCACATCGGTGGCGCCGGCGCCCGAGATAAAAGCTTTGGAACCGTTGATGACGTATTCATCGCCCACCCGATCGGCCCGTGTCTTGAGTGATGCCGCGTCCGAGCCCGCGCCAGGTTCGGTCAGGCAGTAGGACGCGAGTTTTTCGCCCGTGGTCAGCAGCGGGCCCCAGTGGTCGCGCACCGCTGGGGTGGCCCAGGTGCCCAGCATCCAGGTGGCCATGTTGTGGATGGTGATGAAGGCGGTGGTGCTGGGGTCGATGGCGGCCATTTCCTCAAACACCAGCGTGGCGTCGAGGCGGGGCAGGGCGAGGCCACCGGCGTTCTCAGGGGCATAGAGCCCGCAAAAGCCCAGTTCGCCCGCCTTGGCAATCGCGTCTTTGGGGAAGATGGCTTCGGCGTCCCATTGTGCGGCGTGGGGCGCGAGTTCGGCCTGGGCAAATTGGCGCGCCGTGTCGGCAAAGGCACGCTGGTCTTCGGTCAGTTCAAAGTCCATCGGCGGGTCTCCTGGTGTGTTTTGCTTTTGTTTTGATAGCTGCTTGCGCTTACAGAATAAGTACTGGAGCCTGATTTGACTTCAATTTCCTGGCCATCACCGTTGGCAGGTGTTTAAACCTGGGCGCGACCCCATACCAGTGCCTCCGCGCAAGGGCCGCCCTGCCGCGCTGGTGGCGTCCCCCTTCGCATCGCGCAGCAAAAGGGGGAAGACGCGAAGCGGCTCAGGGGGTTACTTCAAGCTAATGGTTGTGTTCACACCATGCGAAGTGGTGCTGTCGTCAAACCAGCGGGCCGTGACAGTCTTGGTCTGGGTGTAGAACATTACCACTTGCTTGCCGTAAGGGCCCAGGTCGCCCAGCTTGGAGGCGCGCGAACCGGTGAACGAGAACAGCGGCACCGGCACGGGGATTGGCACGTTGATGCCGACCTGGCCGACGTCGATTTCTTCCTGGAACTTGCGCGCTGCGGCGCCCGACTGCGTGAAGATGGCGGTGCCGTTGCCGTTGGGGTTTTCGTTGATGAACTCGATGGCCTGGTCGATGTCGTCGGCGGCCACCAGGGCCAGCACGGGGCCAAAGATTTCCTGGTCGTAAATGGCCATGCCGGGCTTCACATTCGAGAAGATCGTCGGGCCGACAAAGTTGCCCTTCTCAAAGCCTGCCACCTGGGGCTTGCGGCCGTCGAGTTCCAGCTTGGCACCCTCAAGCACGCCGCGTTCGATCAGGCCTTCCACACGCGAGAGGGCGGCGCAGGAGATGACGGGCCCCACATCGGTGCCCTTTTCGGTACCGGCGTTGACCTTGAGCGTTTGGGCCTTGGCGACCAGCTCGGGAATCCACTTTTGCGACTCGCCCACCAGCACCACCACGGGCAGGGCCATGCAGCGCTGGCCGGCGGCGCCAAACGCAGCACCAGCGATGGCATTGAGGGTTTGTTCCTTGTTCGCATCGGGCAGGACGATGGCGTGGTTCTTCGCACCCATCATGCATTGCGCACGCTTGCCGGCCAGGGTGGCGCGGTTGTACACATGGGTGCCCACCTTGGTGGAACCGACAAACGACACCGCCTTGATGTCCTTGTGGTCGCAGATCGCGTTGACGGCCATTTCGCCGCCGTGGATCACGTTCAGCACGCCGGGAGGGATGCCCGCTTCGAGTGCCAGCTCGCACAGGCGCATGGTGACCATGGGGTCTTGCTCGGAGGGCTTGAGCACGAAGGTATTGCCGGTGGCAATGGCCATGGGGAACATCCACAGCGGAATCATGGCCGGGAAGTTGAACGGCGTGATGCCTGCGCACACGCCCAGGGGCTGCAGCAGGGTGTAGGTGTCCACGCCGCCGGCCACGTTGTTGGCCAACTCGCCCAGCTGCAGGTTGCCAATGCTGGCGGCATGTTCAACCACTTCCAGGCCACGGAACACGTCGCCTTCGGCATCGGGCAGTGTCTTGCCCTGTTCGGCCGTCAGGATGGCGGCCAGCTCGCCCATGTTTTCACGGATGAGCTGTTGGAGTTTGAGGAAGATGCGGGCGCGCGCGCCGATGGGGGTTTTCTTCCAGGTCTTGAAGGCTTCCTTGGCCGAGGCCACGGCGGCGTTGATTTCGTCCTGCGTGGCAAAGGGCACACGGGCCAGCACCTGCTGCGTGGCGGGGTTGACCACGTCGCGCCACTCGGTGGTTTTGGATTCGACGAACTGGCCGCCGATCAGCAGCTTGACGGTGGGGGCCAGTGCGGCCACGTTGGTAGGTGCGTTCATGCAGTTGTCTCCTGAAAGGATGGGCTTGATTGCCCGAAACCCCCTGATGGTATATGTGCATAATTGTCAGCACAAGAGATAAAAGCGCGCACAGTATCTGCATTTATGCACACTATTTCGCAAGGCGCGCGTAAGAACCGGGTCAAACAAGCCTGTAGCGGGAGATACGATGGACTGGGACAACCTGCGCTTTTTTCTGGAACTGGCCCGCACCGGCACGCTGGCGGGCGCAGCGCGGCGCCTGGGCGTGGAGCACACCACCGTGTCGCGCCGCATCCAGGCGCTGGAAAAGCAAATGGGCGCCACCCTGTTCGCCCGCGAGGCGGGGGGCCATCGCCTGGCCGAGGCGGGGCGTCACCTGCTGCCCTCGGTCGAGGCCATGGAGGCAGCGGTGCTGGGGGTGGAGCGTGCGGCCCCCACGCCGGGCGGCGGCCCCTCGGGCCTGGTGCGCGTGGGCGCCACCGAAGGTTTTGGCACCCAGATACTGGCGCCGCACCTGGCGCGCTTGACGCAAAAGCACCCGCAGCTGTCCATTGACCTGCTGGCACTGCCGCGCATGCTGCACCTGAGCCGGCGCGAGGCCGACATCGTCATCTCGCTCGAACGCCCCACGCGCGGCTCGGTCATCGTCGCCCGGCTGACCGACTATGTGCTGCACCTGTATGGCCAGCGCGACTACCTGGCCCAAACGTTTCCCGTGACCCAGCGCGAAGACCTGTGCCACCATGCCTTCATCAGCTATGTGGACGACCTGCTGTTCACCAAGGAGCTGCAGTTTCTCGATGCCCTGCACCAGCCCGAGCGCTTCGCGTTTCGCAGCACCAGCATTACCGCGCAATACGAAGCCGTGCGCGCCGGTGCCGGTTTGGCGGTGCTGCCGGCCTTTCTTGCCGACCGCGACCCCCTCCTCGCGCGCGTGCTGCCGCACGAGGCGCGCTTCACACGCACCTTCTGGATGAGCATGCCAGCTGAGGGCAAGCATTTGGCGCGCATGCAGGCGGTGTGGGGTTTTTTGAAGGAGACGGTGCAGGGCGCCCAGGGGCTGCTGGTGCCCACGGGGGCGGGGTGAGGTGGCTGGTGTGCGGGCCGACCTCAGGTGTTAGGACGGTGTAACAAAAAGTTCTATGATGTGCTGCGTTCAAAAACGTTGGGCTATTCATCCGTGAATTTTTAGGTTTGCCTAAACAAGAATTTCAAGGTTTGCTCGAGGTTATTTTGAAAACTTTATTTTTTAGTGGGCATTCAATCTTGTTGAGATTGTCGTCTAAATCTAGTTAGTCCCGCAGACACCCCCATTTATGCAGGCAGCTATTCATTCCAGCGCTTCGCCTTTCTCCAAGGTTTCTTCTTTGGGGTTTGGGCGCTGCGCCCGGCTTCGCCTGCATGCGCTGCGTCAGTTTGTGGCCTTTTTAGCCTCCGGCGCTCGCCAGTCAAGCGCCAGCAGATATCTTTTTTGCAGCGCTGCGCCGCTTCCGTGGCCCAGCGCTTTTTCGTGGGTCGCGTGCGTCTTCAAGTCCAGGCGCTTCCTTTTGGCCTTCGGGTCTAACTCTGCATATATGGACTCCCCCACAAGTTCAAGAAACTGATCGATATTTTGGTTGTTGGGGAAGC
>NZ_BAAGQN010000029.1:0-2993 GCF_054783455.1 Simplicispira piscis
CAGGCTCTTACAGCGCAGCAACGCCCCTCTCAGCAATGAGCGGGGCGTTCCTGTTTCTGGGACTGGATATTGAAAGAACCCTCAGTCTGAAGCGCAGTTTTTAAAAAATTGCATTACGGCGCTTGCGGACGGGATATTTCTGGATGGAAGACAGCGCCATCCACAAATACCTTGAGTTCTTGGTGCCCAAAGGCGGTCCAGGGCTCGTCCCGTGTCAGCGGGGCAGTCACAATGACGGCAACCTTGTCGCTCGGTGAGGTCTGCGTAGAGAAATCCACATGCAAATCCTCGTCGGCCAGTTGGGCGCTGGCAAAGGGATGGCGACGCTCGATAAAGTACAGATTGGAGGAGGCGTGCGCCCAGAGAGCTTGGCCGTTGGAGAGCAGGAAGTTGAAAGTGCCATGGGGTGCAATGCGCGACGCCAGCTCACGGAGTGTGAGTGTGAGTTCGCTGATACTGGGCACCTGGGCATGGGACTTGGCCAGTTCCTGCATGATCCAGCAAAATGCATGCTCGCTGTCGGTAGCACCCACTGGGTGAAAGCTGCCATGTAGCAGGGGACGAAAGTCCTTCAAGTCGCCGTTGTGCGCAAAAACCCAATACCGTCCCCACAGTTCCCGCACAAAAGGATGGCAGTTTTGCAGTGCGACGGCGCCTTGGGTCGCTTTGCGAATGTGTGCAATCACATTGCAGCTCTGGATTGGATAGCGTCGAATGAGGTCTGCGACCGGTGAATCGAGCGCACGTTGGTGATCCACAAAGTGACGCACACCTTTGTCTTCAAAAAATGCGATGCCCCAGCCGTCGCTATGGTCGCCGGTATGTCCGGCCCGTTGCGCAAAACCCGTGAAGCTGAAGGTCACGTCCGTGGGCGTGTTGCAGTTCATTCCCAAAAGCTGGCACATATAACTTGCGGGCGACGAGCGCTTTGGATAGAAAATTATTGAACGGAGGAGGCTGCTGGAGGTGTCTCGCGCAGTTGCCAAGCCGCCACCAGCGCAAGCAGACACAGGCCGGCGAGCATCAGGAAGGTTTCGCCAAACGCTGTGACGCGCGCAGGGCTGCTGGCGGCTACGGAAAGTGCGTCGCCGTGGGCTGCGATACGCCACTCCAGCACAATACCGCAGAGGCTGACGCCGGCCGCGCCGCCGAGCATACGCACAAAGCCGATGGCGCTCGATGCCTGAGAGATCAGAGGCTTGGGCAGGGGGCGCATGGCGCCCAGGTTGAGTGAAGGCAGGATGAAGCCAAGACCGACACGCCCCAGGATGGAAAACAGCACCAGCATCCACATCGCTGATTGCAGGCCAACCAGTAGCATGAGCGCAAAAGAAAGTGCTAGCAAGGCCAGCCCGATACTGACCAGCATTTGGGTAGATTGCCGGTCGGCCAGGCGTCCGACGATAGGGATGGTTATGGCCAGCACAATACCGGCGGGCAGCATGATGGTGCCCACCAGCGAGGCCGACATTTGCAAGCCTAACTGCATGAAGACTGGCAGCAGATAGGTTGAACCGAAAAGCGCCGTCCCATAGATGAACGCCACTACGCTGCCCATGGCGAAGGAGCGGTAGCCAAATACGCGCAAATCCATCAAGGGATGTCGGCCGGTGTTCGCCTGACGGCGCTGCCACCAGATGAACAGCACCAGGGAAAACACTGCGCCCAGCAGCAGGCCAAGGGCCTCGGCAAGTGGACCACTGTGCAGGGAAACCAGACCATTGAGCAGGCACAACGTGCCCAGCGTGCCAAGCGCCAGGCCGCGCCAGTCGAGCGAAGCACTTTTTGGGTCTGCGCTCACGCCGCCAGGCGCATTCACCGGGACATATTTCCAGGCCAATGCGATCGATGCGATACAGAACGGCACCACCATAAAAAAGATGGACCGCCAGCCAAACCAGTCCACCAACAGGCCACCGATGCTGGGCCCTATAGCTGGCGCCAGCACCACTCCCATCCCAAAAAACCCGCTTGCCCGACCTTGCTCATGCGGTTGAAACGCATGCAGGATGATGACAGCCGGAATCGGTTGCACAATGCCCGCCGCCAGCCCTTCGGCCACGCGGGCGACCATGACCAGGCTGAAGTGGTGGGCCAGCCCGCCTGCCATGCCGCCCAGCAGCAACAGCACCATGGCCGAGATGTAGGTGTGCCGATAGCCATAGCGGGACAGGAGCCATGGTGTGGTGAGCATGGACGCCGTAGTGGCGACCATGAAGCCAGAGCTCACCCACTGCGCGCGGGCCTGGCCCAAGACAAAGTGGTGGCTGATGTCAGGAATCGCTACGTTGACGATGGTCGATGACATGATCGACGCCATCGTGCCGACCATGACGGACAGCAGCAGCAGCCAGCGATAGTGCTCGCCATGGCGCTCACGCAGCACGGCCGCGGAATCGGTGCTGCGCATGGGGATTTTGCCTAGCTGCGTTCCAGCCAGAGCTTGCCGCCGGTGGCCCAGTTTTCACGCTTCACATCGGTGATGAGAATGTCGACAGACTCTGGAGAGCCACCCAAAACTTCGACAGAAACACGGGTGATCTCTTCCACCAGCTTGCGTTTTTGCTCAATGGTGCGGCCTTCCATCATCTCGATATGGTACGTGGGCATGGGGCGTAATCCTCGTGTAAAAAATGGATCATAAAGGCGCAGTTGTTGCAGCGCCCGGTGGTACTTGCAAACCCCGACCGCAGGATGGGCAGATGCAGCGTTGGCCGCGCTCCTGCGGCGCCAGGGATGCCAGTGCCATGGGCGTGATCACGCCGTGCATACACCAGCATTCATCTGCAGGCTGGCCTTGCGCCATGGCGCATTGGTTGGGTTGGCCGCACAAAGGGCATTGGGCGGCAGAAGGGGCTTGCGGTTGCGGCATGGCCTTCAGTGTAGGGCGCAGGTACCGAGAAGGCACAACGGCGCCCGAAGGCCAATGCCAGTCAGTTAAGACGGCAGCTTGCCCCGGGCAGGTAAAAAGGGAGCATGTTCGTCATGCTCCC
>NZ_BAAGQN010000030.1:0-52713 GCF_054783455.1 Simplicispira piscis
AGGTCAAGCGCTCTCGCAGCAAGTTCCCAACAAAAAAAATGCCAGTCAGGGCTTAACTGACTGGCATTGCGCGCCTGCGGGCTTTTTGCTTTCCGTGCGGAATGTTTGCAGATGGCTATAAAAAGGCCGCCCGAAGGCGGCCCATAGGAATGGTTGCCCGGTGGGGCTTCAGCCCATGTGCAGTCCACCATTGACCGAGAAATCAGCGCCGGTCGCATAACCGCCCTCTTCCGAGGCCAGCCAGGCGATGATGGAGGCGATCTCGCTGGGCTCGCCCAGGCGCTTGACCGGGACGGTGGCGACAATCTTCTCCAGCACATCGGGGCGAATCGCCTTGACCATATCGGTGCCGATGTAGCCAGGGCTCACGGTGTTTACCGTCACGCCCTTGGTGGCCAGTTCCTGTGCCAGCGCCATGCTGAAACCGTGCATGCCGGCCTTGGCGGCCGAATAGTTGGTTTGCCCGGCCTGGCCTTTTTCGCCATTCACGCTGCTGATGTTGATGATGCGCCCCCAGCCCTTTTCCACCATGTCCGCCACCACCTGCTTGGTGACGTTGAACATGCTGTTGAGGTTGGTTTCAATCACCTGGTCCCAGTCCTCGCGGGTCATCTTGAGGAACATGCGGTCGCGGGTAATGCCGGCATTGTTGACCAGCACATCGATGGTGCCGTGCTCCGCCTTGGTTTTGGCGAAGGCCTCTACCGTGGAATCCCAGTCACCCACGTTGCCCACCGATGCGTGAAAGCTAAAGCCCAGTGCTTTCTGCTCGTCCAGCCATTTGGTGAAATCGCGCGTGGGGCCGCAGCCCGCTATGACCGTGAAGCCGTCTTTGTGCAAACGCTGGCAAATGGCGGTTCCAATTCCGCCCATGCCACCTGTGACATACGCTACTTTTTTACTCATCTGTGATCTCCTGGTTGCTTCTCGGTATCCGTATCCACTCTAACCAACATTTGCAGTCGCTCGGCCTAGGAAAACACCAACAAGGCCGCGGATGCGACGCTCACAGAGCAGTCGCACCGGGAAGCAGGCATTAACGTTCCAGAGCCAGAGAGACGCCCATGCCACCGCCGATGCACAGCGCTGCCAGGCCCTTCTTGGCATCGCGGCGCTGCATTTCGTGCAGCAGCGTCACCAGGATGCGGCAGCCCGATGCACCGATGGGGTGGCCGATGGCGATGGCGCCGCCATTCACATTGACCTTGGCGGGGTCGATGGCCAGTTCCTTGTTCACGGCGCAGGCCTGGGCGGCAAACGCTTCGTTCAGCTCGAACAAATCCACGTCCGCGGCATTCCAGCCTGCGCGCTGCAGGGCCTTGCGCGATGCGGACACCGGGCCCATGCCCATGATGGCCGGGTCCAGGCCACTGGTACCAAACGCCGCAATACGGGCCAGGGGCTTGAGGCCCAGGGCCGCCGCCTTCTTGGCGCTCATCACCACGACAGCCGCAGCACCATCGTTGATGCCCGAGGCATTGCCAGCCGTTACGCTGCCGGCCTTGTCAAACGCTGCACGCAGGCCTGCCAGCGCTTCGGCATTGGTCTTGCGGTTGAGGTATTCGTCCGCGTTGAAGACAACAGGGTCACCTTTGCGCTGGGGGATGCTCACACCGACGATTTCGTCGGCAAAGCGGCCCGCATCTTGTGCCGCCGCGGCTTTTTGCTGGCTGGCCAGGGCCAGCGCATCCTGCATTTCGCGCGTGATGCCGTACTGCTTGGCTACGTTTTCGGCGGTAATGCCCATGTGGTACTGGTTGTAAACGTCCCACAGGCCGTCAACAATCATGGTGTCGGTCAGCTTCCAATCGCCCATGCGCTGGCCGTCGCGCGAGCCGTTCAGCACATGGGGCGAGAGGCTCATGTTCTCCTGCCCGCCGGCGACGACGATCTCGCTGTCGCCCGTGGCCACGGCCTGGGCCGCCAGCATCACGGCCTTGAGGCCGGAGCCGCACACGGCGTTGATGGTGAGCGCAGGCGTTTCCTTGGCTACACCGGCCTTCATCATGGCCTGGCGGGCGGGGTTCTGGCCTACGCCAGCCGCGAGCACCTGGCCCATGATGACTTCACCAATCTGGTCGGCCTGCAGGCCCGCGCGTGCCATGGCTTCGCGGATCACGATGCTGCCCAGCTCGGTGGCCGGCGTCTTGGCCAGCGCGCCACCAAATTTGCCCACAGCGGTGCGGGCGGCCGAAACGATGACGATGTCTTCCATGGTGAACCTTCTTTCGGGATAGATCAGTGAAGGGCCTGCCTGTCCCGGCAGACCCGGAGGGTTTGCTTTCAGATTCTCGCTGTTCTGCGTGTCAGGACTTTTGCTTAACGTAACGGCCCGGCGCCGGCTCGATGGCTTTGAACTTGCTGCCCTTGCCGTAGGTCTTGGGCGCTGCAATTTCCTTGCCGGAATGGCCCTTGAGCCAGCCGGACCAGTCGGTCCACCAGCTGCCCGGGTGTTCCTGGGCGCCCTCCAGCCAGGCGTCCAGCGTTTTGGGCAGCTTGCCATCGGCACGGATCCAATGGCTGCGCTTGCCCTTGGCAGGCGGGTTGATGACGCCGGCAATATGGCCCGATGCGCCCATGACAAAGCGCTTCTTGCCGGGTAGCACCTGCGTGCTGGCATAAGCCGCGTTGATGGGCACGATATGGTCCTCGCGCGAGCCATAGACATACGTCGGGAGCTTGACCTTGCCCAGGTCGATCTTCTCGCCGCACACGGTCAGCTTGCCCGGCTTGATGAGGTTGTTCTCCAGGTACATGTTGCGCAGGTACCAGGCATAGAACGGTCCCGGCAGGTTGGTGCTGTCGCTGTTCCAGTAGAGCAGGTCGAACGGCGGCGGCGTCTCGCCCTTGAGGTAGTTGCCCACCACATAGTTCCACACCAGGTCATTGGGGCGCAGGAAGCTGAAGGTGGACGCCAGATCCTGGCCCTTCATCATG
The DNA here is from genome assembly GCF_054783455.1 of Simplicispira piscis. Lineage (NCBI taxonomy): Bacteria > Pseudomonadati > Pseudomonadota > Betaproteobacteria > Burkholderiales > Comamonadaceae > Simplicispira > Simplicispira piscis. The sequence goes on from NZ_BAAGQN010000030.1 coordinate 2,938, forward strand.
CCGCCCTGGCCCATCTGCAGTTCACGGAACTGCACGAACGCCTCGGTGATGAACACATCAAGGATGCCGGTATCGGTAAAGTCGATCAGCGTGGTCAGGAAGGTGGCGCTGGCCACCGGGTCCTCGCCGCGCGCAGCCAGTACAGCCAGCGCATTGCTCAAAATAGTGCCGCCCACGCAAAAACCCAGGGCGTTGATCTGCGGCGCCCCCGAGATTTGCTGCACGACGTCGATCGCCTCGATGGCGCCATGCTCCACATAGTCGTCCCAGGTCTTGTGCTCCAGCGACGCATCGGGGTTGCGCCAGCTGACGACAAAGGTGCGCTGGCCCTGTTCTACCGCGTAGCGAATGAGCGAGTTCTCGGGCTGCAGATCGAGGATGTAGAACTTGTTGATGCACGGCGGGATGAGCAGGAAGGGCCGCTCATACACTTTGGCCGTCAGCGGTTTGTATTCGATGAGCTGGAACAACTCGTTCTCGTACACCACGGCGCCCTCGGTGGTAGCGACGTTGCGGCCCACTTCGAACAGGCTCTCGTCGGTCATCGACACATGGCCCTGGCGCAGGTCATGCAGCAGATTGGCCATACCCTGGGCAATGCTCTCGCCCTGCGTTTCGATGGCTTTCTTCTGGGCCTCGGCGTTGAAGGCCAGGTAGTTGCTGGGCGCCATGGCGGCAATCCACTGCTCTACCCCGAAGCGGATGCGGGCACGGGTCTTGGCATCGGTGTCCACTGCATCGGCCAGGCCCATGAGGGTGCGTGCGTTGAGCAGGTAGGCGGCGGCCGAGTAAGCCGCCACCGGGTTGCTGGCCCATCCCTCGCCAGCAAAACGCTTGTCGGCTGGTTTTTCTGGGGCGCCTTGCAGGCCCTGCAGCCACAGCTTGCCCGCTTCCTCCATGTATTGCGACTGCAGCGCCTTGATTTTTTCGGGCGCCAGCCGGATCGCCGGGGCTTCACCCGCAACGGCCGGTGACTCCATGCTTTGGAACGACTGCAGCGCACGCTGCCAGGTTTCGCCAAAGATTTGCTGGAATTGCTGGGCGCTTTGTGCCCAGAGTGCGTCCGAATCCATGCTGTCTCCTGGTGTGGCAAAAGCCCGCACGCTGCGGGGCTTTCGTCTGAATAATGCCGATCTTGCGGGGATGTGCTGGTATGGTAACCGCCCTTCCCTCCATCTAACTTACCCGAGCGCCCTGATGTACCTGGTTCTGATTGCCTGGCTGTATGTGACCGTGCTGATGGCCGTTGCCGAAGCCACCAGCCCGGCGGGCTCTGTCATGGGCGCCATCATCACTTTCACGCTGTATGGCCTGCTGCCCATGGGCATCGTGGGCTACATCCTGGGCACCCCGGGGCGCAAGCGCGCCTTGCATGCCCGGGCCATGGCCGAACGCGAGGCCCAGGCGCAGAGCGTTGAGGCCGATGGCGGCTCAGCCGAGCCAGATGCAGGCCGCCATGCGCCCGCTGCCGCCGAGGACGGCGCTGTCGCGCCGGTGCGAAAAGAAGCGTGACGGCTGCGACGCAGTGCACCAACCGGGGCTGCCGTCGTTGCCATACACCTGACCAATGCCCAGTGCCTGCAGGCGCTGGCGCGCCAGCCCTACCAGGTTGGCCAGAAACTTGCCAGGAGCATGTTCGGTGAAATGCTGCGCTGCCGCTGCATCGTGTGCACAAAAAGCGGCACGCACCTCGGGGCCCACCTCAAAAGCCTGCGGGCCGATGCACGGGCCCAGCCAGGCCAGCGTCTGGCTGGCGACATAGCGGCTGTCCGTTTCTGGCAAGCCGCTGGATGCTATTGAGTTTGTAGCTGCTTGCGCTTGATGTGAAAGCGTTTGAGCCGAAAATGTCTTGAAAACAGTCTCGATCACGCCCCAGCCGCCCGCGCCCGCCAGCCCGCGCCAGCCCGCGTGGGCTGCGGCCACTGCGGTGCCCTGCAGATTGGTCAACAGCAGCGGCAGGCAATCGGCCACCATGATGGTGCAGGCCAGGCCGAGCGTGGTGCTCACGCAGGCATCGGCCACAGAGCCATCGGCCAGGTCGGGGCGCAAGGCCACCACCTGCGTGCCATGCACCTGTTGCAGAAAAATGGCCCGCGCACCAGGTGTGGCCTGCTGCAGGGCCTCCTGCAGCACCCGCCGGTTGCCTTGTACGGCCCGTGGGTCGTCGCCCACATGGTCGCCCAGGTTGAGCGCGTCAAAAGGCGCCCGGCTGTACCCGCCAGCGCGGGTGGTGCACAAGGCATGCACCTGCACAGGCGCGGGCCAATCGGGGCGCAGCCAATCGGGGTGGAATGCGGCCATCAGCTTTCGCCGCTAAAAACCAGCCGCGCCAGCAACTGCTTGAGCAGCGCCTGCTCGTGCGGCGGCAGCGGCGCCATCAGGCGCTCCTGCACACGCTGGGCAGGGCCCGTGAGTTGCTGCGCCAGGGTCTCGCCCTCGGGTGTCAGCCACAGCAATTTGCGGCGGCGGTCGCCGGGGTCGCTCTCGCGGCGGACCAGGTTGCGCGCTTGCAGGCGGGTGACGACGGCACCCAGCGTGGCGGCATCCAGGGCCACACGGCCCGCCAGGGTGATCTGGTCTTCGCCTGGCTGGGCCAGCAGCGCGTTGAGGATCGCAAACTGGACGGGAGTGACATCGAAAGCGGCGGCCTCTTCCATGAAAAGGGCCACCGTGCGCTGGTGCGCGCGCCGTACCAGGTGCCCCGGCGCTTGGTGAAGATCGAAGCTCTGTGCCATGGCCACCAGTGTAGTGTTTCGGGCGCCCATCGGATGATGAAGGGCGATGCATGGCACACTGAACGGCGTCGAACCGCAAAAGAAGAAAGACTTGGCATGAGCACCGTTTTCCCCCCTGCCCCCGTGACCACCGTGCCCGTGGTGGGCCGCAGCGAGCGCTTTCCCGTACACCGCATTTACTGCGTGGGTCGCAACTACGAGGAACATGCGAAAGAGATGGGTTTCACTGGACGCGAGCCCCCGTTTTTCTTCATGAAACCGGCCGATGCGGCACTGCCGGTCGAGGCCGGCCAGACAGGCCAAATGCCCTACCCCAGCCTGACCAGCAACCTGCACCATGAAATCGAACTGGTCGTGGCCATTGGCAAGGGCGGTCGCGGCATTGCGGCGGCCAATGCGCTGGAACATGTTTTTGGTTATGCCGTGGGCCTGGACATGACGCGCCGCGACCTGCAGAACGACATGAAAAAGCAGGGCCGCCCCTGGTGCATCGGCAAAGGCTTTGACCACAGCGCGCCTATCGGCCCCATCACCCCGGCCGCGCAAGCGGGCGACGTGGCACAGGCGGCCATCTGGCTGCAGGTCAACGGCGCAGATCGCCAGCGCAGCACCGTGGCGCAGCTGATCTGGAACATTGCCGAAACCATCGAGCACCTCTCGGCCGCATGGGAGCTGCAACCGGGCGACCTGATTTTCAGCGGCACGCCCGAAGGCGTGGGTGCCGTGGTGCGCGGCGATGTGCTCGAAGGTGGCGTAGACGGCCTGGGCACTTTGCGCCTGCAGCTGGTTTGAGCGGTGCGCGTGACTCCTTTTTTGATAGCTGCTAGCGCTTGACTGATAAGCGTTAGAGCCCATTTTCATATAAAACAGCTGCATGATCTTTCACCACCAGATCAAACACTGCCGTGCCTGTGGCACAGCCGTGGTCTACCGACTGCCCGATGATGGCGATACCCGCGAGCGCGCCGTATGCCCGCAATGCCATACCGTGCACTACGAAAACCCCCTGAACGTGGTGGGCACGGTGCCCGTGCTGGCTGACGGCCGCGTGCTGCTGTGCAAGCGCAATATCGAGCCCCGCAAGGGCAAATGGACGTTGCCCGCGGGCTTCATGGAGCTGAACGAGACCACCTCTGAAGGCGCCGCCCGCGAGACCGACGAAGAAGCGGGCGCGCAGATCGAGATGGGCCCGCTCTTTAGCGTGTTGAACGTGCGCCGCGTGGGCCAGGTGCATTTGTTCTACCGCGCCACGCTGCTGAGCGAGCACTTCAACCCCGGCTACGAAACCCAGGAAGCGCGCCTGTTCACCGAGGACGAGATACCTTGGGACGAGTTGGCTTTCCGCACCGTCAAGGAAACGCTGGTGTGCTACTTTGCCGACCGCCGGGCGGGCGCGTTCGGCATGCACTGCGTCGATATCGAATAGCGGCGCCTCCCCCTCAGGGGCGCGTTTCCACAAAAAACGGCACGTTGCCATGCGCCGGAACCGGCGCAGGCACCACCACGCCGCGCTGCACTGGCGTGGTGAGCACGGTGCCTGGCTGCGGCGCAGGGGGCGTTGTCATCACAATGCCCGGCTGCGGCACAGGTGCCATCTCCGGGCTGGCGGCGTCGGGCACCTCGTCGTAAGTGACCGGCGGCAAGGGCTGCGCCCGGGGCGTCGCATTTTCCAACGGCACCAGCGGGGCTTCGGTGATCTCGGGGCGCTCGGCTTCGGCGGGGGCCGACGCGGCGGGCGCAGCGCCAGGCACTGGCAAGGCGCTTGGGGCGTTTTCCAGGCCATCCGGCCCACCGGTGCGGCGGCCGAACAGGTCATACACCCAGCTGCGCACGCCAGCCACGGTGCTGCCGACCCAGCTGGACTCTTCCTCGTCGATGAAGCGCTGGTGGGTATCGATCACCTTGGCGCGCAGCGCCTGCTGGAACACCTCGCCCACCATGGGCAGCGCGCTGTGGGCGCCCTGGCCCCAGTAGTCGCTGCGCAGGGTGATGCGCCCGTCGTTGAAGCCCACCCACGCGCCCGCCACCAGCTGCGGGTGCATCAGGATGAACCAGCCGTCGGTGTTGTCCTGCGTGGTGCCGGTCTTGCCGGCCACGTCGGCGCGGATGCCGTAGCGGCTGCGGATGGCCACGCCCGTGCCCTTGTCCACCACGCCGCGCATGGCGTCGCGCAGCTGTTGCGCCGCCGTCAGGCCCAGCACCCGCTCGGGCGCGGTGGGGGCAAAGTCTTCCAGCACCTTGCCGTTCTTGTCTTCGATGCGCGTGATGACCCGGGGCGCATGGTAGCTGCCGCCGCTGGCGATGGCGCCGTAGGCCGCCACCATTTCCTTGAGGCTGACCGGGCTGGTGCCCAGGGCCAGTGAGGGCACCACGTCCAGCTTGGACTCGCGCACGCCCATGGCGCGCGCCAGCTGCGCCACGCGCAGCGGGCCCACCTGCTGCATGAGCTGCGCGGTGATGGTGTTCTTGGAATACGCCAGGCCATCGCTCAGCGTCATGGGCATGTCGCTCGGCGGCTTGTTGCCGTCCGTGGGGCGCCACACCTGCTTGTTGCCCAGCGGGATTTCCACCGCGGCGTCCATCAACGTGTCGGTGGGCAGCAGGCCCTTGTCGAACGCCGCGCCGTACACGAAGGGCTTGAAGGTGGAGCCCGGCTGGCGGCGCGCGGCCTGCACGTGGTCAAACGGGTCTTGCGCAAAGTCGCGGCTGCCCACCCAGGCGCGCACCTCGCCCGTGCGCGGGTCCATGGCCATGAAGCCGGCTTGCACGCGCGTCTTCTCTTGCCGCAGCGTGCGCAGGAAGGCGGCGTCGGCCAGCAGGTCCTTCAGGGCGTCCTCGGGCGCGGCGCCCTTGGCCACGGCGGCTTCGTAGCGCGCTGATTCGCGCACCAGTTGCCGCACCACCGGGCTCTTGGCGTTCCAGGCATTGCGCGCGGCCCAGGCCGTGTCGGCCACGCCCTGCAGCGCCCTGCCCTGGCGCGCCACGGCCTGGTTGGCGAGCTGCTGCAGGCGGTAATCGATGGTGGTGCGGATCACCAGCCCATCGGCATACAGGCTGTAACCATTGCGGTCGGCCCAGTCGATGAGCTGCTTGCGCAACTGCTGCGCCAGGTGCGGCGCGGGGCCGGCCGTCTCCACCTGCCGCTCGAAGCGGATGCGCAGCGGGCGCTTGCTGAGCGCGGCGTATTCCGCCTCGGCCAGCTTGCCGCGCTTCTTCATCTGCGCCAGCACGGTGTTGCGCCGGGCCTGGGCGCGCTCGGGGTTGAGCACCGGGTTGTAGTAGGCCGTGCCCTTGAGCATGCCGATGAGCGTGGCGCTCTCCAGCACGTTGAGCTGGTCGGCCGACTTGTCGAAATACGTGCGCGCCGCCATCTCGATGCCGTAGGCGTTGTAGAGGAAGGGCACCGTGTTCAGGTAGGTCTCCAGGATCTCGTCCTTGGAGTACAGCGCCTCGATCTTCAGCGCCGTGATGGCCTCCTTGATCTTGCGCGTGAGCGTGGGCGCGCGGCCAATGTCCTCGGGGTACAGGTTGCGCGCCAGCTGCTGCGTGATGGTGGAGCCGCCCTGCTTGTCGCCCCCCAGCGTGCGCACCAGCGCCGACGCCGTGCGCCGCCAGTCCAGGCCCCAGTGGCCATAGAAACGGTGGTCCTCGGTGGCGATCAGCGCGTCCACCACCGGCGGGGCAATCTCGGCGAGCGGCACCCACGCGCGGTTCACCCAGCGGTATTCGGCCAGCAGCTTGCCATCCGCCGCCACCAACTGCGCCGGCTGCTCCGTCTTGGCCTTGCGGATATCGCTGATGGCGGGCGTGAACGGGATCAGCACCAGCACATACAGCACCATCGCCAGCCCGGCGGCGATGAGCGCCCAGAGCAGGCTGTGCAGCGACAGCAGCTTTTCGGGCCGCTGCAACGCACGCGCCCACACCGGCCGCAGCGCGGCCCAGCGCGTGCGCAGGAAATCGGGGAAAGACATGGGGTTTCGAGTCAAAAGTGGCTCAAGCGCTTGATAGGCAAGCGCTAGCAGCTATCAAATTGAGAGTCTTGCAGGCGGAGTGAATGGCTTGCAGGCCTCTCCGCATAGAGGGCGGGAGGTGCGCAGTTATACCGCCAATCGGCGGGGATTGTGGTGTGGGGTTGTAGCTGCCGAGGCGGCTTCGAGATGATTGCCTAGAATGGCGCTGGTGTTAGGGAAGCTCTTCACGGGGGCATACGGCTCGATCAGCGCGACCAGCTCGGCCCAAGGTACCACCAACTCCATGGCATCGAGGAACTCGCGCTTGCGGGGGCGCTTGACGGTGTTGCTCAGGCCCAGGCTGCTTTGCTTCATACCGGTATTGTCTTGGTTTCAAGCACGCCCCGTCACGCCTCGCAGGGATTCGTGCAGAGTATCCTTAGCGGCTGGACCTCTTAGGTTTTCTTGTGAGCGAACTTTGCCATTGCCAGGATGCAGCCGATTCCCACCGCGCCACCGATAGGTATGCACAGCCACAGCGCCCAAAAAAGTGCCCAGAACGTCGTCTGTACACCCATCGCTTTCAGAATGAAGTACGAAGCAACGTAGGCAGCTCCGAACACACCAACCATAACGCCCGTGCTGCCCGCATCTGTCCCCGCTACTGCCTGGCCGGTAGCAGCCGGTTTTGGCGCTGCACTAGCGTGTTTGCTCCTCTCACCTTCAAGAAATGCCTTCTCATCTGCAGACAGCTTACCGACATTCAACGTCCGCGAAGCGACGTCATGGATAAATGAAGCGGCGCCAGGCGCATTCGGGTCTAGCGATAACGCAAACTCGCACAGTTTTACTGCTTCCACGCAGCGTGTGGCGTGCTCGTACGGCGTGTCGGGCACAGAGATGAACTGCATCGTGTGCTGCAGCGAGGTCTGGAAATAAGCGTTCGCAATGAGAACAGCTGCGACAGCGCAGTCCATGCTCACAACTGTCGTGATTGCATCGTCGTCACCCGCAAGCCGCACTGCTGTGCGGTAGCACTCGATGGTTTCAGGTATCCGCGAATGCGCAAGCGTCGAGAGATAGCCGGCACTTGTTCCTTTGCCCACCCATGCCCAAACGTTTTTGCTGTCATTCTCAAGCACGCTCGTGAAGTACCCGAACGCCTCTGTGTGGTTGCCTGCAGTCTCAGCCGCTTGGGCAAGCTCAAGCAGGTGAGCAACTTTGCTAGCAGCGGTCTTCTCAGACTCACGCAAGAAGACGTCGGTACCGCAGAACTCGCACTGCACGGAATCCTTGCCTTCGGGAACCTGCAGCTTCCCTGAGCATTGTGGACAAATCGCTGGAATAAACTGCACGTGCGGGCTCACTGTAACTTGTTGTGACAGGGGATTTATACCTTACTTTCGGCCAAAGCCTAAGGAGCCTCTGCACGAATCGTCGCGCCGTGTGCATCTGCGGACTCGGGCGGTCTGCGGCGTTGTCACCGCATCGCAACACATTGCATACGCCATGGTGGTTGATCCAATCCGTCGCACGTGGTGAAGGAAACTGGCACTACGCCGCCTCCCCAACCCCAACTGCTGCAAAAACGGCAGCGTCTTCTCTGCCGCCCGCTGCCCCTCGGCAATGGCCTCCTCAGCACGGTAGAAATCCATCAGCCCCAGGTGCGCCAGTTGCGGGGTGATCATCACTTCGGGCGGGTCGCCGACCATGCGGCTGCGGGTGATGCGCATCTGCATGATGTTGACGCTGGCCAGCACCACTTCCAGCAGCGATGGCGCGGGCACGCGGGCCGGGTCACCGCCAACGTCTGGTGCCTTAGGCAATCCAGAGACGCGGCTGTTTGCGCACCAACTACAATGTAGTTACACTTCCCGCATGAGCACACTTCGCTTCGAGTGGGATGAACGGAAAGCCGCTGCCAATGCGAAGAAGCACGGCGTGAGCTTCGAAGAGGCCAAGTCCGTTTTCGTCGATGAGCGGGCCAAGCTGATAGACGACCCGGATCACTCACAGGATGAAGATCGCTTTGTTCTTCTTGGTTTAAGCAGCTCGCTTCGGCTGCTTGTCGTTTGTCATTGCTATCGGGACGAAGGCAACATCATTCGCTTCATCTCCGCCCGCAAGGCAACAACCCAAGAATCCAGGTTTTATCCGTAGAGGTGCCCCATGCGCAAAGAGTACGACTTCTCCGCTGCTAGAAAGAATCCCTATGCAGCGCAACTCAAGAAACAAATCACCATTCGGCTCGATGAAGAGTCCATCGCGTACTTCAAGTCCATTTCTGAAGACGTTGGCATTCCGTATCAGAGTCTCATCAATTTGTACCTGCGAGACTGTGCGGCCTCGCACCGGAAGCTGAATCTCAACTGGAAGTAAGTTGCCTTGGGGCACGGCCAGTTCATCGTTCAAAAGACGCGGGCGCGCAACGTGCACCGCGCGAGCAAAGACGGAACCGCCTACACCGCCCCCAACCCCAACTGCTGCAAAAACGGCAGCGTCTTCTCCGCCGCCCGCTGCCCTTCGGCAATGGCCTCTTCGGCGCGGTAGAAGTCCATCAGGCCCAGGTGGGCCAGTTGCGGGGCGATCATCACCTCGGGCGGGTCACCGGCCATGCGGCTGCGGGTGATGCGCACCTGCATGATGTTGACGCTGGTCAGCACCACCTCCACCAGTGATGGAGCAGGCAGGCGCTTGGGATTGGGGGCTGGCAGCAGCGAAGCCAAGCCGCCCTGCAGGCGGCGCAGCCAGTCGGCCGTTTCTTCGTCGTCGTCCGGCGCTTCGGCAGGCGGCTTGGCCGCGCCGTTGGTGCCGGGCTTGCGCAGGTGGCGGCCCAGGATGTCGGCGTTCAGGTCCACGGCGATCACGATGTCGGCCCCCATGGCCCGTGCCAGCGACACGGGCACGGGGTTGACCAGCCCGCCATCGACCAGCAAACGCCCGTCGCGCTGCGCGGGGGTGAACAGCCCGGGCAGCGCCATCGAGGCGCGTACCGCGTCGGCCGTGGAGCCGGTGCGCAGCCACACTTCGCTGCCCGAATGCAGGCCGGTGGCCACAGCGGCAAAGGGCATGTCGAGCGACTCGATGGGGCGGTCGGAGAAGCGGGTGCGGAAGAATTCGATCACCCGCTCGCCTTTGAGCATGCCGCCCGCCAGCTTGAAGTCCATGAACGAGAACATGGTGCGCCCGGTCAGGCCGCGTGCCCACTGCTCGAAGCGGTCCAGCTCGCCCAGCGCGTAGGCCGCCCCCACCACGGCGCCAATGGAGGCGCCGCACACCAGGTCGGGCTGGATGCCGGCCTGCTGCAGCGCACGGATCACGCCGATGTGCGCCCAGCCGCGCGCCGAGCCGCTGCCCAGGGCGAGGCCGATTTTTGGGGCGTGAGGGGACGATGGCATAAAGGTTAGATTTTTAGTTCACCAGTTTCGAGAAACGTCAAGAAATCCTCTTTAGACATTACCGAGACACCTTGATCTAGAGCCTTCTTCAACTTCGATGGTCCAGCACTTTCCCCCGCCACCAGAATCATCAAATTTTTTGTTACCGAAGTCGCAACGTGCAGTCCATTCACCTTGGATAATTCTTCTAGCGAGGTCTTCTCAGACGCGGACAAGCCAGTAAAGCAAACCTCAGGACCTTTTTTCTGTTTTTTCTTCTGATTTGAATAAACTATAGCCCAGCCTTCTCCTTCATCCAAGAGTGAAATCTGCTCATCATTCAAATCCGTTTTTGACTTTAATATTCTCCGAAGTTTTTCGGATACCAATTTCCTAGGAGCGCCAGAGGCATCCTTAAAGAAATCAACATTCATGAATAACAATTCCTTTAACGATTCGTCCCAGCCCTCAGAAAAAATAGCTTTTTGAATTGCCTTACTGACTGAATCAGAAGTAGAGCCGCCAATGAGTTCATCGATATTCTTTAAACCTCTAGCCCACGCCAAAAGTGACTTTTCTCCAATACCAGAGAGAATATTTTTTTTGCCAGCCAAGTCGGAAAGATCGACCTGTTTAACTCTAGACAAAATCAATTTAAAATCTACAACTTCATTAGCGTTTGAGACCAACTCTTGCGGAGAAACACCAGCACCGAGAAGTCGATCGATCACCAATTGATTGGCCGACTGCGATAAAAATTTCGCAATTGATTTTGAAACCTCAATTCCAACATCATCCAAAAGTAGCGGTGTCCATTTTTTTGTAATTCTAAAATTATCAATATTTCCATAAAATTTCGCCAAAAGCTTTGCGGTCGCCTCACCGACATGAGGAATTCCCAATGCAAATATAAAACGATCAAGCGACGGATTTTTAGATTTATTTATCGCCTTTAGCAGATTATCTGAAGATAACTCTTGCAACGTTCCGCCGCCGCTCAACCGCAATCCAATTAAATCATTTTTATCCAAATAAAATAAGTCAGATGGATAATGAATTTTCTCCGATTCTACAAGCGCATCAATTATTTCTTCACCGAGCCCTTCAATATCCATTGCACCTCTTTTTGCAAAGTGCCAAATGGCTTCTTTACGCTGTGCAGGGCAGAATAATCCAGCAGTACAACGATAATTCTTTTGACGCTTTTCTCGCATAACATCACCACCACAAATAGGGCAGTGAGTCGGCATTTTGAAATTGGCGACATATGGTCGACGCGGCAGTGGGCGGCCTCCCTCGCCCGAGGCTCGCGGCACGCAACCCACCACTTCCGGAATCACATCCCCCGCGCGGCGCACGATGACGGTATCGCCCACACGCACGCCCTTCTTGCGGATCTCGAACAGGTTGTGCAGCGTGGCGTTGGCGACGTTGACGCCGCCCACCAACACGGGCGCTAGCCGCGCCACGGGCGTGAGCTTGCCGGTGCGGCCCACCTGCACGTCGATGGCCTCGATGCGCGTGGCCATTTCCTGCGCCGGGTATTTGTGTGCCACGGCCCAGCGCGGCTCTCGATTGGTGAAATCCAGTCGTTTCTGCAGCGCCAGGCTGTTGACTTTGTAGACCACGCCGTCAATGTCGTAGGGCAGCTGGTCGCGGGTGGCGCCCACCTGCTGATGAAATGCTACTAATTCAGTAGCACCTAGCGCAGTCTGAACCTGCTCTGCGACCGGAAATCCCCATTGTTTAAGGGCCTGCAGCAGCGCAAAGTGCGTGGCAAACGTCGGGCCGCCCTCGGACTCGGGCGTGACGGCGCCCAGACCGTAGGCAAAGAAGCGCAACGGCCGTTGCGCCGCAATACCCGAATCAAGCTGGCGTATGGCACCAGCGGCGGCGTTGCGCGGATTCATGAAGGTCTTGCCGCCCTGCTCGCGCTGGCGCTCGTTGAGCGCGTCGAAGTCGGCGCGGGGCATGTAGACCTCGCCGCGCACTTCCAGCAGCGGTGGCGTGCCGGTCGGCAGCGTGAGCGGAATCTGGCGGATGGTGCGGATGTTGTGCGTGACGTCCTCGCCCACCTCGCCGTCGCCGCGCGTGGCGGCCTGCACCAGCTTGCCGTGCTCATAGCGCAGGCTCATGGCCAGGCCGTCGAACTTGGGCTCGGCCACGTATTCCACGGGCGGGTCATCCGGCGTGAGCTTGAGTTCGCGCCGGATGCGCGCGTCAAAAGCCTCGGCGCCGCTGGCCTCGGTGTCGGTTTCGGTGCGGATGCTGAGCATGGGCACTGCGTGCCGCACGGGGGCCAGGCCGTCCATCACCGCGCCAATCACGCGCTGCGTGGGCGAATCGGGGGTGACCAGATCCGGGTGCGCGGCCTCTAGCGCTTGCAGTTCGCGGAACACGCGGTCGTACTCGGCGTCGGGCACGGAGGGCGCATCCTGCACGTAGTATTCATGCGCCCAGCGATTCAGGCGAGCACGCAACGCTTCAAGTTCGATAGCTGCTTGCGCTTTACCCGTAGGCTCTGGAGCCGAAAAAAGGTCCAAGTTTTCGGTCATTTCAGACTTCATGGAACTGCGCGTTACCAACGGCGCATGAAACTGGCGTGGCCCAAGCCAGCGGCCACCGCGCAAGGGCCGCCAGTATTCCCATGTACGGGCGCTGGTGGCGTCCCCCCTCCTGCAGCGCGCAGCGATGCGAGAGAGGGGATGAAGGAGCGCAGCGACACAGGGGGGTGCAACTTCTAGCTGAACACACGGCGCGCCTGCAACGAGCCTGCCGAAAGATCGCGGCTGTCGAGCTGGTCGTAAAGCTGTTCCAGGTCGGCGGCAATGGGGTCCATGGCCATGGCGGGCAGGGGCGTGCCGTTCTGGTCGCACAGCACGCCGTCCATGTCGGCACACAGGGCTGCAGCCACTTCCCGCAGGCGGGCAAAGGGCTGTTCGCTGCGATGCACCTGGGCGACATCCAGGCTGATGGACAACTCGCGGATCGCTGATTGCTCGGGGTCGTCAGACAGGGCGGCCTGCGTATCAAAGCCCAGCACCAGCATCGTGGTGCGGCCCGCAGTGGCCGAGGGCAGCACCATGCGCCCGGGGATGGCTCCTGGCAAAAAGCCTTGTCGGCCCGCATTTTGTTGAAGGTACCCAGGGCTCCAGGCCGCCTGGCGCGCGCGCAGCATGAAGGCCAGTTGCGCATCGTGCTCGCTGGCGAACTGGTCCAGCTCGCGTGCGCGGGCGACTTCCTGCAGCATGTCCGGGAAGTCCGGGGCGGCGTTCAGCGCGTCGGCAAAAGACTGGGTCTTCATGATGAATTCCGAGAATTCGATCTCGTTGAGCGCGCCCATGCGGTTGGCCAGTTGCACCCCCGCCTGGAACGACCGGTAGCGCTGGTGGGGAGCGGGGGTTTCCCAGCGCTGTGTGGTTTCGTTCAGGCCCTCGATGGAAAACGGCTTGCTGCCTGCACGGCGCGTGGGCGGCAGGGCCGCCAGGGCGGCTTCGCCCGAGACGGGGTGCTCGGGCACGATGGGCGCAATGGCGTCGATCAGCGGGTCCAGCAGGCCCCAGCGGTCGTGGCTGCCCGGGGGCGGCACAGGCAGTGCCAGGGCGTCGTCCAGGTCCACACCGTGCAGGGACGGGTCCGGGCCGTGGTCCAGGCCGTGCACTGCGCTGACGGGCACTGGCGCAAGCTCGGTGTCGAGCGCGGGTTCCTGGCGGGCGGGCGACTCGGGTTTGCGCTCGCCCTCGGGTGGCAGCGCCTTGCGTGGGGTGTTGCGGTGGGTGGTCCAGGCGTTGTAGGCCACGATCAGGGCCAGCAACACGGCGCCAATGACGGCCAGGCTGATTTGCAGGGTGCTCATGGGTCGAAATATTTAGGGTATCAGTATCGCGGAGAGCGTCTCGCCACCCGCGACGCATGAAACGGGCGCTGCCCAGACCAGCGGCCCCCGCGCAAGGGCCGCCCACATGCCGATATCCGGGCGCTGGGGGCGTCCCTCTGCCCGCATCGCGCAGCGAGGCGAGAGCGGGGAGAAGGCGCGAAGCGACTCAGGAGGGTGTTGCATTTCATGTATCGGCCATGGACAGGGCGGATTCCATGTCTACCGCCACGATGCGCGAGACGCCCTGCTCCTGCATGGTCACGCCGATCAGTTGCTCGGCCATTTCCATGGCGATCTTGTTGTGGCTGATGAACAGGAACTGGGTGCCCTGCTTGCTCATGCTGGTCACCAGCTTGGCGTAGCGTTCGGTGTTGGCGTCGTCCAGCGGCGCGTCCACCTCGTCGAGCAGGCAGAACGGCGCCGGGTTGAGCTGGAAGATGGCGAACACCAGCGCAATGGCGGTGAGGGCTTTTTCGCCGCCCGAGAGCAGGTGGATGGTCTGGTTCTTTTTGCCCGGCGGCTGGGCCATGACCTGCACGCCCGAATCCAGAATTTCGTCGCCGGTGATGATGAGCCGCGCCTGCCCGCCGCCAAACAGCTCGGGGAACATGCGCCCGAAATGCTGGTTGACGGCGTCGAACGTGCTTGACAGCATGTCGCGCGTTTCGGCGTCGATCTTGCGGATGGCGTTCTCCAGCGTATTCATCGCTTCCGTCAGGTCGGCGGTCTGCGCATCCAGGAAGGTCTTGCGCTCGCTGGCGATGGCCAGTTCTTCCAGCGCGGCCAGGTTTACCGCGCCCAGCGCGGCAATCTCGCGGTGCAGGCGGTCGATATCCGACTGCAAGCCGGACAGGCGCACCTTGCCATCGGCCACCGATTGGGCCACGGCCTCCAGGTCGGCCTGGGCGTCCTGCAACAGCGTGGTGTATTGCTCCAGCCCCAGGCGTGCGGCCTGTTCCTTGAGCTGCAGTTCGGTGATGCGCGCGCGCAGCGGGTCCATGGCGCGTTCGAGCTGCATGCGCCGCTCATCGCTGGCCCGCAGCCGGGCGGTCAGGTCGTCGTACTGGTTGCGCTGCGCGGCCAGTTGCTTTTCGCGCTCCATCTTGAGCGCCAGCACGTCTTGCAGGCCGCCTTGCGCAGCGGCGTCGGACAGTCGTTCGAGTTCACCCTGGGCGCGTTGGCGTTCATCCTGCAGGGCCCGGGCCTGGGTGTCGGCCGTGTCCAGCGTGCGCGCCAGCTCGGCGCGGCGGGCTTCCAGGCTGCGCTGCGAGAACGTGGCCTCTTGTGCCTGGCGCTCCAGGCTGCGCTGCTGTTCGCGGCTCTCGGCCAGCTTGCGCTCGGCCTCGATCACGCGGTCGCCCAGTTGGGCGTGGCGCTCCTGGTTGTCGGCCAGTTGCATGTCGAGTTCTTCAAAGCGTGCCTCGGCGGTCACGCGGCGCTCCTGCAGGTCGGCCAGCTGCGCCTCGACCTCGGCCAGATCGGCGCCAATCTGCTCGCTGCGCGCGCGCGTCTGCTCCACCAGTTGTGACAGGCGCAGGTGCTCGACCTGTAGCTCGTGCGTGCGGCCCTGGGCCTCGCTGGCTTCGCGGCGCACGCTGGTCAGGCGCTGCGCCGCGTCGGCGTAGCCTGATTCGGCCCGCACCAGCGCGGTGCGCGCCTCGTCGCTGATCAGGGCCTGGGCGCGCAGCTCTTTCTCGAGATGCTCGATTTCCTGGGCGCGGGCCAGCAGGCCCGATTGTTCTGAATCCTGGGCATAAAAGCCCACGCTGTGCGCCGTCACCGCATGGCCGCCGGGCACAAAAATGGCTTCACCGGCCTGCAGCTGGCCGCGCCGGTTCAGGGCTTCGTCCAGGGTCTGGGCGGTGTAGCAGCCTTGCAGCCAGTCGGTCAGCACGGCGCGCAGGCCTGCATCTTCCAGGCGCAGCAGGTCGGCCAGGCGCGGCAGGCTGCCTGCTGGGGCAGGCACGGCAGCGGCCGGTGGGGTAAAAAACGCCAGCCGCGCTGGGGGGGCGTCGGCACCGGCAGCGCCGACAAAGCCGCGCACCATGTCCAGGCGCCCTACTTCCAGTGCGCTCAAACGCTCGCGCAGAGCGGCTTCCAAGGCGTTTTCCCAGCCGGGCTCGATGTGGATGCGGCTCCACAGGCCCTGCAGGCCGTCTAGCCCATGCTTAGCCAGCCAGGGGCGCAGCTTGCCGTCGGTTTTGACCTTTTCCTGAAGCGCCTTGAGGGCCTCCATGCGCGCGGACAGGTCGGTCTGGCGTGCTGTTTCATGGTTCACCGCTTGCTGGCGCTCGCGCCGCTCTTCGTCGAGCCGGGGCACGGTTTCCTGCAGTTCTTCCAGCCGGGCGGCGGTCAGTTCCTGCGCTTCCTGGGCTTCGTCGAGCTGGCTGCGCAGGTTGGCCAGGCGGGCCTCGTCTGGGGCGGCCAGGGCGTTGCGGTCGGCGCGCAGGCGCTCGAAACGGGTTTCAAACTGGCGGCTTTGTTCGTCGATGTTGCGCTGCTCAGCCGCCAGCACCTGGATTTGCTGCTGCACCTGCACCACGGCGCTGCGCTGCTCATTGGCGTGGTTCTGGCTCTGGCGCAGGGCATCTTCCAGATCGGGCAGGCGCATGGCCTGTTCTTCCACCTGCGCGGCGAGCAGTTCGGCCTTTTCTTCGGCGTCCACCCCGGCACCGGCCAGTCGCTCCAGCTCGGCATCGGCTTCCTCGCGGCGGGCCTGCCATTGCGCAATTTGCTCGGCCAGCTGGACCAGGCGCTGCTCCACGCGCTGGCGCCCTTCCACCACGTAACGGATCTCGGCCTCCAGGCGGCCCACTTCGGCCGTGGCTTCGTAAAGTTTGCCTTGCGCCTGGTTGACCTGGTCACCCGCAGCGTAATGCGCCTGGCGGATGGTCTCCAGCTCGGACTCGACATGGCGCAGGTCGGCCATGCGCGCTTCCAGGTCGTTCACGGCCTGCAGGCCGTCCATGCGCACCTTGTCCTGCTCGGCCTCGGCGTCTGCGCGCTTCAAGAACCACTGCTGGTGCTGCTTGAGGGTGACGTCCGCCTGCAGCAGGTTGTAGCGTGCGGCCACCTCGGCCTGCTTCTCCAGCTTTTCGAGGTTGGCGTTGAGCTCGCGCAGAATGTCTTCCACCCGCGTGAGGTTTTCGCGCGTGTCGTGCAGGCGGTTTTCGGTCTCGCGCCTGCGCTCTTTGTATTTGGAGACGCCGGCCGCCTCTTCGAGGAACAGGCGCAGTTCTTCGGGGCGCGACTCGATGATGCGGCTGATGGTGCCCTGGCCAATGATGGCGTAGGCGCGCGGCCCCAGGCCCGTGCCCAGGAAAACGTCCTGCACGTCGCGCCGACGCACCGGCTGGTTGTTGATGTAGTAGCTGCTGCTGCCGTCGCGCGTCAGCACGCGCTTGACGGCGATCTCGCCATACTGGTTCCACTGGCCTCCGGCGCGGTGGTCGGCGTTGTCAAAAATCAGCTCCACACTGGAGCGGCTGGCAGGCTTGCGGGTGTTGGTGCCGTTAAAGATCACGTCCTGCATCGACTCGCCGCGCAGCTCGCTCGCCTTGGACTCGCCCAGCACCCAGCGCACCGCATCCATGATGTTGGACTTGCCGCAACCGTTGGGCCCCACCACGCCCACCAGTTGGCCAGGCAGCAGGAAGTTGGTCGGTTCAGCAAACGATTTGAAGCCGGAGAGTTTGATGGAGTTGAGACGCACGGATCACCCAGTAAGGCCAGCGCCGCGGGCACAAAGCCAGCGCCAGTCACGGCGCGGCCAACAGCCCTGTGGCAGCCAACCGACAAGCCGCCAATGTTACCCGAGCGCTGCACCGCAACTAGCTGTGCGCACCCCATGTGCGTGCTTGTAAAACTTGGAAACAACCAGTGCACGGTTGTTGCAGGCCACCAGGGCGGCCATTAGGCATGCCAGACTAGACGGACGACTCTGCAGGAAATCACTGTGACAGCACCCCCCTCACTTTCCCTGGATGCCGAACCGGTCTCTGAAACCCGTCCTGTCACAGCCCCACGGCACCTCATAGCAACCCCTGCCATAGTCGCTGCCAGCACGCTGGCGCTCGCTGCCTGCGGCGGGGGAAGCGATGGAGAGGCCAACCCGGACACCGGCGTTCCGGAGCCAGATGGCGCAGGGCCGTCTTTGCCTGACACCCGCAGCCTGGAAGAAACAGCACTTTTTCTGGGCCAGGCCACGCTGGGTGCCGGGCGGGCCGAAATCCAGGCGCTTGCGCGCCGCCCCCTGAACGACTGGCTGACCGAACAATTCGCGCTACCGCCTACGTCCAGCCATGTGGCCTGGCTCTATGCCAACGGCTACGACGCCGAAGAGTTCCGGTACAGCCAGCGCGGTATGGACAACACGGTCTGGCGGGCCTTCATCGGGGGCGCTGACGCCTTGCGCCAGCGGGTGGTACTGGCCTTGTCGGAAATCTGTGTGGTTTCTGTTTTGGGGGTGGACAGCGCCTGGCGCCAGTTTGCGCTGGGCAACTATCTCGACATTTTGCAAACCCACGCTTTTGGCAATTACCGCCAATTGCTGGAGGCTCTGACGTTGAGCCCCGCAATGGGTTACTACCTCACCTACCGCGGCAACGCCAAGGCCAACCCCAAAACAGGCAGCCAGCCCGACGAAAACTACGCCCGCGAGTTGATGCAGCTTTTCACCATTGGCTTGGTGCAGTTGCAGGACGACGGTACCCCCATCGTTCGCGGCGGCAACCCTGTGGAAACCTACCGCGGCGAAGATGTGAGCGGCCTGGCACGTGTCTTCACCGGGTGGGACCTTGATAGCACCGGCTTGTCCAAACCCTACTCTCCGGAGCTGATGGTCCGGCCCATGGCACAAGTGCCTTCGCGTTACGAAACCGGTGCCAAACAGTTCCTGGGCGCCAACATTGCGGATGGCACCGAGGCCCGCGCCGCGTTGCGCACGGCACTCGACACGCTGTTTGCCCACCCCAACGTCCCCCCCTTTGTGAGCCGCCAGCTCATCCAGCGGCTCGTTACCAGCAACCCCAGCGGCGCCTATGTGCGCCGGGTAGCGGCCGTATTTGCCAACAACGGACAGGGCGTTCGGGGCGACTTGCGCGCCGTCGTGCGGGCGATCTTGTTGGACCCAACGGCTCGCAGCGCAACCCGCCTACAAGACCCATCGTGGGGCAAGCTGCGCGAACCCGTGCACCGCTTTGTGCACTGGGCGCGGGCTTTTGGTGCCACTTCGTCCGCCCAGGCCTGGGACGTGGGCGACTTGTCTGATCCTGGTTCACGCTTGGGCCAGAGCCCGCTGCGGTCGTCCTCGGTGTTCAATTTTTTCCGGCCGGGTTATGTGCCGCCCAATACGGCCCTGTCATCCCAGGGACTGGTAGCGCCGGAATTCCAGATCACCAACGAGTCCACCGTGGCGGGCTATGTGAACTTCATGCAACGTGCCGTAGCGAGCAAAAACGTGGGCGACTTGCGCCTGGAATACGGAAGTTTGTTGGGCCTGGCGCCTGACGGCGCCGCATTGGTGGCCGAGCTGCAAGTGGTCCTGGCTGGCGGCCAGCTTTCGGCCGCCACGGTGGCCACGGTGGTGGCCGCCGTCAATGCCATGCCCACCAAGGTCGGCGCCGACCTGCAAAACCGCGTGTACGCCGCCCTGACCCTGGTGCTGGCAGCGCCCGACTACATCGTTCAGAAATGAGACCGCCCATGCACGCACCCCACCCGTTTGACCCCGACAGTGCATCGCGCCGGGCCTTTCTGCGCCGTGGTGGCGCCTTGTCCCTGGCGGCCAGCGCCGCGCCCTGGGCGTTGACCCTTTCCGCCATCAGCGACGCGGCGGCCCAAAGCGCCCCCGACTACAAGGCGCTGGTCTGCGTTTTTCTGCAAGGGGGCAACGACCACTGGAACACGCTGGTGCCCTACGACACCACGCACCACGCGCTCTACCAGGGGTTGCGCAGCAACATCGCCTACAGCCGCGATGCCCTGGCGCCCTGCGTTCTGCAACCCACAACCGCTGCCACCGATGGCCGCCAGTTTGCCCTGGCGCCTACGCTGTCAGCGGGGCTGCTGCCCTTGTTCAACCAAGGCCATCTGGCGGTGCTGCACAACGTGGGCACGCTGGCCCAGTCCACCACCAAGGCGCAGTACATGGCGCGCTCGGTGCCGCTGCCCCCCAAGCTTTTTTCGCACAACGACCAGCAGTCGTACTGGCAGGCGTCCTCGGCCGAGGGCGCCGTGCGAGGCTGGGGCGGGCGGCTGGGTGACCTGGCCGTCGCCAGCAATGGCATCTCCACCTTCACGTGCATTAACGTCTCGGGCAATGCGGTGTTTCTGTCGGGCGACACGGCCATTCCCTACCAAGTAACGACCAGCGGACCCGTGCCTGTCACCGGCATCAAGAGTCCGCTTTTTGGCTCCAGCGCGGCATCCCAGGCGCTGCGCCAACTCATGACGGCATCGTCACCGCACTGGCTTGCCAACGAGCATGCCCGGATTGCACAGCGCAGCATCCAGTCGGGCGAATTACTCACCAGTGCACTGGCTGGCACGCCCGTGCCCACGCCCTTCCCCACGGGCAACCGGCTGGCCGACCAGTTGGCGCTGGTGGCTCGCATGATCGCTGCTCGCCAACAATTGGGCGCCAAACGGCAGGTGTTTTTTGTTTCGATTGGCGGGTTCGACACGCACGACAACCAGTTGGGCGTTCACCCGGGCCTGCTGGGCCAGGTAGGCAACGCACTGGCCGCGTTCTACCGCGCTACCGAAGTGCTGGGCATCGCCTCGCAGGTCACCGCCTTCACGGCATCCGACTTTGGCCGCACGCTGGTCAGCAACAACGACGGATCTGACCATGGTTGGGGTGCGGCGCAGTTTGTGCTGGGCGGCGCGGTACAAGGAGGCCGTTTTGTGGGGCCTGCGCCCCTGCCCGCCAACAACGGCCCCGACGATGTGGGCCAGGGGCGCCTCCTGCCCGCCCTGGCGGTTGAGCAATATGCCGGAACGCTGGCACGCTGGTTTGGTGTGTCCGCATCCGATCTGCCCCTGGTGCTGCCCCGATTGAGCCAGTTCAGTGAAAAGGATCTGGGCTTCATGGTCGCATGACAAATTTTTAAGCAAAAACAGCTTAAAACGCTTTATGGTAAAGCGCTAATAGCTATTATTTTTATAGCTTGTCAATGGTACAGAAAACAGGCCCTACCCGGCCCGCGCCTGCACCACCGGGTACGGTGCCAGCGTGCTGCGACGCTCGTCAACGGCCACCTCGCGACCCATGGGCGGGAAGGCGCGTTGCGGGCAGTCGGTGCGCTCACACACCTTGCAGCCCATGCCGATGGGCACGGCGGCGGCCGGGTCGGTCAGGTTTAGCCCCTGGGCATACACCCAGCGCGGCGCGTGCTGGATGTCGCAGCCCAGTGCCACCGCGTGCAGCTTGCCCGGTGCGCCCCAGGCACCGCCGCTGTGCTGCACGGTGCGCGCCACCCACAGATAGGTGCGCCCGTCGGGCATGCGCGCCAGTTGCGTGACGATGCGCCCGGGCTGGGCAAAAGCCTCGTACACATTCCACAAGGGACACGTGCCGCCCACGCGCGAGAAGTGGAAATGCGTGGCCGACTGGCGTTTGGAGATGTTGCCCGCCCGATCCACCCGAATGAAGATGAACGGCACGCCGCGTGCCTGGGGCCGCTGCAACATCGACAAGCGGTGGCACACCGCCTCGAAACCGACGCCAAAGCGCTGCCCCAGCCGCTCGATGTCGTAGCGCTCGGCCTCAGCGGCCTGCAGGAAGGCGGTGTAAGGCATGAGCAGCGCACCCGCAAAGTAATTCGCCAGGCCAATGCGCGCCAGCTGGCGCGCCTGCGGGCTCGACAGGCGGGCGTCCTGGGCCAGGCGCTGCAGAACGGGCTCCATTTCCAGAAACGCCAGCTGCGTTGCCAGCTGAAAATTGCGTTGGCCCGGCTCCAGCAGGCTGGCCAGATAGAGCACGCCGACCGCCGGGTCGTACAGGCGCTGGGCGTCCCCGGCCAGTACGGGCGCATCGGGGCCCGACGTGACGACACGCACGCTGTGTGCCTGCGCTAGCCGCTGCACCAGGGCCGCTTCGGCACGGCGCGGCTCCAGCTGCCACTGCGCAGCGCAGCGCTCGGCCGCATCGTCCAGCTCGGCCATGTAGTTGTGGTGGGCAAAAAAGTAGTCGCGTACCTCTTCATAGGCCATGGGCGGCAGCGCCGCCCCGCCCTGCGTGCCGCGCTCATCGCCCAGGCGCTCGGACAAGGCCTCGATGCGCTCGAGCGCCTGCCGATGGCGGGTGTGCAAGCCCATCAGCGTGCGTGCCACGGCGGGCATGCTGGCCGCCAACTCGCGAATTTCAGCCATCGACACCTGGGTGGCCGTGCCCGCAATCCCCCCTGCGCCCACGGGCGCAGCGCTGGGCGGCTGGTCGGCCAGCACATCGCACAAGCCAGCCACCAGGCGGGCCTCTTCGTCGTCCGAGAAGCGCTGCACGTCCACACCCAGTTCGGCGTTGATCTTGAGCAGCACCGGCACCGTCATGGGCCGCTGGTTCTGCTCGATCTGGTTCAGGTAGCTGGCCGAAAGCCCCAGCGCACGCGCCAGAGCCACCTGGGTCATTCCGCGCTCTTCACGCAGGCGGCGCAACTGCACGCCCATGAAAGTTTTTCGCATTGTTCTTCTCGTCTTGAAATTCGCAACATTCGCAAATAACGCCACAAAACTTCGCATTCATTCGCCAATTCAGTCCTTCTGCAGTGCAGATGGTTTGCGTACATTGCGAATCATGCACCAAACCACCCCTCCTTCGCCAGTGCTTGCGCCGGTTTTGCACTTCACCGAAATAGTGCTGCCGCCACTGTCCAACCACTACGGCACGCTGTTTGCGGGCCAAGCCCTGGCGCTGATGAGCAAGGCCGCTTTTGTAACGGCCAGCCGCCACGCCGGGCACGACGTGGTGATGGCGCGCTGCAGCCAGGTTGATTTTTTGGCCCCCGTGCCCCAAGGACGCGCGCTGGAGCTATCAAGCCAGGTGGTGCGCAGCGGGCGCAGCTCGATGAGCGTGCAGGTCATCGGCCTGATGCCGCCGCAACGACCGCACACAGAGCCGGTCGAGGTGCTGCGCGGCATGTTCGAGATGGTCTGCGTCGATGCACAAGGCCGCCCGCAGCCGCTTGCGCACTGATTTCCTTCCTTCATTTCTATCCAGGAGACACCATGAGCGAAACACTGAGCCCCACCTTCAAACCGAAAAAATCCGTCGCCCTGTCCGGCGTGACGGCGGGCAACACCGCCCTGTGCACCGTCGGCAAGACCGGCAACGACCTGCATTACCGGGGTTACGACATCCTGGACATGGCCGATGTGTGCGAGTTTGAAGAAGTGGCGCACCTGCTGGTGCACGGCAAGCTGCCCACGCCCGCCGAGCTGCGCGCCTACAAAGCCAAGCTCAAGGCCCTGCGCGGCCTGCCCGCCAGCGTGAAAGAAGCGCTGGAGCACCTGCCCGCCAGCAGCCACCCGATGGACGTGGTGCGCACCGGCGTATCGACCCTGGGCTGCGTGCTGCCCGAAAAAGACGACCACAACACCCCCGGCGCGCGCGACATTGCCGACCGCCTGCTGGCATCGCTGGGCTCGATGCTGCTGTATTGGTACCACTGGAGCACGCAGGGCAAGCGCATCGCGGTCGAAACCAACGACGACTCGATTGGCGCGCACTTTCTGCACCTGCTGCACGGCAAGGCGCCGCCGCCCGAATGGGAGCGCGCCATGCACACCTCGCTCAACCTGTACGCCGAGCACGAATTCAACGCCAGCACCTTTGCCTGCCGCGTGATTGCCGGCACCGGCTCGGACCTGTATTCGTGCATCACTGGCGGCATCGGCGCGCTGCGCGGCCCCAAGCACGGCGGCGCCAACGAGGTGGCGTTCGAAATCCAGAAGCGCTACGACAGCCCCTGCGAAGCCGAAGCCGACATCCGTCGCCGCGTCGAGGCCAAAGAGGTGGTGATTGGCTTTGGCCACCCGGTCTACACCGTAAGCGACCCGCGCAACGAGGTCATCAAGCGTGTGGCGCGCCAGCTCTCGGGCAGCGCCAGCAACACCAAGATGTACGACATTGCCGAGCGGCTGGAGGCCGTGATGTGGGACGCCAAGCAGATGTTCCCCAACCTGGACTGGTTCAGCGCCGTCAGCTACCACCTGATGGGTGTGCCGACCGCCATGTTCACGCCGCTGTTTGTGGTGGCCCGCACCAGCGGCTGGGCGGCGCACGCCATCGAGCAGCGCATCGACAACAAAATCATCCGCCCCAGCGCGAACTACACCGGCCCCGACGACAAGGTGTTCGTGCCTTTGAGCGAGCGCCAGTAACCATAATCAAGCCCGAAATCAGCCGCCCGATGATGAACACCCTCTACCGCAAGAACCTGCCCGGCACCGCGCTGGACTACTTCGACGCCCGCGACGCCGTCGATGCCATCGCCCCCGGCGCCTACGCCAAGCTGCCCTACACGGCGCGCATCCATGCAGAAAACCTGGTGCGCCGCTGCGACCCGGCCACGCTCACCGCCTCGCTCCAACAGCTGATAGAGCGCAAGCGGGATCTGGACTTTCCGTGGTTTCCGGCGCGCGTGGTGTGCCACGACATCCTGGGCCAGACGGCGCTGGTCGATCTGGCCGGCCTGCGCGACGCCATTGCCGAGCGCGGCGGCGACCCGGCGCAGGTCAACCCGGTGGTGCCCACGCAGCTCATCGTGGACCACTCGCTGGCGGTGGAGTTTGCCGGCTTCGACCCCGACGCTTTCGCCAAGAACCGCGCCGTGGAAGACCGCCGCAACGAAGACCGCTTCCACTTCATCGAATGGTGCAAAACCGCCTTCAAAAACGTCGAGGTGATCCCGCCGGGGAACGGGATCATGCACCAGATCAACCTCGAAAGAATGTCGCCGGTCGTGCATTCGCGCGATGGCGTGGCCTTCCCCGACACGCTGGTCGGCACCGACAGCCACACGCCGCATGTCGATGCACTGGGCGTGATTGCCATTGGCGTGGGCGGGCTGGAGGCCGAGAGCGTGATGCTGGGCCGCGCCTCGTGGATGCGCCTGCCCGACATCGTCGGCGTTGAGCTGACCGGCCAACCCCAGCCCAGCATCACCGCCACCGACGTGGTGCTGGCGCTGACCGAATACCTGCGCCAACAAAAAGTGGTGGGCGCCTACCTAGAGTTTTTCGGCACCGGCGCCAGCGCCCTGACGCTGGGCGACCGCGCCACCATCTCCAACATGACGCCCGAGTTTGGCGCCACGGCGGCGATGTTCTACATCGACCAGCAGACCATCGACTACCTGCGCCTGACCGGGCGCGAGGACGCGCAGGTCAGGCTGGTCGAAACCTACGCCAAGCGCACCGGCCTGTGGGCCGACGCGCTGGCGAGCGCCGAATACGAGCGCGTGCTGCGCTTTGATTTGTCCAGCGTGGTGCGCAGCATGGCCGGGCCGTCCAACCCGCACAAGCGCCTGCCGACCAGCGATCTGGCGGCGCGCGGCATCGCCGGGCCGGTCAAATTGCAGATGGCCCGCGACCAAGAGGCCGAGGGCCTGATGCCCGACGGCGCCGTCATCATTGCGGCGATTACCAGCTGCACCAACACCAGCAATCCGCGCAACGTCATCGCAGCGGCTCTGCTGGCGCGCAACGCCAATGCACGGGGCCTGGCGCGCAAGCCCTGGGTCAAAACCTCGCTGGCGCCCGGCTCCAAGGCGGTCGAGCTGTATTTGCAAGACGCCGGTTTGCTGAAAGAGCTGGAACAGCTGGGCTTTGGCATCGTCGGCTTTGCCTGCACCACCTGCAACGGCATGAGCGGCGCACTCGACCCCGCCATCCAGCAAGAAATCATCGACCGGGGCCTGTACGCCACCGCCGTGCTGTCGGGCAACCGCAACTTCGACGGGCGCATCCACCCCTATGCCCAGCAGGCATTCCTGGCCTCGCCGCCGCTGGTGGTGGCCTACGCCATTGCCGGCACCATCCGCTTTGACATTGAAAAAGACGTGCTCGGCATGGACCACAACGGCCAGAGCGTCACGCTCAAAGACCTCTGGCCCAGCGACGCGGAAATCGACGCCGTGGTGGCGCACAGCGTCAAGCCCGCGCACTTTCGGCAGGTGTACGACCCGATGTTCAAGCTGGGCGTTGTGACCGGCGACAACATCGACCCGCTCTACGACTGGCGCCCGCAAAGCACCTACATCCGCCGCCCGCCCTATTGGGAAGGCGCGCTGGCCGGCGAGCGCACGCTGCGTGGACTGCGCCCCCTGGCCGTGCTGCCCGACAACATCACCACCGACCACCTGTCGCCGTCCAACGCCATTTTGTTGGACAGCGCGGCGGGCGAATACCTGCACAAAATGGGCCTGCCCGAGGAAGACTTCAACTCGTATGCCACGCACCGGGGCGACCACCTCACGGCCCAGCGCGCCACCTTTGCCAACCCGCAGCTCATCAACGAGATGGCCGTGGTCGATGGCCAGGTGCAAAAAGGCTCGCTCACCCGCATCGAACCCGAGGGCCAGGTGGTGCGCATGTGGGAGGCGATCGAGACCTATATGCAGCGCCGCCAGCCGCTCATCATCATTGCCGGCGCCGACTACGGCCAGGGGAGTTCCCGCGACTGGGCCGCCAAGGGCGTGCGCCTGGCGGGCGTCGAAGCCATCGCGGCCGAGGGCTTTGAGCGCATCCACCGCACCAACCTGGTCGGCATGGGCGTGCTGCCGCTGCAATTTAAGCCCGGCACCACCCGCCACACGTTGCAGATCGACGGCAGTGAAGTGTTTGACGTGCGCGGCCAGCGCACCCCCGGCGCCACGCTCACGCTGGTCATCGCGCGCAAAAACGGCGAACGGGTCGAGGTGCCGGTGACCTGCCGGCTCGACACCGCCGAAGAAGTGTCGATCTACGCCGCCGGCGGCGTGCTGCAGCGCTTTGCGCAAGATTTTCTGGCGCAGACCGCGGAAGAAAATAATGAGCCAAATAAGGCTCTAACCCAGGCGTGACAAGCGCTAGCAGCTATCAAATCCGCATGCCAACTGCCGCCCCCGTGTTGCTCCCGCTCCCACAGCGCGCACACGAGCGACGCAGGCATTGGGGTCGGATCACGATTTTGCAAAGCGAAACTCGTGCTCTGACCCCAATGCCGGAGCACAGGGCACAGCGGTGCATGTGTTGACTGCTTGACCCCAGTTGTTCTCAACAGGATCAGATCGAACGGCAATCAAAAAACTGCACATTCACAACAAAATCAGCCTCTAACCCAATACCCACAAGCGCTACCAGCTATCAAATTCGAAAAACCAAATTCCCACCGCCCATGACCCGCTTCGCCCCCCAAATCAAAATCCCCGCCACCTATATACGCGGCGGCACCAGCAAGGGCGTGTTCTTCCGCCTGCAAGACCTGCCCGAAGCCGCGCAAACCCCCGGCGCCCTGCGCGATCAATTGCTGCTGCGCGTGCTCGGCAGCCCCGACCCGTATGGCAAGCAGATCGACGGCATGGGTAACGCCTCGTCCAGCACCAGCAAGGCCGTGATCCTGAGCCAAAGCACCCGCCCCGGCCACGACGTCGACTACCTGTTTGGCCAAGTCAGCATCGACCGGCCTTTTGTGGACTGGAGCGGCAACTGCGGCAACCTCTCAGCAGCGGTCGGCCCCTGCGCCATCCACATGGGCCTGATCGACGCCGCGCGCATCCCGAAGAGCGGCACGGCAACCGTGCGCATCTGGCAGGCCAACATCGCCAAAACCATCGTCGCCCACGTGCCCATCACCGACGGCGCGGTGCAGGAGACGGGCGACTTTGAACTCGACGGCGTGGCCTTTGCCGCCGCCGAGGTGCAGCTCGAATTCATCCACCCCGCCGCCGAGGGCGCCCTGTTCCCGACCGGCAACGTGGTGGACACGCTCGAAGTGCCTGCGTCCGTGGTGCCGAGCGGCGCGCTGCAGGTGACGATGGTCAACGCCGGCATCCCGACCATCTTCGTCAACGCCGCCGACCTGGGCTACACCGGCACCGAGCTGCAGGGCGCCATCAACAGCGACCCGCAGGCGCTGGCCCGCTTCGAGGCCATCCGCGCCCACGGCGCCGTGCGCATGGGGCTCATAGCGCACACCGGCCACGCCGCCGCCCTCCAGCACACGCCCAAGGTGGCGTTCGTGGCGCCGCCGGCCAATTACGCCGCGTCCAGCGGCAAAACCGTGCGCGCCGCTGATGTGGATTTGCTGGTGCGCGCCCTGTCCATGGGCCAACTGCACCACGCCATGATGGGCACCGCCGCCGTCGCCATCGGCGCCGCTGCGGCCATTCCGGGCACGCTGGTGAACTTGGCGGCCGGGGGTGGAAAACGAAGTTCCGTGCGTTTTGGCCACCCCTCGGGGACGCTGCGCGTGGGCGCCGAGGCAGAGCAGGTCAACGGCCAGTGGCAAGTCACCAAAGCCCTGATGGGCCGCAGCGCACGGGTTTTGATGGAGGGCTGGGTGCGAGTGCCGGGGGATGTGTTGGCGGGTTAAGCGGGTGGCGCTGCGCCGTTGTGCAGCTGCGGCGGGCGCTGACGGAGTTTATATCAAATACGGCTGTAACGATTTATGGTATTGCGGTAGCAGCTATCAAAATTGATTTACACGACAACAAAAAAGGCGCTGGAATTTTAAATTCCTGCGCCTTTTCTATCTGCGAAAACGGATTTATATCTGAGCGCCAAGGCCAGGCTGGGCGTCTGCTTGCGGCCAGGAGCAGCCGGTGACGGGTAATGGAAGCGGACGCTCAACGTCAAGGCTCAGCGGCGCGCGCCTTTGGTGCATCCGCTGGAGCTGCATGTTAGGGAATTAATCAATGTATGGTGTGGCCAAACGCATAACATCAAAATTTATTGTAAACGACTCTACATATTTTCTGCTGTTTACATCTTGGTATGTAATTGTTCCCCTAAATATTGGAGCATCGAAATGCTCAAATATTCCAGGCAGAAATCCTATGCTATCGAACAGCTCGCCATTGGGTGCAATATTTTCAGTTTGGTTTTCTATAAAATATGGGATCTTTTTTTCTTTCTTTCCGTCAACGATTGGCATTGAAAATATTACAGGTTCCATTTCTATGAATACATGACGCGCTTGTGTGGCACCTGTATTTTTTAGAACAATGTAACCGTATGGCAAACCATCCTTCCCGCCTTTCTTGGTAATTTTTAATTCAATCGATAGGTATGGTCGCAATCTCTCTCTTTCCAATATCGCTGTCTGCTCAATGCTCTTTTGGGTGAGTTTATTAGATTTTGTAGTCGCCATTAATATGGCGATGGTGGCAAATACATATATAGCAGTTAGAATCACCAATAACATATTGCTATTTGTTGTGATCCAGTCCATCACGCACCCCCCAAATTTTCTTTGCCTAACGTAAAAATGACCGGACCACCAGCATTAGCGGCGAAGCCGCCTCCTGCTGCTGTGGGTCCGCGTCGATTGGTATGTTAAGACCCATGCCCACTCCCCAACGCGCGACGAACTACAACGGCCAGGAGACTTCCCAACGCTGCGCCAATTCCAAGACCAATGGCAAGAATGAAGGCGATTCCAGCCGCGAGACCAATAACTACACCGGCTTTGCCAGCGACAATTTCACCCCATCCACCCCCAAAAGTTCCGCCAAGAACAATGGAAAGAAAGAATGACGGAAAAACGACCACCGTACCTCCAAGAATTGCGCCAATACGCGCAGTTCTAAGTCCGACATTGAATCTCGCGCTCACGGCCGCAATGGATGCTTTTGCGAAAACCAGACCAGCAAATGCGCCGAGTGCGCACCCAATAGCCATTGAGACAAAGGCAGCGTATCCCATGCGTCTTAACGTAATGTATCCCGCAAATCCTGCGGGATAAAACTGACGCAGTCGGATACATCCGACCACCGAAACCGCTGAAAGCCGCTTGCAGCTTGCCTCCCCCGGCCATACACTGTGCAAAAACACAGGTATAAATTCCCCATGAAACCCTCCACTCCTGTCTTGCATTCCACCCGCTTGCTGGATCAGCTGCGGGAGTGCTTGCGTTACCGCCACTATAGTCTCAACACCGAAAAATCCTACGTCTACTGGGTGCGCTTTTTCGTGCGCTGGTCGGCACGGGCAAGTGGCGCCATGCGCCACCCCAGGGACATGGGAGCCGCCGACGTTCAGGCGTTCTTGACCATGTTGGCCAGCGAGCGGCATGTCTCCAGCAGTACGCACAACCAGGCGCTTTCGGCGCTGCTGTTTCTTTACAGGGATGTGCTGAACACCGAATTGCCTTGGATGCAGGACATTCAGCGTCCCCAACAACCCAAACGCATTCCATCGGTACTCACGCAGGCAGAGGTTGGCGCGTTGCTGGCGCAAATGCAGGGCACCGAGGCGCTATTGGCACGGCTTTTGTACGGCACGGGCATGCGGTTGATGGAGGGCATCCGCCTGCGCGTCAAAGATGTGGACTTTGACCGCAAAGTGATCGTGGTGCGCCAGGCAAAGGGCAACAAGGACCGTGTCGTGATGCTGCCCCATAGCCTGCTGGATACCCTGCGCCAACAATTGCTGCATGCCCGGGCAGTGTGGGAGAAAGACCGGCAAACGGATCAAGCAGGTGTCGAGGTACCCGACGCGCTGGAAGTGAAATACCCCAAGGTCGGCCATAGCTGGGGGTGGTTTTGGCTGTTTCCGGCGCAAGGCACCAGCGTAGACCCACGCAGCGGGGTGATTCGCCGCCACCATGTGTTTGAGGAGCGCCTGCAGCGCGCCATCAAGCGCGCCACGCCCCTGGCGGGCATTGCCAAACAGGTATCCGTGCACACCCTGCGCCACAGCTTTGCAACACATTTACTGCAGTCGGGTACCGACATCCGCACGGTGCAGGAGCTTCTGGGGCATTCGGACGTGAGCACGACGATGATCTACACCCATGTCCTGAAAGTCGCTGCCGGAGGCACCTCCAGCCCGCTGGACGCCTTGGCCTTGCATTTGCCGCCTGGCTGAATGACGGTTTTGGAGCTTTCATCTGGATGGCTGCTCAGGGTCGGGAGTAGTCACTCAGGCTCAGCGATCTGTCTGGTGGGCGTTGGCCAGCCCATCAGCATCCTGGCCCGAGGAACCAATGGCTATTCGATGGCACGCCCCCGTCAGCCTCAGTCCCCAAACCCCAAAAACGTCACCGCCTCGTCCACCGGCTTGCGCTGCGACACTACCGCGTTGGCCGGAAAACTCTCGTCGGGCCAGCCCATGGCGATGCAGGTTTGAATCACCTGGTCGTCGGGGATGCCGGCCTCGGCGCGCACTACGGGCGATTGCATGATTCCCTGGCTGTTGATCACGCAGCCCAAGCCCCGCGCCCAGGCGGCGTTGACGATGCTGTTGACCACGCCGCCGCAGTCAAACGGCGCAATGTCGCTGCCGTGGATGGCGCGGTCGTACGTCACCACGATGGAGACCGGGGCGTCGAACTGGCGAAAGCCGCGCAGTATCCAGTCGTGGCGCTTTTCCTTGTTGTCGCGCTCGATGCCCATGGCGGCAAACAGCTGCTTGGCAACGCCAATCTGCCGTTCGCGGTGCGGGCCCATGTAGTCTGGCCCCAGGCGAAATTCGCGTGAATGGGGCACGCCCGCCAGGTTGCGCTCTACGTTGCCAGCGCGGATGCGGTCGAGCACTTCGCCACTGACCACGTAGAAATTCCAGGGCTGGGTGTTCATGGAGGTGGGGGCGCGCATGGCCAGCTCCAGCACCTCGCGGATGAGCGCCTTGGGAACGGGCTTGTTCAAGTAGCCGCGAATGCTGCGGCGCTGCTGGATGACGTCGTCGAATTTCATGCTGGTCTCGCTGGGGTTAGGGATGCGTCGCGCCCTGCCGGGCCCACGCGCAGACCATTGTCCAAAGCGGGGTCTGAACGGGAGGTCAACTGCGTGACATGCCCAGTGCTTCCCACGCGGGCACGGGCCTGTGGCGGAAGCAGGAGTGCCCTGCCGCCCAGACTCTTACGCCTTCATCCTCCGCCACAACGTCGCCCGGCTGATCCCCAAAACCTCACACGCCTTTCGCTGGTCGCCGCTGACGGACTCCAGCACCTCGCGCACCCGCTGCTGCTCGGCGCGGCGGCGGGTTTCTTTCAGATGCGGCTGGCGGATGGCAGCAGCGGGCGCAGCCAAGGTCAGTTGCTCGGCGCATTCCGGAAAAACTTCCAGCAGCCGCGCCGCGTCCACCGCGCCTTGCGCACCGCACACATAGCCCTGGCAGGCCAGCACCCGCTCTACCCAGTTTTCCAGTTCGCGCACGTTGCCGGGCCAGGTGTGGCCCTGGGCGCGCTGCAGCACGGCGGCCAGCAGCGTGTGGATGGCGGCAGCGGGCGGCGGCGCATCGGCAGGCGCATCGGCACCGGCATTCAGGCGCCGCTGCAGCAGGGCCTGGGCCAGGTGGGCGACGTCTTGCAGGCTGCGCTCGCGCAGGGCGGGCGTGGCCAGGCGCAGCACGGCCAGGCGGTAATACAGGTCGCGGCGGAACAGGCTTTTTTCGACCTGCGCGCCCAGGTCGGCGTGGGTGGCGGCGATCACGCGCACATCGACCGGCACGGGCGTGGTGGCGCCCACGCGCAGCACTTCGCGCTCTTGCAGCACGCGCAGCAGGCGCGATTGCAGGGCCAGCGGCATGTCGCCGATTTCGTCCAAGAACAGGGTGCCGGTGTGGGCCGCTTCGATCAGCCCGGTCTTGCCGCCCCGGCGCGCGCCGGTGAAGGCGCCTTCTTCGTAGCCGAACAGTTCACTCTCCAGCAGGCTTTCGCCTAAAGCGGCGCAGTTCACGGCCAGAAAGGGCTGGGCGGCGCGGCGGCTGGCGCGGTGGATGCCCTGGGCCACCAGCTCTTTGCCGGTGCCGCTCTCGCCCAGGATGAGCACCGTGGCCTCGCTGGCAGCGCACTGGTGCGCCAGCGCGCGCAGGCGCTGCATGGCGGGGCTGTCGCCCACGCAGTCGGCTATGCGCCAGCGCACGCCCGCGCCGCGCTGGCGCTGGTTGGCGCGCAGGTGGCGGTCGGCGTTCTGGATGACCTGCGGGTCGCGGCAGACCAGCAGTGCGCCGGTGAGCACGCCGTTTTCCACGATGGGGGCGCGGCGCACGACCTGGGTGCGCGTGGCCAGCTGCACCACGTCTTCGCTGCTTTGCTGGTGGCGCAGGGTGGCCGCCATATCCAGCTGCGGGGCCACGGCGCCCAGCGTGCGGCCGTGCAACTGCTCGGCCGGCGTGCCCAGCAGGGCCGCCATGGCCGGGTTCAGCGCCTGGATGCGCTGCGCGCAGTCCACGGCCACCACGCCGTCTTGCAGTTGGCCCAGGATGGTCTGCAGCCGCTGGTGGCGGGCGCGCTCGGTCAGGCGCTGGCGCGCCAGCAGCACGCCCTCTTGCAGCGCCTGCTGCACGGCGGCGTCTGAATAGAGCAGCACGCTGGCGATGCCGGCCTCTTCGGCCAGGTCGGCCACCAGCCCCGGCGCCACCACGGCGCCGATGCCGGCGGCTTGCATGGCCTGCACACAAGCGGTGGCGTCTTCGGGCCCGTGGTAGCTGAACTGGGCAATGCCGGCGCCAAACTGGGCGTCGAACTGGGCCAGGTGCTCGGACGGCGCGCCGAACGTGACCAGCGCCACGCGCGGCGACAGCGCACGGGCGCGCGCCAGCGCCCCCAGCAGATCAAAGCCGCGCACCTCGACCATAGCGACAGGAATGTCCACGCGCTCGCGCATCCAGGCGCCGCTGGCCCCGGCCACGACCAGCGCGTCGATGGGCGCGCGTGAGTGCAGGGCCCGCACGGCGTCCACGGCGGTGTCAAACGAGGCGCTGATGTGTTCGATATGCGCCTGACCGGCGAATAGCTCGGCCACGCGCTCCAGCACGCGGCCGATGCGGTGGCGGCCTACGGTGGCGATGCGGGGCAAGGCAAGGGCGGAGGAATGCACGATCGCTTCAATCATGCAATGCATTATTTCAGTTTTGAAACACTGCGAAAAGAAAATTGAGAAAAGCAAAGTATTCAGGTGCCAAAAACCTTTGCTTCATAAGCACTTGCGCATCGCAACGCTAACGGGAGGTGCTTGGCACAAGGATTGCAATAGTTCGTACGCGCCTGTGCCACAGGCCTTCACACCAATTGAGACAAGGACATTGCATGACCAGCACCCAACAACAACTCAAGGCCCTGGCCAAGGCGCGCCGTGGTGTCATCGTGCCCGGCGCGTTCAACGCCCTGTCTGCCCGCGTGGTGGCCGACCTGGGGTATGAGGCGATCTACGTTACCGGCGCCGGGGTGACCAACATGTGGTTCGGCCTGCCCGACCAGGCGTTCATGGGCCTCACGGACATTGCCGACCACACCGCCCGCATCCGCGACGCCGTGGATCTGCCGCTGATCGTGGACGCCGACACCGGCTTTGGCAACGCGCTCAACACCTACCACGCCGTGCGTACGCTCGAGCGCGCCGGGGCCGATTGCATCCAGCTCGAAGACCAGGTTTCACCGAAGCGCTGCGGGCATTTCAACGGCAAGGAAGTCCTATCGGCCGCCGAGATGGTCGGCAAAATCAAGGCAGCCACCGATGCCCGGCGCAATGGCGACACCCTCATCATGGCCCGCACCGATGCCTGCGCCATGCATGGTTTCGAGGCTGCGGTGGAGCGCGCCCAGCGCTACAGCGAAGCCGGCGCCGACATTCTGTTCGTGGAAGCCGTCACCACCGAGAGCGAAATCCGCGCCCTGCCCCAGCGCCTGGACAAGCCCCAGCTGATGAATATGGTGATCGGTGGCAAAACACCCCTCTTCGGCGCTGACGAGTTGGGCGGCCTGGGCTATGGCCTGGTGTTGTACGCCAACGCCGCCCTGCAAGCCGCTGTGGCGGGCATGCAAAAAGCGCTGACGGTGCTGCGCGACACCCACAGCCTGCGTGAAGACCCCGCCCTGGTCACGCCGTTTGCCGAACGCCAGCGCCTGGTGGGCAAACCTGGGTGGGATGCGCTAGAAGAGAAATACCGGTAAAACAGCCTTAAAAGCCCACCAGTGAAGCGCTATATGCTATCAATTAAATAGTATTCGTGTGTGCATGCTTCGTTGCTGCGCGCGGCGTGCCCTTGGTTCTGTAGGGCGCATGGCCAGGGCTTTTGGCCTTGGAAAGCATGGATGGAGCCATCACGGCACAATGGTTTGCATCCATGCCTACTGCAAGCTCCGACCGCCCACTTCACTCCATGCACAGTATTTCTTCGCTGAATGTTGTCAACTTGCTGCTGGACGCCGTGTGCATGGTGCAGGCCGACAGCCGCATCGTGTTTGTCAGCCCCGCATTCGAGCGCATCTTTGGCTACGCACCGGCCGAAGTGATGGGGCGCCGCATGCTCGACCTGGTGCATCCGGACGACCGGGCCGTCACCCAGAGCCAGGCGCAAAACATCATGGAAGGCGACCTGCAATTGCAGTTCGAGAACCGCTATGTGCGCAAGGATGGCTCCATCGCACACATCAGCTGGACGGCGCGCTGGCTCCCCGACCGGCAACTGCGGCTGGCCGTGGCGCATGACATCACCGAGCGTAAATTGAGCGAATCCAAGCAGGCAGCGATCTACGCCATCTCGGAGATTGCGCACACAGCGAAAAGTCTGGAGTCGCTGTACGAAGGCATCCACCAGGCCATCGGGCAATTGCTGAGCGCCGCCCACTTCTCGGTGGTGCTGTACGACCAGGCCAGCAACACGCTGTGCTACGCCTACCATGCCAATACGCAGCTGGCCGCGCCGGGCACCATTGCATTGAAAGACGACGCATTGTGTGCCGAGGTGGTGCGCACAGGCCGCACTGTTTTGCTCACCCCCGCCAACCGCCGCACCTTGCCTGCACCGCAGAGTGATGCCCTTTACTGGTTGGGCGTGCCCTTGCGCACCGACAGTGGGACCCTTGGAATTCTGGTACTGGAAAGCTATACCGAAAACGGCTCGTACACCGAGAAGGACAAGGAGCTGCTGCAGTTCATCTCCACCCAGGTGGCAGCGGCCATCGAGCGCAAGCAGATGCACGAACGCCTGCTGCACATGGCGCAGCACGACATGCTCACCCATCTGCCCAACCGCGCCCTGCTGCTCGACCGCCTGCACACCGCGTTGGCGCGTGCGCGGCGCGATGGCACGATGGTGTCGCTGTTGTTTGTGGATCTCGACCGCTTCAAGCGCGTAAACGACAGCCTGGGCCACGCCATGGGCGACCGGCTGCTGCAACAGGTGGCACAGCGCCTGCAAGCCTGCGTGCGCGCCGCAGACACCGTGGCGCGCTTGGGCGGAGACGAGTTTGTCGTGCTGCTCGAAAACGGCCGCACGTCCCGCCATGCAGCGAAGGTGGCGAGCAAAATCCTGGAGGCCTTCCAGCAGCCTTTTTCCTTGAAGGACGAGTCACTGCACATGCAAACCAGCATTGGCGTGGCCGTATACCCCGAGCACGGCACGGACGTCGCTGAACTGTTGAACCATGCCGACCGCACCATGTACCGCTCCAAGCACAATGGCGGCAACCAGGTCCAGACGGAAACAGCCCCTGGCATAGCGTCCCGTTTCAGCGCCTGACCTGCGTTCTCGCAGAGCCGAACTTTTTTTACCTGCCCCAACCGCCTGTTGCCTGATGTACGCCACCCTGAAACTGATTCATCTGCTGTCCATCGTCGTGTGGATCGGCGGCATGGTATTTGCCCATTTCTTTTTGCGCCCTGCAGCCCAGGCGCTGGAGCCCCCCGTTCGCCTTGCGCTGATGTGCAGCGTGCTGCAACGCTTTTTTGCCGCCGTGCTGGTCGCCGTGGTGCTGACGCTGGGCACCGGGCTGTGGATGATCGGCCGTGTAGCGCGCGAGGCATCGCAGATCGGTGGCCCCTTCACCATGCCGATATCGTGGACCATCATGGCCACGCTGGGGCTGGTGATGATGGGCATCTTCGGCCATATCCGTTTTGCGCTCTTCAAGCGCCTACAGCGCGCCGTCGCTGCAGAAAACTGGGCGGCAGGCGGTCAGGCACTGGCCGCCATACGCACCGGAGTGACCGTGAACCTGGTGCTGGGTTTCGCCGTTATTGCCGCTACCGTGCTGCTGGTCTGATCCACAGGTTTCACCAATCCACTGAACCGCACCTGATTTCGTTACGGCTCGACTTGGCTGCAGCCACGGCCA
This sequence comes from Simplicispira piscis, assembly GCF_054783455.1. Classification (NCBI taxonomy): domain Bacteria; kingdom Pseudomonadati; phylum Pseudomonadota; class Betaproteobacteria; order Burkholderiales; family Comamonadaceae; genus Simplicispira; species Simplicispira piscis. Next base: position 40,140 of record NZ_BAAGQN010000030.1, read on the forward strand.
GATCATCAACGCAAGCCGCCAAGACCTTTGCGCGCAGCGTTCGAATCGCTCTGCCACACCAACTCTTCACTGGACGGGCCTTCGGGCCCCAATAGCCCTCTTTTCCCAGATGTTTTTGAGATGCTTGTCGCGCCAATAATTGTCTAGTCAACTATATTCGCGGGTATGCCTTCTGCTCCCGTTTGCGCGCGCGCCCCGTTCTATAACCCCACCGATCTGTCTCCCGAAGACAGCGTGGGCTATCTCATGCGCAAGGTGCTGTCGTCGATCCGCACCCAGGCCGACGGGCAACTGGCCACGCACGACCTGACTTATGCGCAGTGGCTCCCGCTGTACAAGATTTCGCGCTGCAAAGACACCACGGTGGCCAGCCTGGCCCGCGACCTGGAAAACGACCCAGCCGCCATGACCCGTGCCCTGGACCGCCTGGAAACCAAGGGCCTGGTCGTGCGCGAGCGCTCCACCACCGACCGTCGCGTGGTGCAACTCGCGCTCACCGCCGAAGGACAGAAGGTGGCTGCGCAGGTGCCGGCCGTGCTGTCGGATGTGCTCAACGGCCACCTCAGCGATTTCACCCGCGACGAATGGCAAACACTGCTGGGCCTGCTGCGCCGCATGCAATCCAACGGCGAAGCGCTGCGGCAAAGTGCAGACCGCCAACCCTGATTCACCCCCTCTCCTCCCCCATGCCGTTCACCACATTACCCCAGTGCAGCCCCGCACCGCTGCGCAGCAGCCTGCTGGCCAGCGCTTTGGCCGCCGCCCTGTTTGCCAGCGGCTGCGCCAGCCCCGGCCCCAGCCATGCACCCCTGGCCCAAACCACGCCCGCAGCCGCAGGGCTGGACGCCGCAGCCGACACACCCGCAGCGCCAGCGCAGTGGTGGTCGGTGCTGGGGGACACCCGACTCGACGCACTGGTCGCGCAGGCCCTGCAAGGCAGCCCCAGCCTGGCCATCAGCCGCGCCCGGCTAGAGCAGGCCGTGGCACTGAGCCAGGTGCGCGAAGCGGCCAACGGGCCGCAGGCCACGCTGGGGCTGGATGCCACGCGCCAGCGCTACACCGCCCATGGGCTGGTTCCCGCTCCGGTCGCGGGCAACACCTACAACAGCGGCAACCTGCAGGCATCGTTGTCGTGGGCGCCCGACTTCTTTGGCCAGCACGCCGCCGAATTGCAAGCCGCCCTGGGCCAGGCCCGCGCCGCCCAGGCCGATGCGGCCGCCGCTACCAACCTGCTGGCCACCCAGGTGGCGCGCAGCTATGTGGCGCTGGCCCGGCTGGTAGCGCAGCGCGACGTGGCCCAGCGTGCCCTGGCGCAGCGGGAAGAACAGCAAAAGCTGACGCACGAGCGCGTTTCCGCCGGGCTGGACAGCCAGGTCGAACTGACCCAGGCCCAGGCGGCCGTGCCCGATGCGCGCACCCAGATCGAGGCATTGGAAGAACAAATCACCCTCGCACGCCGCCAACTGGCCGTGCTCAGTGCCCAGGCGCCCGATGCGCTGGCCACGCTGGCGCCCCGGCTGGTCGCACTGCAGCCCCTCACCGTGCCCGACACGCTGGGCGCCGACCTGCTGGGCCGCCGCCCTGATGTCGTGGCCGCCCGCTGGCGCGTGGAAGCCGCCACCCAAGGCGTGCACAGCGCGCGCAGCGAGTTCTACCCCAACATCAACATCGGCGCCTTTATTGGCCTGAACGCGCTGGGGCTCGACAATCTGTTCAACGCTGGCTCGCGTCAGATGGGTATGAGCCCTGCCCTGCGTTTGCCCCTTTTTGATGGCGGCCGCCTGCGCGCGCAACTGGGCGGGCGCCAGGCCGAACAGGACGCCGCCATTGCGCAATACAACAGCGCCGTGCTTGAAGCCGTCAAAGAAGCGGGCGACGCGCTGGCCTCGGTGCAGTCGCTCACCCGCCAGCAGGCCCTGCAGCGCGAAACCGCCGCCAGCGCCGAAAAAGCCTACGGCTTTGCCCAGGAACGCTACCGCGCAGGCCTGGGCAGCTACCTGTTGGTGCTGAGCACCGAAAGCCAGGTCCTGGCCCAACGCCGCCTGGCCGTGGACCTGCGTGCCCGCCAGATCGACACGCAATTGCAGTTGATGAAAGCGCTGGGCGGCGGCTGGACCGACGACACGGCCACCTTGCACACTGCAGCGCACTGACACCGCCGCGCTACCCAACACCCCGCACAGACCGAACCCCCGAAAGACCCCGCCATGAGCGCACCCCTGACCGCCACCGAAGCCAACACCGCCCGCCGCCGTGGCCTGACCCTGATCGCCGTGGCCGTAGCCCTGGTCGGCGCCGCCTGGGGCGGCTGGCACTGGTTCAACGGCCGCCACTTTGAATCGACCGACAACGCCTACGTCGCGGGCAACGTGGTGCAGATCACTCCGCAAATGGGCGGCACCGTGGTGTCCATTGGTGCCGACGACACCGACTTTGTGCGCGCCGGCCAGATGCTGGTATCGCTGGACCCAGCCGATGCCCGTGTAGCGCTGGACCAGGCAGAGGCACAACTGGCGCAAACCGTGCGCGAGGTGCGCACCCTGTTTGCCAACAACTCCACCCTGCAAGCGCAGGTCAGCCTGCGCAAAGCCGACCTGGCCCGTGCCCAAGCCGACGCAGCCCGGCTGCAAGACGACGTGAACCGCCGCGCCCCCTTGATGGCCAGCGGCGCCGTGGGTAAGGAAGAGTTCCAGCACGCCAACGCCCAGCTGACCGCCGCCCGCAGCAGCGTAGCGGCCGCCCAATCGGCCGTGCTGGCCGCGCAAGAACAACTGGCCGCCAGCCAGACGCAGACCGAGGGCGTATCGATCGAGCAGCACCCGAACGTACAGCGTGCCTCGGCCCGCGTGCGCGAAGCCTACCTGGCCGTGCAGCGCGCCCAACTGGTGGCGCCGCTCGACGGCTATGTCGCCAAGCGCGGCGTGCAGGTGGGCCAGCGTGTGCAAGCCGGTGCCCCGATGATGACGCTGGTGGCACTGAACGACTTGTGGGTGGACGCCAATTTCAAGGAAAGCCAGCTGCAAAACCTGCGCATCGGCCAAAGCGCCGATCTGGAGGCCGATGTGTACGGCGACAAGGTGATTTACCACGGCCGCATTGCCGGCCTGGGCGCCGGAACCGGCGCGGCCTTTGCCCTGCTACCCGCGCAAAATGCCACCGGCAACTGGATCAAGGTGGTGCAGCGCGTTCCCGTGCGCGTGGCGCTCGACCCCAAAGAACTGGCCGAGCACCCGCTGCGCGTGGGCCTGTCGATGGTGGTGAAGGTGGACATTGCCGACCAAAGCGGCAAGACCCTCTCCGACACGCCGCGCACCGCGCCTGTGGCATCCACCACCGTGTTTGACGCCCAGCTCCAGGCGGCAGACACCGAGGTAGCGAACATCATTGCGGCCAACCTGGGCGGCCGCAAGGCGGCCATGGCCTCGCCCGGCGCAGCCCGCACGGCGCGCGCCCACGGAACTGCCCATGCGGCCGCGCCAGTGCACGCGCCCGTGGTGCGTTAAGCCAGGATTTGCATGACTGCCGCCAGTCCCGCTGCGCCCCAAGCGTCCACAGGAGCCCCGGCACCTGCCAGCGCAACGCCTGTAACACCTCCCGCACAGCACCCGCCGCTGACCGGCTCCACGCTGCTGCTGGGCACGCTGGCGCTGTCGCTGGCCACGTTCATGAACGTGCTCGATTCGTCGATTGCCAACGTGTCCATTCCCGCCATTGCCGGCGACCTGGGCGTGAGCCCCGGCCAGGGCACCTGGGTCATCACCAGCTTTGGCGTGGCCAATGCCATCTCGGTGCCGCTGACCGGATGGCTCACGCAGCGTTTTGGCGCCGTGCGTCTGTTCAGCATGAGCGTGCTGCTGTTTGTCATCACCTCCTGGCTGTGCGGCTTTGCCACGTCGCTGGAGATGTTGGTGTTCTTCCGCGTGCTGCAAGGCCTGGTGGCCGGGCCGATGATTCCGCTGTCGCAAACCCTGCTGCTGTCGAGTTTTCCGCGCGCACTGGCGGGCACCGCGCTGGCCCTGTGGGGCATGACCACGCTGGTCGCCCCGGTGGTAGGGCCGCTGTTGGGCGGCTGGATCACCGACAACATTTCCTGGCCGTGGATCTTCTACATCAACGTTCCCGTGGGTCTGCTGGCCGCTGCGTTCACCTGGGCCATCTACAAGCAACGCGAAACCCCCACACGCAAGCTGCCCATCGACAGCGTTGGTTTGGGCTTGCTGGTGTTGTGGGTGGGCTCGCTGCAGCTCATGCTCGACAAGGGCAAAGAGTTGGACTGGTTTGCCTCGGGCGAAATCACGGCCATGGCCATCGTTGCAGCGGTGGCGTTTGCGGTGTTCGTGGTATGGGAGCTGACCGACGAGCACCCGGTGGTGGACCTGCGCTTGTTCAAGGGCCGCAACTTCACTTTTGGCGCGCTGTCGCTGTCCGTGGCCTATGCCCTGTTCTTTGGCAATGTGGTGCTGCTGCCGTTGTGGCTGCAGCAGTTCATGGGCTACACCGCTACGGCCGCCGGTATGGCGCTGGCGCCTGTGGGGGTGCTGGCCATCTTGCTGACGCCCATCGTCGGGCGCAAGGTGGGCCAGTGGGACCCCCGCCGCATGGCCACCGGGGCGTTCATTGTGTTTGCCCTGGTGTTGTGGATGCGCTCGCGTTTCAATACCGAAACCGACTTTGTGACGGTGCTGATCCCCACCGTGATCCAGGGCGCGGCCATGGCGTTCTTTTTCATTCCGCTGACCACCATCACGCTCTCGGGACTGCCGCCCGAGCGCATTCCGGCGGCGGCCGGGCTGAGCAACTTTGTACGCATCACCGCGGGTGCCATGGGTGTATCGATTACGACCACCCTGTGGGAAAGCCGCGCCGCCATGCACCACGCCCACCTGACCGAAACGCTGGTGCAAGGACAAGGTGTCTTTGCCCAAACGCTCAACGGCCTGACCGCTTCGGGACTGACCATGCCGCAGGCACTGGCCCAGGTCAACCGCCTGATCGACCAGCAGGCCTACACACGTGCCGTGGACGACATCTTTCTGGCGTCCGCATTTCTGTTCCTGACCTTGATCGCCACCATCTGGCTGACCCACCGGCCCGCGTCAGCAGGTGCAGCGGTAGATGCCGGCGGGGCGCATTGAGGGTTTGATTTTTTGCATTGTTAAAAAACCAACAAAAATAGCTTCTAACGCCCTATACACAAGCGCTAGAAGCTATTTTTTTGATAGCTATCACAAGGGTAAGCCAGACGATCAACCCAGTACCGGTGCCCGCAGCGCAAGGTTGAGCTGATCAACCAGTTCAGCCCAGTCGGCATCTTCGCGCCACCCGTCGCGCAGAAATGCGGCCTGCGCGGTGGTCCAGAACGGGGCATTGGGCAGGGTGATGTCATCCGCCAGGGGCGAATGCTGGCGCAAAAACTGCTCGATCGCGGCGTTGTCGGTCGGCAGGCCCAGTTGGGCAAAAAGGTCTGTAAAGCGGTGAATGCTGCTATCCATGGCGTGTCACTCCTTTGGCGCAAGAGAAAAGTGGATCAAAAGCTTGTAAACCAGTATCTACAGAATTCAGGCCAAACCCAAGCCCGCGGCACCAACCAGCGAAAAAGGATGACAAGAAACGAGGCGACCTACAGCAGCGCCACCCCCTTCAGGCTCAAAAAACTGCTCTCCCGCGTCACGTTAACGAAATCGGCCAGCCAGGGCCGCTCGGCCGTGCGCTGCATGCACGCGGCGTACAGGCGGCCGGTCAGGCCGTGCGGGCCAATCGGTCGGGCGGTGACGTAGCCGCGCTCCACATAGCTTTGCACCGCCCACACCGGCAGCGCCGCCACGCCGCGCCCGCTGGCCACCAGCTGCAGCATGGCGACCGTCAGTTCGGTGGTGCGGCGCGGCGGGCGCACGCCGGCGGGCTCCAGCACCTGGCGCACCAGGTCGAGCATGTCGTCGGGCACCGGGTAGGTGATGAGGGTCTGGTCGGCAAAGTCGGCCGCGTTGAGGTGGCTGCGCGCCACCAGCGCGTGGTCGTTGGCCAGCAGCGCCTGGATTTCAAAACCAAACAGCGGGTGGAACTGCACCACCGGGTCGTCAGCGTCCACCTCCGAGACGATGGCCACGTCGGCGCGGTCCTGGTGCAGCAGGCCCACCGGGTCGGCCTGAAAGCCCGAGACGATGTCCAGCTCGACCTCGGGCCAGCGGCTGCGAAAGGCGTCCATGGCCGGCATCAGCCAGTCAAAGCAGGTGTGGCATTCGACCGCAATGCGCAACTGGCCGCCGCGCCCGGTCAGCAGCCGCGCCACGTCGCGCTCGGCCGCTTCGACCTGCGGCAGCACCGCGTCGGCCAGCGCCAGCAGGCGGCTGCCTGTGGCACTGAACTGCGGCGGTACCGATTTGCGCTCGAACAGCGGCGCAGCGTAGCGGTCTTCGAGCAGCTTGACCTGGTGCGACAGCGCCGACTGCGTGAGGTTGAGCAGTTGCGCCGCCCGCACCAGGCTGCCGCTGTCGCGCAGCGCCTGCAGGGTGCGCAGGTGGCGCAGCTCCAAAATGGATTGGATCATTAGATTTATTCAAGTTGATCAGATAAAACTTTCGTTTGAATAATAAATGAGTCCGCGCGACCATTGCAACCTTCATTGCACCGCACACCCTCCGAAGGAACACAACCATGTCGCAAGCCGCGCTCTCGCCCTCCCGCCCCGTGCTCACCCACACCTTGGGCTTCCCACGCATGGGCGCACAGCGCGAACTGAAATTTGCGCTCGAATCGCACTGGCGCGGCGACCGCACCGCCGCCGACCTGCAAACCACCGCTGCCCAGCTGCGCCAGAAGCACTGGCAAGCGCAGGCCGATGCGGGCCTGGGTTTTGTCACCGTGGGCGACTTCGCCCTGTACGACCATGTGGCCAACCACATCCAACTGCTGGGCTGCGAGCCCGCACGTTTTGCGTTGGGCGCCGACACGCCTGAACTGGACCGCTACTTCGCCATGGCGCGCGGTGTGTCGGCCGGTGCCACCACCCACGAAGGCTGCAGCCCCGGCTGCACCGCAGCGCACGCTACCGACGGCCAGCCCGCGCTGGAAATGACCAAGTGGTTTGACACCAACTACCACTACCTGGTGCCCGAATTCAGCGCGGCCACCACGTTCCGCGTGGCCAGCGAGCGCCTGTTTGATGAAGTGCAAGAAGCGCAGGCGCTGGGCCACCCGGTCAAGGCCGTGCTGCTGGGACCGCTGAGCTTTTTGTGGCTGGGCAAATCCAAAGAGGCCGGTTTTGACCGCTTTACGCTGCTGGAGCCATTGCTGTCGGTGTACGAAGCCGTGCTGGCGCGCCTGAAGGCGCAGGGCGTGCAATGGGTGCAGATCGACGAGCCCATCCTGGGCCTGGACTTGCCCGCAGCCTGGCGCCACGCTTTTGAGCCCGCCTACTGGCAACTGGCCCGCAGCGCGCCCCAGCTGCTGCTGGCGACGTACTTCTCGCCGCTGTCGGAGAACCTGCGCCTGGCCTGCCAGCTGCCGGTGGCCGGCCTGCACGTGGACGCCGTGCGCGCCCCCGAAGAGCTGGTCGGCGTGGCCGACTGGCTGCCCTCGCACAAGGTGCTGTCGGTGGGCGTGGTCGATGGCCGCAACATCTGGCGCACCGACCTCGATGCCGCCCTGGCACGCCTGGCGCCGGTGCTGCAAAAACACCAGGGCGCGCTGTGGCTGGCGCCCTCGTGCTCGCTGCTGCATGTGCCATTCAGCCTGGCGGCCGAAACCGCGCTCGACCCCGAAGTCCGCTCCTGGCTGGCCTTTGCCGTTGAAAAACTGGGCGAACTGCGCCTGCTGGCCAGCGCCCTCACCCAGGGCGAAGCGGCCGTCGGCCCCGAACTGGCCGCCGCGCGCGCGGCCAGGGCCGCGCGCCATGCCAACCCGCGCGTGCACCGCGCCACGGTGGCGGCCCGCCTGGCCGCTGCCGCCCCTGGCGCCGACCAGCGCAGCAGCCGCTTTGCCGTGCGCCAGCAGGCGCAGCGCGCGCGCCTGCAACTGCCCCTGCTGCCCACCACCACCATCGGCTCGTTTCCGCAGACCACCGAAATCCGCGCGGCCCGCGCCAGCTTCAAGCGCGGCACGCTGAGCGCCGCGCACTACCAGCGCAGCATGGAAGCAGAAATCGCCCTGGCCGTGCGCAAGCAGGAAGCCCTGGGCCTGGACGTGCTGGTGCACGGCGAAGCCGAGCGCAACGACATGGTCGAATACTTTGGCGAGCAGCTGGACGGCTTTGCCTTTACACAGAACGGCTGGGTGCAAAGCTACGGCTCGCGCTGCGTCAAGCCGCCCATCATTTATGGCGACGTGGCCCGCCCCGCGCCCATGACGGTGGCCTGGACGCGCTACGCCCAAAGCCTGACCGACAAGCCCATGAAGGGCATGCTGACCGGCCCCATCACCATCCTGCAGTGGAGCTTTGTGCGCGACGACCAGCCGCGCAGCCAGACCGCCGAACAGATCGCCTGGGCCATCCGCGACGAAGTGAGCGACCTGGAAGCCGCCGGCATTGCCGTGATCCAAATCGACGAGCCCGCCATCCGCGAAGGCCTGCCCCTGCGCAAAGCCGATGGTCAATCCTACCTGGCCTGGGCCACGCGCGCCTTTCGCATTGCGGCCAGCGGCGTGCGCGACGACACGCAAATCCACACCCACATGTGCTACAGCGAGTTCAACGACATCCTGCCCGCCATCGCCGCCCTGGATGCCGACGTCATCACGATAGAAACCAGTCGCTCGGACATGGAGCTGCTGCAGGGCTTTGGCGACTTCCAGTACCCCAACGAAATCGGCCCCGGCGTGTACGACATCCATTCGCCGCGCGTGCCCGGCGTGCACGAGATGACCGCGCTGCTCGAAAAAGCCGCCGAAGTGGTGCCTGTAGACAACCTGTGGGTCAACCCCGACTGCGGCCTTAAAACCCGCAGCTGGCCCGAAACCGAAGCCGCCCTGGCCCACATGGTGCAGGCCGCGCACGCGGTGCGGGCGCGGCTGGAAGAAGAAATGAGTCTGTAGCCAAATCGGCCTTCAGGGCTGTTCCATAAAGCGCAAGAAGCTATCAAACAAATAGCTGAATACGCGCTGTCTGACAGCCTCACCCGAAGAAACCCGACAGCCAGGATCGCCCTGCGCCTGCCGGGCGGCACGCGGGCGCGCCGCACCATGCAGAGACTTCTCACAAACACCAGAAAGAACTGCCATGTCGATCTCCCTGATCCTTCTCATCGTCCTGATCCTGATCCTCGTCGGCGCTCTGCCCACCTGGGGCCACAGCCGCTCCTGGGGGTACGGCCCCAGCGGCGGCATCGGCCTGGTGGTTTTGATTTTGGTGGTCTTGCTGCTGATGGGGCGAATCTAGGCACAGGCCACAGGCGGACACCGCCGCTTTGCGTTTAACGCCTGATTGGCGCAAAATGCGCCAATCAGGAGAAAACCATGGCCGCCACCCCCTTTGCATCCGTCAAACTTCCCAGCGCCCTTGTCGAGCAGGCACGCCAGGCCGCGCAGCCCATGCGTCGCTCGGTCGCCAGCCAGATCGAATACTGGGCCACGCTGGGCCAAATCGTGGAACACACGGGCCTGAGCGTGCAGGAAGCGCGGCTCGCCATCGAGCAGTACGAAGCCACCTCAACCCCGCACACCCCCGCCGCCGCCTCGGTGGACGCACTGAGCGCCCGCCTGCTGGCCGCGCAGACCAGCGGCTCGCTGGCCCAGCGCGTGCGCGAAGTGGTGCGCGAGAACCAGGCCCACGCAGTCTGAGCCCATGCCAGCGCCCCGCGCGGCAACGCCCTCGCCACTCTGGTTCCACCTGCTCGCAGGCCCCAACGGCGCGGGCAAATCCACGCTCTACCGCGCCCTGGTACGCGAAGGCATCCTGGGGCCGCCGCTCGAATTCGTGAACGCCGACCTGCACGAGCGCGCGCACCTGCAGCACATCGCCAACGCCCAAGAGCGCTCCGAAGCCGCCCGCGCCTGGGCCGACGCGCGCCGCACGGCCTTGATCACGGCGCACACGCCATTCGCCAGCGAAACCGTGTTCTCCCACCCCTCCAAGCTCGTGCTCATCAAGGAGGCACAACGCCACGGCTTCACCGTTGCGCTGCACATCGTGGCACTGGACGACCCGGCCCGCTTGCTCGACCGCGTGGCGCAGCGCGTGCGCGAAGGCGGCCACCCCGTGCCGCCCGAACGCATCCTGGCGCGCTACCCGCGCACCCTGGCGAACCTCGCACAGGCCGTTCGCCTGGCCGATGTGGCTTATCTGTATGACGCCATGGAAGTAACCGAAGGTGGCCCGCGCCTGGTGGCCATTCGCACGGCCACGGCCACCACGGCGCTGGTGGATGCCATGCCGGACTGGGTGCAGCGCATGTTGGGTGCAGCGGGGGCGAAACAAGCTGCGGATTGAGCTGCAGAAATTAATACGAAAACAGCCTCTAGCGCTCATTGGTCAAGCGCTAGAAGCTATCTTTTGAAGAGCAAAATCGCCACGCCGATGCCTCACTATGGGCTTGGCCGGCGTCTCAATGGTTTACCGCGTTCTTGCCAAATTTTGCCAAGATGCCTATTCTTGCGGCATGAGCACCATGAACATCTCTTTGCCCGACGCCCTGAAATCCTTCGTCGATGCCCAGGTGGCAGAACAGGGCTACAGCACCAGCAGCGAATACGTGCGCGAGCTGATCCGCGCCGACCAGGATCGCCGCCACCTGCGTGGCCTGTTGCTGCAAGGTGCAGCGTCAGCGCCCGGCCCGGTGGCAGACCCGGCGTACTTCGATGCTCTGCGGCAACGTATCCGCAAAGGCCCCGCTTCGGGTGCCAAGGCGTGAAGGCCAAACCCGTCGTTGCACGCACGCTAGCCAGCCACGACATCGAGGCAGCGATTGACCACTATCTGAGCGAGAACGCCGCAGACGCCGCCATGGGCTTTGTCGATGCACTGGAACAGGCCTATCGGCATATAGGCCTGCATGCCGCCACAGGCTCCCCACGCTACGGCCACGCCTTGGGCATCCCCAGCCTGCGCACCTGGCCTCTGACGCGTTACCCGTTTCTGGTTTTCTACGTAGAGGCCGCCGATCACATCGACGTCTGGCGCGTCCTGCACACCCGCCGCGACATTCCCGAGCGGATGCAGGAGCTATGGGAATAGTGCGGAAAACAGGCTGTAACGCTTATCTGGTAAGCGCTGGCAGCTATTTTTTTGTGAGTGATTTTTTCCAACTTGCGTTTCGAGGGGATGGATTGGCGCTTCAAAACCAATGCGACTCCGACCCCTATTATTCCTGGGTGGACTAACTTTTGAATTCAGCGGCCGCCGAAGGCGGTCCGCTGGAATGGCGGGTTGGGCATCTCTGCTCGAAGCTAAGAACCACGTTTCTTGCCTAAGAGGAGCACGACTTCACAGAGATGCCGCGCGAAGTAAACGGTATCCGAGCTGAGCACCTTAGTTTCCGTGGGTTCGTACCAATATCGTCCCGACACAAAGGCCCCGTCATGCTTTGTTAGCTCAGCAATGAAGTCAACTTTGGCATCGACTTCCTTTGAACACGTCAATAACTCATTTCGCAATAGATCAGGGAGACTATGGAACATGCCGATCCCACTATGGCCACGCTCTGTTGTGGCATGACCTGTTGCATGGCGTATAGCGAGAAATGACTTAATGAATATCTCAATTGCCAAGCCAGCCACAACAGCGGCCGGTTGGACACGGTTGTAGTCCATCAGGATCTCGGCTGATTCGACGTAATCTCGGCCCTGCAACCAAACTCGAACATTCGGAATCTGCTGAATCGTCATAGAGATACCCAACGTTGAAATTTAGCGGACGGCGCAGCCGGTCCGCTGCAATCACGGGTTAGATCAGCCACTCAAAGATTGGCTTTTCTGACCAACAGCTTTTGCGACATTTCAGCAGCTAGATCTGGAGCCAGCGCAGGTAGGCGGTCAAGAAGGGCGGCTGCCGTTTCCAACTCTGACAGAGTTGACGCTTCGCCGAAGATCTCTGAATAGATTGTTGATGCGATGTGGACCAAACCTCGTGATGTCTGAACGACCATATAGCCCGCTCCCGTTTCACGAACTAGGAGGACCTGCTTCGAGCGGATTACCCGATGCACAGGCGTTTTTTTGCGAAGCCAATTCGAGAAGTCAAAGAGGCTGGCACCTCCGCTGAGAAGATAAGCCTGCGTAATTCGGGATGCTTTAAATACACGTTTTTCGTTGCGGAGCTCACAATGGCCAAGGAGGTAGACGTCAGAAGCGGAGAAAAAAACATGTGTTGATCGAACAGTACGAATTGTTCTTTCTCCATCGGAATTCTGATAATGAAAACAAAAGTACTCCTCCAGAGGGGCGCCCTCGGCCTCCACTCGCTCCTTCATCGAAGGGTAAGACCAATGATCCGGTGGTGAAGTTGAAGCTGCCAGAGTCATGGATATCGCTAACGGCCAAAGTAAGCGGCTGGCCGTAGGCCAGTCCGCTTGACTGATGGGATGGACTCCCCCGTCTTTTTGCGCAACATTTGCGTCCTGGTTTTCATTGGCGTGGAGATCAG
>NZ_BAAGQN010000031.1:0-34672 GCF_054783455.1 Simplicispira piscis
GGCTCGCACTACGGCATGGACGACTATGTGGAGATCAAGTACCTGTGCCTGGGCGATATCCAGAAGTAAACGGCGCCTTTTATTTCGCACAAAGCACCCGGCCTGTGCGGTCGGTGTGCCTATAATCGCCAGCTTCGCGGGTGTCGTTCAATGGTAGGACTCTTGCTTCCCAAGCAAACAACGTGGGTTCGATTCCCATCACCCGCTCCATTTTTGATAGCTAGAGGCGCTTATCCACCAAGCGCTACAGCCCGATTTCCTTAAAAATCGGCGCACCCAATCCACTCCCCCTCGTTTTTCCAGGCTGCTCAGCCCAGCGGCGGCAGGCGGCGTGCGCTTTCAAAATGGCGGCGCTCACCGGTCAGCGGGTCGGTAAATTCCAGCGATTGCGCCAGCAACTGCAGCGGCCTTGAATAGTCACCCTCGGGCGGGTCATTGACCACCGGGTACAAGGCGTCGTTGCGCAGCGGCAAGCCCAGCGCCGCCATGTGCACGCGCAGCTGGTGGCGTTTTCCCGTGATGGGCGAGAGGCGGTAGCGCGCCCAGCCACCGGCCACCTCCAGCACGTCCATGCGGGTATGGGTATTGGGCGTACCGGGCACCTCGTGCATGCGAAAGAACTGTGGGCTCTCTTGCATGCGGCTCTTGTGCTCACGCGGAAATGCCACTTCGTCACGCCACGGTGCCACGGCTTCGTATTGCTTGGTGATTTGCCGGCCGCTGAACAATGCGTGGTACAGCCCGCGCGTGGGGCGCTGCACCGAAAACAGCACCAGCCCCGCTGTTTCACGATCGATGCGGTGCAAGGGGACGAGGTCCTCCAGCCCCAGGCGATGCTTGAGCCGCACCAGCAGTGTCTGGTGCAGGTAGTGGCCCGAAGGCGTGACGGGCATGAAGTGCGGCTTGTCGGCTACCAGCAGATGCTCATCCTGGTACAGCACGGTCTCTTCAAACGGCAACTGCGGCTCGGCGGGCAGACTGCGGTAGTAATACAGCCGAAGGCCAGGCTCGAACACACGCGCGGGCGTGACCACCTCGCCGCGCTCGTCCACCACGTCGCCGGCTTCCAGGCGAGCCTGCCATTCGGTGCGGGTCACATACGGCAAGCGTTGTGCCAGAAAATCCAAAATGCGGCCCTGCCCCACCGGAGGGAGCGCCACGCAGCTGGGGCCTACCCCGTTGCGCAGGGGTAAAACAGGAAAAGGGTGTTTTTTGTGCATGGTGTCGCAGAAATGCGCTGCGCCCCGCAGGCACTGCCCAGAACACGAATACGCGCTTATGCGGCGATAGCGCCGCGTGCCTGGGCACGCACCCAGTCGCACCACCGCGCCACGGCCTGGTCCGCCGGTTGCGGCCCCTCCAGCACACCGGGCCATCGGCGCTGGCAGCTGTTGACGATGCTTTCGAGCTGCCACAGCGCCTCACGCACCACAAAAGCCACTTCGGCCAGCCCCTCGGCGTCGCCTTGCAATTGTTCGATGAGTTGCACCTGGTGGTTCGGGTGGGCACCGGCCTCGGTCAAGGCTTTTTGCAGCGCCTTCAGCCGCCCTTCGACAAAGGCCGCCGGGCTGTCTTTGTCCAGCAGTGCTGCGCCTTGCGCGGCCTTGGCACCGTCCCATTGTTCAAAAGCCTGCATCAGCGCACGGGCCATGGCATTGATGTGTTCGCCCGTGGGCAGCGCCTGGCTGCGGTCCTGGTCCAGCTCATCCTGCAGCACGGGCAGCACATGGGCCACCAACTCAGCAGGAAACTTGCGGTGGTTCAGACGCAGCGCCAGCGACAGTTGCTGCGCGGGCATATCGATGGCTTTTTCGTAGAAAGCCGCCACCATTTCAGCCAGCATGAGGATGCGGCCCAGGGTCGATATCTGCGCCCCTGCCAGACCCCGTGGGTAGCCCGTGCCATCCATGCGTTCATGGTGCTCCAATACGGCTTCTTCCACCGCGCGGCTGTACACCTGGGCATCGCGCACCATCAGCATGGCGGTGATGGGATGGGCCACCAGCTGTCGGCGCTCCACACCAGACACCTTGTTCTGCGGATCGCGCCATTCGGGGGCCATGTGCAGCACCCCCATATCGTGCAGCAGCCCTGCGGCGGCCAGCGGAACGCAGTCGCGTTCGCTCATGCCGCATTTAATGCCCAGAAACAGTGCCACCAACATCATCTGCAGACTGTGGCGAAAGAGTTCGGGACGCTGCTCGCGCATCACGGTGAGCTTGAAAGCGATGGGTCCGGTCAATGGTAAAAATCGCAAAGGCGCCAGCAGACGATCGTGCGAACCCAGCGCCTTCACCAACCGCTGCAAGGGTTGCTGCTGGCACATGGCCCGCGCTGTCTCCAGCAGCGCATCCACGCTGACCACATTCTCGACCGAGAGGTTTTGATCAATCGGCTCACGCAGCTTGTGTTGCACCAGCCGGTCGTACAGGCGGCTGTCAATGCGTGCGCCCTTCTCCACCAGCTTGATGCCATTGGCGCTGTAGATCGCGTCCTGCGTCACCACAGCGCAACGCTCGGCCATGTCGGTGACGGCACGCAGGAAATTGGGGTTTTCAGTGGCGCGGGCACCAGCCTCAAGCAGGGTGTCGGTCATGGGCAACAAGAGCGAAAAGACAAAGCATATACATATACAGCCCACGCCCAGCTGACAGCAGAAAAAAGGCCCGCATTTGCGGGCCTTCTTGATGCAAATCAATGTTGCGGGATCACTGGATCAGCGGTACGCCCGTCTTGGACTGCAGGAACTCAAACGTCACGCCGGGCGCCAACTCCAGCACCTTCACGCCCTGGGGGGTGATGTCCATCACGGCCAGGTCGGTGATGATGCGGTCCACCACGCCCACGCCCGTCAGTGGCAGCGTGCAGCTGGGCAGGATCTTCATGTCTTCGGCCCCGTCCTTCTTGCGCGCCACATGTTCCATGAGCACGATCACGCGCTTGACGCCTGCCACCAGGTCCATGGCACCGCCCATGCCCTTGACCATCTTGCCCGGAATCATCCAGTTCGCCAGGTCGCCCTTTTCGCTGACCTGCATGGCGCCCAAAATAGACAGGTTGATCTTGCCGCCACGGATCATGGCAAAGCTCTCATGGCTGCCAAAGATGGACGAGCCGGGAATGGTGGTGACCGTCTGCTTGCCCGCGTTGATGAGGTCGGCGTCCACGGCGTCCTCGGTGGGGAACGGGCCAATGCCCAACATGCCGTTCTCGGACTGCAGCCACACTTCCTTGTCACCGGTGAAATTGGCCACCAATGTGGGAATGCCAATGCCGAGGTTCACATAAAAACCGTCTTCGAGTTCCTGTGCGGCACGCGCCGCCATCTGGTCTTGGGTCCATGGCATGGTCGATCTCTCCTGTATGTTGGAAACAGCGCTGGCCGCTGCGCGGCTGCGGGCTGTCCCGCAAAGTTATTTGGCTTCGGTGATGGTGCGCTTTTCAATGCGCTTTTCGGGGTTCGGGTTGTGCACGATGCGGTGCACATAGATGCCGGGCAAATGCACCTGGTCGGGCACCATCTCGCCGGTTTCGACAATCTCTTCCACTTCCACGATACAGACCTTGCCCGCCATGGCTGCCGCTGGATTGAAGTTGCGCGCCGTCAGGCGGAACTGCAGGTTGCCCGACTTGTCGGCGCGGTGCGCCTTCACCAGCGCCACCTCGGGCACCAGCGCGCGCTCCATCACGTAGGTTTCGCCATCGAACTCGCGCAGCTCTTTGCCCTCGGCCACGATGGTGCCCACACCCGTCTTGGTGAAGAAGGCAGGGATGCCCGCGCCACCGGCGCGCAGTTTTTCGGCCAGCGTACCCTGGGGCGTAAATTCAAGTTCCAGTTCACCAGCGAGAAACTGGCGCTCAAACTCCTTGTTCTCACCCACATAGGACGAGATCATTTTCTTGATCTGACGGGTCTCGAGCAGCTTGCCCAGACCAAAGCCGTCCACCCCCGCGTTGTTGGAAACCACGGTGAGGTTCTTGACACCCGAATCGCGCAGCGCGTCGATCAGAGCCTCCGGAATACCGCACAGGCCAAATCCACCCACGGCCATGAGTTGGCCGTCTGCGACCACGCCCGCAAGCGCCTCGGCCGCCGAGGGAAATAATTTGTTCACGAAGGTCTCCTCAACAAGATTAGGTACGCTACGATACTACTTAGATTTATAAGTAGTTTTCCCTAAATATTTGCACTATGGACGTTGACTACAGACTCGCATTCGAAATGGCTCCCGTGGGCATGATCCTGTCGCGCAACCGGGCGATGGTGGACTGCAATCGCCATGTCTGTGAGATGTTCGGTTTCTCGCGCGAGTTGCTGCTCGGCCAGTCTTTCCAGATGCTTTACCCCAGCCCGGAAGAGTACGAACGCCTGGGCGCCCACATGGCGCCCATCCTCAACACCAAGGGGCTGTACGCGGACAGCCGCATCATGAAACGCGCCAATGGCGAGATGTTCTGGTGCCATGTTTCGGGGCGTGCACTCAACCGAGAAGCGCCCCACGAATCGGGCATCTGGAGCTTTGAAGACTTGAGTTCACAGCGCCCCGTCAAAGCCGAACTGACCGGACGCGAGCGCGAGGTGGCCGCACGCCTGCTGCAAGGCCTGACCTCCAAGGAAATTGGCCGTGCCCTGGAGATCAGCCACCGCACGGTGGAAATCTACCGCGCACGGCTGATGCGCAAATACGGCGCATCCACCGCTGCCGATCTGGTGCACAAGCTGATCACGGGTTAGCGCGGCCAACAAAACTCTTCCGGCGTCGTTGCCGCGTCTTGTCGTACTGCTCGTACTGCCTGCGGCACAGCGCCTGGCCAGAACCGCTTCGCTGAGTTTTGTTACCCGCTTTGAGTCGGCGACTCCACCACGTCGGCGGCCGCGCGAAATGCATCGACCGCCAGTGGAACACCACAGTAAATCGCGGCGTGCAGCAGCACCTCCTGGATTTCGGCCACGCTAGCGCCGTTGTTCATCGCGCCGCGCACATGGCCTTTGAGCTCATGGCCCCGACCCAAAGCGGTCAGCATGGCCACCGTGACCAGGCTGCGCGTCTTGCGGTCGAGCACACCGCGCTGCCACACATCACCCCAGGCCGCACGGGTGATGTGCTCCTGCAAGGGCTCCGTAAATTCCGTCATGCCAGCAAAGGCGCGGGCCACAAAGTCCTCTCCCATCACCTCCCTGCGGGTCGCCAGCCCTTTGTCGAACATCGCTTGCTGCGCTACGTCCATCTGCTTTCTCCTTCAAAAATGTGAACCTGCCTTGCCCATGGCCTGCACCAAGACTATGAGCGACTTGGGGAAATACTATGGCTGCAGGCTTGCAAAGCCCATAGAAAAAGAAAACAATAAATTATGACTCGATAGCAATTGACTCATCCCGCAATCCTGCGGAACCCGGGCGGATTGCGCCACACCACGAAAGGGAATTGCCATGTCCAAACTGACCACCGCCGCCGGCGCACCCGTGCCCGACAACCAGAACGTGATGACTGCAGGCCCGCGCGGCCCCATGCTGCTGCAAGATGTGTGGCACCTCGAAAAACTCGCGCACTTTGCCCGCGAAGTAATCCCCGAGCGGCGCATGCATGCCAAGGGCTCGGGCGCGTTTGGCCACTTCACCGTCACACACGACATTACGCGCTACAGCAAGGCCAAGGTCTTCTCGGCCATCGGCAAGAAAACGCCGCTGGCCATGCGGTTTTCCACCGTCGCCGGCGAGCGCGGCGCGGCCGACGCCGAGCGCGACATCCGTGGTTTTGCCATGAAGTTCTATACCGAAGAAGGCAACTGGGACCTGGTAGGCAACAACACCCCCGTGTTCTTCCTGCGCGACCCGCTCAAGTTTCCCGACCTGAACCGGGCCGTCAAGCGCGACCCGCGCACCAACATGCGCAGCGCCGAGAACAACTGGGACTTCTGGACCCTGCTGCCCGAAGCGCTGCACCAGGTCACCATCGTGATGAGCGACCGCGGTATCCCGAAGTCGTACCGCCACATGCACGGCTTTGGCAGCCACACGTTCAGCCTGCTCAATGCGCAAAACGAGCGCTTCTGGGTCAAGTTCCACCTGGTCACGCAGCAAGGCATTGAGAACCTGACCGACGCCGAGGCCGCTGAGCTCGTGGGCCGCGACCGCGAAAGCTCGCAATCCGACCTGCTGAACGCCATCGACAACGGCGACTTTCCACGCTGGAACCTGAAGATCCAGGTCATGCCCGAGAAAGATGCTGCCCACTACCCTATCAACCCGTTCGATTTGACCAAGGTCTGGCCGCACGGCGACTACCCGCTGATCGACGTGGGCGTGCTCGAACTCAACCGCAATGCCGAGAACTACTTTGCCGAGATCGAGCAGCTCGCCTTCAACCCGGCCAACGTCGTGCCCGGCATCAGTTTCTCGCCCGACAAGATGCTGCAGTCCCGCTTGTTCAACTACGGCGACGCGCAGCGCTACCGCCTGGGTGTCAACCACCATCAGATCCCGGTGAACGCGCCGAAATGCCCGTTCCACAGCAACCACCGCGATGGCCAGATGCGCGTGGACAGCAACAACGGTGCCGAGGTGGGCTACGAGCCCAACAGCAAGGGCGCACTGCAGGAGCAGCCTGATTTTTCCGAGCCACCGCTGTTGCTCGAAGGTGCTGCCAGCCGCTGGAATCACCGCGAAGACACCGACTACTTCTCGCAACCCGGCAATCTGTTCCGTCTGATGACCCCAGCGCAGCAGCAGGTGCTGTTCGAGAACACGGCACGCTCGGTCGGTGGTGCCTCAGAAGCCATCCAGCAGCGCCATATCGCGCACTGCACCCAGGCCGACCCTGCCTACGGCGCAGGAGTGGCGAAGGCATTGGCAGCGCTCAAAGCAGGCTGATCCACCGCCCATGCTGACCCCAACGCCCGGCCTGTGCCGGGCGTTTTTCATGGCATAAGGTCTGCGCACGTATCATTCATCGCCCCCATGAAACCGAGGAGAATCCCATGAGCACACGCTACCCCGTTCCCGATCTCAATACCCTGCCTGAAGACATCCAAGCCAAAGTGCTGGCAGTGCAGGAAAAGGCCGGCTTCATCCCCAACGTATTTCTGGGGTTTGCCCGCCGCCCGGCCGAATGGCGCGCCTTCTTTGCCTACCACGACGCGCTGATGGAGCCCGAAAGCGCCGGCCGCACCAGCAACCTCACCAAGGGCGACCGCGAAATGATCGTCACCACCACCAGCGCCGCCAACAAGTGCCTGTACTGCGTGGTGGCGCACGGCGCCATTTTGCGTATCTATGAGAAAAAGCCGTTCGTGGCCGACCAGGTGGCGGTCAACCACCGCAAGGCCGACATTACCCCGCGCCAACGCGCCATGCTCGACTTTGCAATGAAAGTCTGCCAACAGTCGCATGAGATCAGCGACGCCGATTTCGAGCCGCTGCACACGCATGGCTTTGACGACGAAGACATCTGGGACATCGCCGCCATTACCGCATTTTTTGGCCTCAGCAACCGCATGGCCAGCTTTGCCGGCATGCAGCCCAACCCCGAGTTCTACCTGATGGGACGGATGCCACGGCAGAAGTGAAACTCCTGTATTGATAGCTGCCAGCGCCCACTGGGTAAGCGCTAGAGGCTAATTTAGCTTGAATTTATAGTAACGCTGCGCTTGCCCGCCGCAAGTGCGCTTCAGGCCGTCACCAGCGCCCGCATCCAGTCCGGCAGGGTCATGGCTTTTTGCTGCGGAAAGTCCACCCAGATGGTGGTGGCCCCACCTGCGGCGTACACCACGCCCGGCTGGTCGCTGCGCTCCAGCGTGCACCAGGCTTCGAACGTGGTGCGCCCGGGGTCGCTCACATACATCTTTGCCAACACATCGCCGGGGTATTCCAGCTGCTTGTAGAAATTGCAAAAGGCGTTGACGATCACCGGCCCCTGGCCCTGCGGATCGGGGTTGCAGCCCACGGCACGCATCCACTCGATACGCACCGTTTCCATGTAGCGGAAATACACGGTGTTGTTCACGTGTCCCATGGCATCCATGTCACCCCAGCGGATGGGGAGACTCATCTCAAACACCAGCTTCTTTTTCTCGGGAATTTCAATCTTCACAACCAGCGCCTCCCGCAAAAATCACACTGCAAAACCATCGTCCGCAGCAATGACCGCGCCGTTGATGAAGTGGCTCTGGTCGCTGGCCAGCATGACGATGAGGGCGTCGAGATCCTGCGGCTGCCCGACGCGCTTGCGCGGCAGCATGGCGATCAACTTTTGGCCCTGCTCGGTACGCCAGTGGTCGTGATTGATCTCGGTGTCGATGTAGCCCGGGCACAGGGCGTTGGTATTGATGCCAAAGCGCCCCCATTCCAGCGCCATGGCCTTGGTCATTTGCACCACCGCTGCTTTGCTCATGCAGTAGGCACCGATCTGCGGCAGCACCTTCAGACCCGCCATCGAGGCGATGTTGATGATGCGCCCGCCAGTAAAGCTGCCGGGTGCGGCGCCGCGCGAGCGGGCCAGCATGCGCTTGCCCACTTCCTGCGCCACAAAGAAGGCACCCTTCACGTTGGTGTCGAAGATGAAGTCATAGTCGTCGGGTGTCACGTCCTGGATGCGCTGCGTGGTGCTCACGCCCGAGTTGTTGACCAGGATGTCGATGGAGCCCATTTCAGTCTCGGCATGTGCCACGGCAGATTTGATGGAGTCATGGTCGGTCACATCCAGCTCCACCACATGCGCGTCGCCGCCCTCACCCTCGATGCGCGCGCGCAGTTCCTTGAGCTTTTCAATGCGGCGGCTGGCGAGCACCACACCGGCACCGGCACGGGCCAGGGTTCGGGCAAACTGTGCGCCCAGGCCGCTGGAAGCCCCGGTAACAAACGCCACACGTCCGGACAAATCGATGCTGTAGGCCATTTAGAGTCTCTCCACTGAACAAAAAAGAACGGTCGTTCGATTGTCCATATTCCGTGAATACAATCAGTCGCACGACGGACAGGGATTACGGCCCCTGTTTGTAGAAAATCATCCCATTATCAAATGCCCGACGAGAAGCACATGACAAACGAAGAAATCCTCGCTCAATTTGGTCCGCGCGAAGCCATGGAATACGACGTGGTGGTCGTGGGCGGTGGCCCCGGTGGCCTGGCCACGGCCATCCGCCTCAAGCAGTTGGCGGCTGAACGCGGCCAGGATGTCTCGGTCGTGGTGCTCGAAAAAGGCTCGGAACCCGGCGCGCACATCCTCTCGGGCGCCATCATGGACCCCAAGGCTTTGACCGAGCTGATTCCTGACTGGAAAGAGCGCGGCGCGCCTTTGAACCAGCCAGTGACCGAAGACGCCTACATGTTCCTGAGCGAGCGCTCGGGCTTTCGTGTGCCCAACATGGTGCTGCCCCCATTTGCGCACAACCACGGCAACTACATCGTCAGCCTGGGCAACGTCAGCAAATGGATGGCCGAGCAGGCCGAGGCCCTGGGCGTGGAAATCTTCCCCGGTTTTGCCGCCGCCGAGGTGCTCTACAACGAACAAGGCGCCGTCAAGGGCGTGGCCACCGGCAACATGGGCGTGGGCAAGGAAGGTGAACCCACGGGCGACTTCCAGCTGGGCATGGAACTGCACGCCAAGTACACCGTGTTTGCCGAAGGCGCGCGCGGCCACCTGGGCAAGCAGTTGATCGCACGCTACAAGCTCGATGAAAACCGCGACCCCCAAAGCTTTGGCATCGGCATCAAGGAGCTGTGGGAAATCGACCCGTCCCGCCACCAGCCCGGCTTTGTCATGCACTCCGCCGGCTGGCCCATGGACAGCAGCACCTATGGCGGCGCCTTCATGTACCACATGGAGGACAACAAGGTGGCTGTGGGTTTTGTCACCGGCCTGGGCTACACCAACCCCTACCTGAGCCCGTTCGAAGAATTCCAGCGCTGGAAGACGCACCCCAACGTCCGCTACTACTTCGAAAACGCCCAGGGCGAAATCACGGCCAAGCGCCTGTCGTATGGCGCGCGCGCCATCAACGCCAGCGGCATCAACTCGCTCCCCAAGACAGTGTTCCCGGGCGGTGCGCTGGTGGGCTGCAATGCCGGCTACCTGAACGTCAGCCGCATCAAGGGCAGCCACGCAGCCATCAAGACCGGCAAGCTGGCCGCCGAAGCCGCGTTTGATGCCATCGTGGCCGGTCGCCAGCACGACGAACTGAGCGCCTACCCCAAGGCTTTCGAGGCCAGCTGGCTGCACACCGAGCTGAACAAAGACCGCAACTTCAAGAACTGGTTCAAATACGGCCTGACCACGGCCACGCTGATGAACGGTTTCGAGCATTTCGTGCTGCGCGGCCATATTCCATGGACGCTGCACCGCGACAAGCCCGACCACGCCTACCTCAAGCCGGCCAGCGAGTGCAAGCCCATCGTCTACCCCAAGCCCGACGGCAAGCTCACCTTCGACCGGCTCTCGAGCGTGTTCATCAGCAACACCAACCACGCTGAAAACCAGCCTTCGCACCTCACGCTCAAGGATGCCAGCGTGCCGGTCCAGATCAACCTGGCAAAGTACGCCGGGCCCGAAGCCCGCTATTGCCCCGCTGGTGTGTACGAGTTCGTGCCCGACGAAGCCAAGGGCGGCAACGCGCAGCGCCTGCAGATCAACGCGCAGAACTGCGTGCACTGCAAGACCTGCGACATCAAGGACCCGACGCAGAACATCGTGTGGGTCACACCCGAAGGCGGCGGTGGACCGAACTACTCGGGCATGTAAAAAACCATAGCGCTTTGCGCAATAGGGGCCTGCGTTGCAGGCCCTTTTTTATGCAGAAATGACCGCAGCAGATAACGCCGAGTGCTTACAACAGCACAGAGCCCCCCAAGACCAGGGCAATGCTGCGCTGCAGTAGACTTCCCCACGAGGCCCGGCGACCCTCCTGCGTCGGCCTTCTTTACGACAAACAGGAAACAACGATAGCAAGGTTGGAGATAGCAATGAAGCAAATGTCTTGGGCACCCCTGGGCGCACTGGCCCTGGCTGTGATGGCGGTGGTAGCACCCGCCCATGCCCAGCAGAAATCGGTCGCTGTGACGGCCATCGTCGAACACCCCGCGCTGGACGCCGTGCGCGATGGCGTGCAGGCCGCTCTCAAGGATGCGGGCTTCGAATCGGGCAAGAACCTGAAGTGGCAGTACCAGAGCGCCCAAGGCAACACCGGCACGGCCGCGCAGATCGCGCGCAAGTTCGTGGGGGACAAGCCCGATACCATCGTCGCTATCGCCACGCCCTCGGCCCAGGCCGTGATCGCGTCCACCAAGTCCGTACCCGTGGTGTTCTCGGCCGTGACCGACCCTGTCGCCGCCAAGCTGGTGCCCAACTGGGATGCCTCCAAAACCAACGTGACCGGCGTGTCCGACCTGCTGGCGCTCGACAAGCAGATGGACCTGGTCAAGCAGGTCGTGCCCAACGCCAAGCGCGTGGGCATGGTCTACAACCCCGGCGAAGCCAACTCGGTGGTCGTGGTCAAGCAGATGAAGGAGCTCCTGCCCAAGCTGGGCATGACGCTGGTCGAAGCGGCCGCGCCGCGCTCGGTCGACGTGGGCAGCGCCGCGCGCAGCCTGATCGGCAAGGTCGACGTGATCTACACCAACACCGACAACAACGTGGTCTCGGCCTATGAAGCGCTGGTCAAGGTCGGCCAGGAAGCCAAGATCCCGCTGGTGGCTTCGGACACCGACAGCGTCAAGCGCGGCGCCATTGCCGCTTTTGGCATCAACTACCGCGACCTGGGCGAGCAAACCGGCCGCATGGTGGCGCGCATCTTGAAGGGCGAAAAGCCCGGCGACATCAAGCCCGAAGTGAGTACCAAGATGGAACTCTTCGTGAACCCCGGCGCCGCCGAAAAGCAGGGCGTGAAGCTGTCTGACGCGCTGATCAAATCAGCGGCCCAGGTCGTTCAGTAATCCATTGACCGCACCCAGGGGCTGCAACCTTTGCAAAGCCCCGCTGCAGGAGCCATGCACCGCGTGGCTCCTGCTTTCTTTTCACCCACTGCCCTGCTGCCCATGTCTCTCTTTTCCTTGCTTGGCGCCATTGAAATCGGCCTGATTTTCAGCCTGGTGGCGCTGGGCGTGTTCATTTCGTTCAGGCTGCTGCGCTTTCCCGACCTGACCGTGGACGGCAGCTTTCCGCTCGGTGGCGCCGTCTGCGCCATCCTGATCTCCCACGGCACCAACCCCTACCTGGCCACCCTGGCCGCCATGGCCGCCGCTGCCGCCGCAGGCCTGCTCACGGGCTGGCTCAACGTTCGGCTCAAGATCATGGACCTGCTGGCCAGCATCCTGGTGATGATCGCGCTGTACTCGATCAACCTGCGCATCATGGGCGGGCCCAACGTGCCGCTGATCAATGACACCACCCTGTTCACCCTGCTGCAGCCCGAGGGCATGGAAGACTATGTGGCGCGCCCCCTGCTGCTGGCCGTCATCGTCATCGCCGCCAAGCTGGCACTCGACTGGTTCTTCGCCACCGAGCGGGGCCTGGCGATCCGCGCCACCGGCTCCAACGCGCGCATGGCGCGCTCGCAGGGCGTGAACACCGGCGCCATGGTGCTGCTCGGCATGGCCGTCTCCAACGCCCTGGTGGGCCTGGCCGGCGCGCTGTTTGCCCAGACGCAGGGCGGCTCCGACATTTCCATGGGCATCGGCACCATCGTCATCGGCCTGGCCGCCGTCATTGTGGGCGAGAGCATCCTGCCCTCGCGCCGCCTGATCTACGCCACGCTGGCCGTCGTCATCGGCGCCATCGTCTACCGCTTCTTCATCGCTCTGGCGCTCAACAGCGACTTCATCGGCCTCAAGGCGCAAGACCTGAACCTGGTCACCGCCGTGCTCGTCACCATCGCGCTGATCATCCCGCAGATCAAGCGCAAGCTGGCCAAACGCCGCTGAAATGAAGCACACCCCCCTGAGTAACCGGCTGCGCCGCGCCAGTCCCGCGTATCGCCGGTAAAGCGAAGCCCCACGGGCAAAGAATAGGAAACGCACCATGCTGAGCGCCCAAAACCTCGAAATCACCTTCAACCCCGGCACACCAATAGAAACGCGCGCCTTGCGCGGCATGTCGCTGAACATTCCCGCCGGGCAATTCGTCACCGTGATCGGCTCCAACGGTGCCGGCAAGTCCACCTTTCTCAACGCCATCTCGGGCGACCTGGGCGTGGACAGCGGGACCATCACCATCGACGGCATGGACGTGACGCGCCAGCCCGTGTGGGCGCGCGCATCGCGCGTGGCGCGTGTGTTCCAGGACCCCATGGCCGGCACCTGCGAAGACCTCACCATCGAGGAAAACATGGCCCTGGCGCAGCAGCGCGGCACGCTGCGCGGCCTGCGCAGCGCCGTCAAGGCCGCGCTGCGCGAGACCTTCCGCGCGCGCCTGGCCACGCTCGGCCTGGGACTGGAAAACCGCCTCACCGACCGCATCGGCCTGCTCTCGGGCGGCCAGCGCCAGGCCGTGAGTCTGCTGATGGCGGCGCTGCAGCCCTCACGCATCCTGCTGCTTGACGAACACACCGCCGCGCTCGACCCGCGCACCGCCGACTTCGTGCTGCAGCTGACCTCGCGCATCGTCGCCGAGAACCAGCTCACCACCATGATGGTCACGCACAGCATGCGCCAGGCCCTCGACGTGGGCGAACGCACCGTCATGCTGCACCAGGGCCAGGTGGTGCTCGACGTATCGGGCGAGGAGCGCAAGCGCCTGGACGTGCCCGACCTGCTCAGGATGTTCGAAAAAGTGCGCGGCGAAAAGCTCGCCGATGACGCCCTGCTGCTGGGCTGAACCCGTGGCTCCCTTCTGCGGTCTGTCCCGGGGCTGCAGGTTGATCTTAAATATCTAAATTAATAGCTGCTGACGCTTTACCAGCAAGCGCTAGAGGCCGATTAGGCCTCAAACAGGTTCAATCAGAGAACAGCGGCAGGTCGGCTTTTTTGAGCGTGCGCAGCACGAAGCTGGAGCGGCTGTGGCGTATGCCCTTGATCTTGTAGAGCTTCTCGCGCAGCAGGCGCTCGTAGTCACGCGTGTCCTTGACCACGATGCGCAGCAGGTAGTCGTAGTCGCCCGAGACCAGGTGCGCCTCGATCACCTCGGGAATACTGGCCAGGGTTTCGCCAAACTTCTCCAGCGTGTTGTCGGAATGGCTGTCGAGCGTGACCTGCACCAGCACCGTGTCGGCCAGGTCCAGCGACTGTGGGTTGATCCGCACCGTGTAGCCCTGGATGACACCGGCCTCCTCCATCTTCTTGATGCGCCCCCAGCACGGCGACGGGCTCAGGCCCACGGCCTGGCCGATCTCTTGCAGGCTGGCGCGTGCATTGCCCTGCAGCACAGCGAGAATTTTTCTATCCAGTCGATCCATCGGCCTGATTATTCAGCAAAACTTATATTTGCAGAAAAATATTCTGCAAATATGCGCGAATGGCCCGATTTCAGCAAATTCATCTTCGCCCCACGGCGCATACTTCTTACATCAAGGCGCTCTTACCGGAGTGCACGAACTGACAAGGCCCCGGCTGGTTATCGCCAGCACGGGGCCCTTGGCATTTCGGGGCCGGGCGCGCAGCCAAGAACCCTGCGCCTTGCAGACAGGTTTCTGCAAGTTAATAAGCACGCTTACCGCATAAACCCCGATGCCCGCCGCGATGCTGCAGCACCATAATTTGCGAGAAGCAGGAGCGCATTCGCCCCTCTGACCTCAAGCGATCGCCCACCACCCACAGGAGACACCATGCAACTGACCAAACTCGTCGTCGGCCTGAGCCTTGCGCTCGGCTTTGTGGCCGCCGCTGCCGCGCAGACCACCATGCGCATCAGTATCTCGACCGCGCAGAACTCGCACCAGGGTGTCGCCATCGACGTCTTTGCCAAGGAAGTGGAAAAACGCACCGGCGGTCGCTACAAGGTACAGACCTTCTACAACGGCGCCCTGGGCGGCGAGCGCGAGTCGATCGAGGCGGTGCAGTTGGGCACGCAGGAGCTGGCTTTCAGCTCCACCGGCCCGGTGCCCAACTTCGTGCCGGAGGCCAAAATCCTCGACGTGCCCTTCCTGTTCCGCGACAAGGCGCACGCGCGCGCCGTGCTTGACGGCCCCATCGGCCAGGAAATGCTGACCAAGTTCGACGCCAAGGGCTTCAAGGCGCTGGCCTGGGCGGAAAACGGTTTCCGCCACATGACCAACAGCAAGCGTGATGTGAACACGCCCGAGGACTTGAAGGGCCTGAAGATGCGCACCATGGAGAACCCGGTGCACATCGCCGCCTACAAGGGTTTTGGCATTATCACCACCCCCATGGCCTTCCCGGAAGTTTTCACCGCGCTGCAGCAGGGCACGGTCGATGGGCAAGAGAACCCGCTGCCGGTCATCATCTCGGCCAAGTTCGACCAGGTACAAAAGCACCTCACGCTGACCGGGCACGTGTATTCGCCCTGCATCTTCCTGATGAACAAGGCGTCATTCGACAAGCTCTCGGCGGCCGACAAGCAGGCCTTCCTCGATGCGGCCAAGGAAGGCACGAAAGCGAACCGCGCGCGCGTGGACGAGGACGATTCCAAGGGCGTGGCCGATCTGCGCGCCAAGGGCATGACCGTGATCGACAACATCGACAAAGCCAAGTTTGTCGCTGCACTGGCGCCCGTGAACGCCGAGTTTGAAAAGCAGTTCGGCAAGGCCAACCTGGACAAAATCCGCAACTACAAGTGATTTAGCTACATTTATTGTAGCAATTAGCGCCCGTATCTATTAAGATAACGGGCGTTTTCATTTGAAATCACGACACCGACTGCGAACCTGGCGACTGCGCCCCATGAAAACCGCCTTCCTGACCTTTGAGCGCTGGACCAGTGCCCTTTCCCTGTGGTGTGCCTGCGCCATGCTGGTCCTGGCGGCTGCGCTGGGCATGTTCCAGATCATCATGCGCTTCGTGCTGGAGCAGCCAGCCGAGTGGACCGAGGTACTGATCCGCTTCAGCCTGATCTGGATGGTGTTTCTGGCCATCCCCACGGCCTTCCGCCAAGGGGCCATGGTGAGTGTGGATGTGCTTTACCGCTGGAGCCCGCCGCGCCTGCGCCGTGTGCTCGATGGTGTGGTGGCGCTGGCAGCGCTCATGCTCATTGCCATCATCGTGTGGTGGGGCTGGGACTACGCATTGCGCGGCCGCGTGCAGACCATGGCGGGCCTGGAGTCGCTGTCGATGTTCTGGGCCTATGTGGCACTCCCAGTGGGTGGCGTGTTCAGCGCCCTGGGCATTGTGGGCAACCTGATCGACCCGCGCCGCATGGAACTGGAGACCGCGCAATGAGCGTTGTCATGATCTCCACCATGGTGCTGTGCTTTGCGCTCACCATCTCCGTTGCGGTGTCGATTGGGCTGGCATCCATCCTCGGCATCCAGGCGTCCAACGCCCACATGCTCATCTCCGTCAAGGAGATGTTTGGCGCCATCAACAAGTTTCCGTTGGCGGCCATTCCCTTCTTCATCCTGGCCGGTAACCTGATGGAAGCAGGCGGCATCTCACGCCGACTGGTCGAGTTTGCCAAAAGCCTGGTGGGCGGTGTGCAAGGCGGCTTGCCCATGACCTGCGTGCTCACGTGCATGATTTTTGCCGCCGTTTCGGGCTCGTCGGTGGCCACCACCTTTGCCATTGGAGCCATCCTGATCCCGGCGCTCATCAAGCACGGCTACCCGACCAGCTATGCCGCCGCCCTGCAGGCCACCAGCGCCGAGCTGGGCGTGATCATCCCGCCGTCGATTCCGCTCATCCTGTACGGCGTGAGCGCCGAGGTGTCGATCGGCGAGCTGTTCATCGCCGGTTTTGGCCCAGGCCTCTTGATCAGCGGCGCGCTGATGCTGTTCGTCTGGGCGTATTGCAAGTGGAAGGGCTGGGGCAAGAACGATGGCGAAGGCCGCATGCCGCTGGGCCGCGCCACGCTGCAGGCGGGCTGGGCACTCTTCATGCCCGTCATCATCCTGGGCGGCATCTACGGCGGCGTTTTCACGCCCACTGAGGCCTCGGCCGTGGCGGTGTTCTATGCGCTGGTGGTGGGGGTGTTGATTTACCGGGAAATCGGCATCAAAAGCCTGGCGGCCGTGCTGCGGCGTTCGGTCATTTCGTCTTCGGTGATCATGTTCATCATCGCCAACGCGGGCCTGTTTGCCTTTCTCATCACCCGCGCGGGCGTCCCCGACGCCATTGGTCATTGGCTCGAAGCGGTGCTGCAGTCACCTGCGCTGTTTCTGCTGGGCGTGAACGCGGCGCTGTTCTTCATCGGCATGTTTATCGAGACCAGCGCAGCCATCATTGTGCTGGCGCCCATCCTGGCGCCCGTGGCCCAGCATTTTGGTGTGGACCCGGTGCATTTCGGCCTGATCATGGTGGTGAACCTGGCGCTGGGCATGGTTACGCCGCCCTTTGGCGTGAACCTGTTTGCTGCATGCACCGTGGCACGCATCTCGCTGGACCGCATCGTCGGGAGCCTGCTGCCGTTCGTGCTGGTGATCCTGGGCTGCCTACTGCTCATCACGTACTTTCCGTCGATTTCGCTGAGTTTGCGCGATATCGTCTATGCAAAATAGGTAGAATTCGCCCGGTCAGGAGAGAGCGCCCCGCACTTCACCACGAAGCACGAGCGGCGCCGCCGAAGGCGCAGGCCCCCGCCGAACGCTCAGGCAAAAGGACTGACAAACGCCCGCAACGATGCCGGCGTACCCTAGCTGGAGAGAGATGTCCGCGCCCCAGGTGCAGGCCATCCACCGAAGGAGCAAACCGCACGGCCAGCCAGGGCGTTGCGGCGAATCTCTCAGGTAAAGCGGACAGCAGGCAAATCCCGCAGCCCCATGGGCTGTGGCCCCTATTTGCCCCGGAGTCCGCCATGTCTGCCACCGCCCCCCTGCTCACCACGCCGCTCAACGCACTGCACATCGAACTGGGCGCCCGCATGGTGCCCTTTGCCGGTTATTCCATGCCCGTGCAGTACCCCGCAGGCCTGATGGCCGAGCATCTGCACACCCGCCAGGCCGCGGGCCTGTTCGATGTGTCGCACATGGGCCAGCTGCACCTGGTGGGGCGCGATGCCGCTGCCGCATTCGAGACCCTGATGCCGGTGGACGTGATCGACCTGCCCGTGGGCAAACAGCGCTACGGCCTGCTGCTCAATGACGAGGGCGGCATCATCGACGACCTGATGTTCTTCAACAAAGGCAATGGCGAGATCTTCGTCATCGTCAACGGCGCCTGCAAGGTGGGCGACATTGCCCACCTCCAGGAACGCATCGGCATGCGCTGCCAGGTGGTCCCCATGCCCGACCACGCCCTGCTCGCCCTGCAAGGCCCGCAGGCCGCCACGGCATTGGCCCGCCTGGCACCCGGCGTGGAGCAACTGGTGTTCATGACGGGGGGCAACTTCACCATTGCAGGCTGCACCTGCTTTGTCACCCGCAGCGGCTACACCGGCGAGGACGGCTTTGAAATCTCCGTGCCCGCCACGCAGGCCGAAACCCTGGCCCGCGCCCTGCTGGCGCAACCCGAGGTCAAGCCCATTGGCCTGGGCGCACGCAACTCGCTGCGCCTGGAGGCGGGGCTGTGCCTGTATGGCAACGACATGGACACCACCACCACCCCCGTGGAAGCAGGCTTGAACTGGGCCATACAAAAAGTGCGGCGCACCGGCGGCGCACGCGCCGGGGGCTTCCCGGGCGCCGACAAGGTGCTGGCGCAACTGGACAACCCCGCCAGCCTCACGCGCAAGCGCGTCGGCCTGGTCGCCACTGAGCGCGTGCCAGTGCGCGAGCCCGCCGTACTGGAAAACATGGACGGTCAGGAGATCGGCCAGGTGACCAGTGGGCTGCTGAGCCCTTCGCTCAATCAACCCATAGCCATCGCTTACGTCGGCCCGGACTACACCGCGACAGGAACCGAGATTTTTGCCATGGTGCGCGGCAAGCCCGTGCCCATGAAGGTCAGCACCACACCTTTCGTTCCCACACGCTATTACCGCGGCTGACCGCCAGGGCATTCCGTTTTTCAATCAATCGAATACGCGAAGCCGACAAAGTCATCGCTTGATTTAGAAATGGAATAAGCAGCGGCTACATTCCCCTTTCCATCATCTTTCCAGGAGACATCCCATGACCGTCAAATTTTCCAAAGACCACGAGTGGATCAACATTGCCGACACCAACGCCGCCGTGGTGGGCATTACCGTGCACGCCCAGGATGCCCTGGGTGACGTTGTTTTCGTCGATCTGCCCGCCGTGGGCGCCAGCTTTGCCCAGGGTGACGTGGCCGGTGTGGTCGAGTCCGTCAAGGCCGCTGCCGACATCTACATTCCCGTCGCGGGCGAAGTGGTGGAAGTGAACGAGGCCCTGCGCGCCGACCCCTCGTTGGCCAACACCGACCCGCTGGGCGCTGGCTGGTTCTTCAAGGTCAAGCTGTCGGACCCGTCGCAGCTCGACACCCTGATGGACGAGACCGCCTATTCGAGCTTTGCCGCCAGCGCCTGAGCGTCACGACAACAAAAACCATAGCAGTTCGCGCTTGAATTCAGGCACTTTCAAAATATAAAGTGCCTGAATTCTTTTAGAAACAAGCGCAAGATGCTCTCTTTTTAATAGCCTTTCAGACTGGTTCCCGCCATGCAGATGCCTGCCGCCCTGCCCTTGTCCGCACTCGAAAACACCACCGAGTTTCTGCCCCGCCACATTGGCATCGATGCGGCCGATGAAGCGCACATGCTGTCGGTGATCGGCGAGGCCTCGCGCCGCGCACTCATCGACTCCATCGTGCCGCGCTCCATCGCGCGCAGCCGCGCCATGGATGTGCCGCCCCCGGCATCGGAAGCTGCGGCGCTGGCCGAGCTCAAGGCGATTGCATCACGCAACCAGGTCCTCAAAAGTTTCATCGGCCAGGGCTACTACGGTACGCACACGCCCGGCGTGATCTTGCGCAACATCCTGGAGAACCCCGCCTGGTACACGGCCTACACGCCCTACCAGGCCGAAATTTCGCAGGGCCGCATGGAGGCCCTGGTCAACTTCCAGACCATGGTGTGCGACCTTACCGGCATGCCCATTGCCAACGCTTCCATGCTCGACGAAGCCACGGCCGCCGCCGAGGCCATGACGCTGGCCAAGCGCTCGGTCAAAAGCAAAAGCCACCGTTTCATCGTGGCGGGCGATGCCCATCCACAAACCATTGAGGTCATCCAGACCCGTGCCGCCCCCATGGGCATTGAGGTGGTGCTGGCCAACTCGCTGGAGGAATGGAACGCCGCCCTGGAAGGCGAGTACTTTGCCGTGCTGGCCCAGTACCCCGCCACCAGCGGCCGCATCGACGACTTGCGCGCCGACGTGGAAAAGGCCCATGGCAAACAGGCCGCCTTCATTGCCGCCGCCGACCTGCTGGCCCTCACGCTCATCACCCCGCCCGGTGAGTGGGGCGCCGACATTGTGGTGGGCACCACACAACGCTTTGGCATGCCCATGGGTGCGGGCGGCCCGCACGCAGCCTACATGGCCTGCCGCGACGACTTCAAACGCTCCATGCCCGGTCGCCTGGTGGGCGTCAGCGTGGACGTCCATGGCAAGCCGGCCTACCGCCTGGCACTGCAGACCCGCGAGCAGCACATTCGCCGCGAAAAAGCCACCAGCAACATCTGCACCGCGCAAGTACTGCCTGCAGTAATCGCCAGCATGTACGCCGTGTACCACGGCCCGCAAGGCCTGCGCCGCATCGCGCAACGGGTCGCCAGTTACACCGCCATCCTGACCAAGGGCCTGGAGCAATTGGGCGCCCCAGTGCGGGCACAGGCCACGTTTGATACCGTCAGCCTGAAAACCGATGGTGCTACCAAAACAATAGCTGCTCGCGCAGTACAGATGGGCGTTAACCTGCGCATTTACTTCGAAAATTACCTGTGCATCTCGCTGGACGAAACCACCACGCGCGAAGACATCGCGCTGCTGTGGAAGATTTTCGCCAAAGACGGCCAGGCACTGCCCAGCTTCGACGCCTTTGAACAGGGCGTGGAGTCGCTGATCCCCAGCGCGCTGCGCCGCACCAGCCCCTACCTCACGCACCCGGTGTTCAACACGCACCACTCTGAGACGGCCATGCTGCGCTATATCCGCCAGCTGTCGGACAAGGACCTGGCGCTGGACCGCTGCATGATTCCGCTGGGTTCATGCACCATGAAGCTCAACGCGACCAGCGAGATGATTCCGATCACCTGGCCCGAGTTTGCCAACGTGCACCCCTTCGCACCGGCCCACCAGCTGGAGGGCTACCGCCTTCTGGACGAGCAGCTGAGCGCCTGGCTGTGCCAGGCCACAGGCTATGCCGGCGTGAGCCTGCAGCCCAATGCGGGCAGTCAAGGTGAATACGCAGGGCTGCTGGCCATCAAGGCCTGGCATGCAGCCCAGGGCCACAACGATCGCAACATCTGCCTGATCCCCAGCAGCGCGCACGGCACCAATCCTGCCAGTGCGCAGATGGTGGGTATGCAGGTGGTGGTGACCAAGTGCGACGACAACGGCAACGTGGACATGGCCGATCTCCAGGCCAAATGCGAGCAGTACAGCGCACAGCTGGCCTGCATGATGATCACCTACCCCAGCACGCACGGCGTGTTTGAAACGCAGGTCAAAGAACTGTGCGAACTGGTGCACCAGCATGGTGGCCGCGTCTACGTAGACGGCGCCAACATGAATGCATTGGTTGGTGTGGCCGCCCCCGGCGAATTTGGCGGTGACGTGAGCCACCTGAACCTGCACAAGACCTTCTGCATCCCGCACGGCGGCGGCGGCCCCGGCGTAGGCCCCGTGTGCGTGGTGCAAGACCTGGTGCCTTACCTGCCCGGCCATGCTACGGCGGGTTTGGCGGGTGGCGTGGGCGCTGTGTCCGCAGCCCCGCTGGGCAATGCCGCTGTGCTGCCGATTTCCTGGATGTACATCCGCATGATGGGGGCCGAAGGCCTGCAGGCCGCCACCGAAGCGGCCATCCTCTCTGCCAACTACATCAGCGCACGCCTGAAGGACCACTACCCCACGCTCTACGCGAGCGAAAACGGCCATGTGGCGCACGAGTGCATCCTGGATCTGCGCCAGCTCAAGGACACCAGCGGCGTGATGGCCGAAGACGTGGCCAAGCGCCTGATTGACTACGGATTTCACGCGCCCACGCTGAGCTTCCCGGTGCCCAACACGCTGATGGTGGAACCCACTGAGAGCGAAAATCTGTTCGAGATCGATCGTTTCATCGACGCGATGATCGCCATCCGCAATGAAATCCGGCAGATCGAATCAGGTGCCTGGCCGCAGGACAACAACCCGCTCAAGAACGCGCCGCACACCGCTGAAAGCCTGCTGGGTGCCGAATGGAACCGCCCTTATGCCCGCGAGACCGCCGCCTACCCCGTGGCCGCCCTGCGCAGCAACAAATACTGGTCGCCGGTGGGCCGGGTGGATAACGTGTGGGGTGACCGCAACCTGAGCTGCAGCTGCATCCCGGTGTCTGACTACGCTTGAACGCAGTGACCTCGACCACCAGCGCCTGCACCGTTTGCCAGCCGCCTGTGCTGGAAGCGCTGGTCCAGTCTGAACCTGTACTGGCTGCGTTGTGGCAGGCCCTGCCCCGCCGCCATTTCGGCGCGGGTACATTGCTGCAGCAGGCGGGCGAGATCAGCACGCGCTGCTGGCAGGTGCGCAGCGGCGTGGTGCGGCTGTTCTACCTGAACGAACAAGGGACCGAGCGCAACCGGTCGTTCCACGACACCGGCAGCTGGGTGGCCGGCAATCTGCCGCCTCTGGCGCTGCCCAGCCCCTACGCCATCGAGGCACTGGCACCTGTAGAAGCCGTGGAGCTGGCCTATGCCACCTTGCAGCAGTGGCAACGCAGCTTTCCCCACATCGCCCCCTTGCTGGAAGAAGCCCTGGGCTATGTATTTCAGCAACACGCGCAGCGCGAAGCCGAGTTGTTGAGCCACCCGCCCGAGGTGCGCTACCAATCTTTTCTCGCTACACACGGTGATTTAACGCCCCACCTGCCGCAGCACCATGTGGCCAGCTACCTGGGCATTTCGCCGGTGTCGCTATCACGCATCCGGGCACGGCTGGGCATGGTGGAAGCGTCACGCGGCGTTTGAGAATTTTCAGCGTTCCTGTGGCCACGCACTGACCGTGCGATCCCGCCCTGGCATCACCACTTGGGGCAATTTTTCCTTGTCCATGACGGCGTCACCTGCCACCAACCCGTTCAGATGCAGCAGGTGCGCGGTGATGCCGTACACCTCGTCATCGGTCAGGCTCTTGGGCGCGTGCATCGGCATGCCCCGGCGCACATAGTCGAACACCGTCGTGGCATAAGGCCACATCGCGCCCACCGACAGCACCTGCAACGGGTACTTGCGCACACGCAGGGGCCGTAGCGGGTCGCTCCAGCCGATGAAACCATCCGTTCCGGCCAGCCGTGCGGCAGGCCCTTCGATGCCCTGTGCACCGTGGCAGGCGGCACAGTGCATGGCATACAGCCGCGCGCCCTGCTCCACGCTGCCCCGGCCGGGTGGCAGATTGCGGCCGTTGGGGAAGACGGTGATGGCGTAGCGATCGATGTCGGCAGGCGAGAGCGCCTGGCCTAAACCGATGACATGTGGCGGCGCTGCTGGTGCAGGAGTCACAGCGGATGGTACCTGGGTCTCGCTGGCTCTGCCTGTACTCAGCAGTCCCACCACCATCGCCACAGCCACGCCCCGCCGCAGGGTGGCACGCCCTGCGAGCAGCAACTGGCTGCACAGGTCTTCACGCATAGACGTTATCCACGCGGCCATCGGCTTGCACGCGCCAGGCCTGCACCGCGTTGTAGTGGTTGAACGAGTGCATGGCATAGCGCCGCTTCCATTCGCTGCGCAGTGGCTGTGTGCGACCATGCTCGTCGGTAGCGCGACTCATCAGGTCGGCCTTGCGGCCGTTCCACTGCCAGGGCAGCGTGAAGCGCGTAAAGGCCCGGTCCAGCACCGGGCCGTGCAACTGCGCCGCAGCCCAGGTGCGGCCTCCGTCCACGGACACATCCACACGCGCGATGCGCCCCCGGCCCGACCAGGCCAGCCCTGAGATTTCGTAAAACCCATGGGGCTCAGGCAAACGCTGCTGGCCTGAGGGGTGCGTGATCACCGACTTCACCTCCATGTGGAACGCAAAGCGCTCGATCCGCCCATCGGCCAGCACTTGCGTGTACAGGCCCGACTCGTCCTTGGTGTACGCAGGCACGTCAGTCACCTCCAGCCGGTGCAGCCATTTCACGTTGACATTGCCTTCCCAGCCCGGCATGAACAGGCGCATGGGGTAGCCTTGAGAAGGTCGCAGCCGCTCACCGTTCTGGTACAGCGCCACCATGCCGTGCTCCAGCAGCGCCTTCAGCGGCAGACTGCGGCTGTGCGATCCGCCGTCAGCACCTTCGGCCACCACCCATTGGGCGCTGTCCTTCAAGCCCGCTTCGTTCAGCAGATAGGCCAGCGGCACGCCCGTCCACTCCGAGCACGACACCTCGCCCGCAATCTCTCCCAGCGTCTGGTCCAGTGCCGTGGGCGACAGCGCATTGGCGGCTGAATTGCCCGCGCATTCCAGAAAATGCACGCGGCCGACCATGGGATAGCGCAGCAGGCGCTCCAGATCAAAGCGCAGCGGCTTGTGCACCAGCCCGTGCACATTCAGCGTGTGGCGCTCCGGCGCAATGTCAGGCACACCGTTATGGTGGACTGCAAAGTGCAGACCGCTGGGGGTAATGATGCCGCGCTGGTGCTGCAGCGGCGTGCGCCACACCGGAAAGCCTGCCACAGTGGACAAGGTCCGCTCCACCTGCACCTCGTGTACGGCGGGCAGGCCGTACGGCAGATCGGCCCCACCGGGGCGGGTCATCGCATCGGGCAAGCGGGCGGCCAGTGGCCGTGGTGGCGCCGCCTGCGCCGCCGCCATACCCACGCCCCCCGTCGCAAGACCACCCAAAAAAGTCCTCCGAGCCAGTCCGCTGTGGTCGCTATATGAACGCATCCATCGTCTCCGCAAAAACAAACACTCGGCACCCATCGGCCGCAAGTGCAGTGTTGCGGGCTGCAAGCCGCTGCGCATTAACGCTTGTTAACGCGCCCCATCTTCTTGGCGCCAGCCACGGCGCCAAGCCCTTTACACTGGCGCGCCGCTCGCAGCCCAACACGTACTGCCGAGCACAATGGAGTTCCGATTTTTTCTATCCCTTCTTTTTGTTTCAAGGACAACCCGTGCGCATTTCTTCCGCCCTTGTACTCGTCGGCCTGCTGGCTACCCCCTTCACCTCTGTCCAGGCTGCAGACCCCACCACCACGGCCAGCGGCCTGGTTTATGAATCGCTAAAAGACGGCAACGGCGATTCGCCCAAGGCCACGGACACCGTCAAGGTGCACTACAAGGGCACGTTCCTGGACGGCAAGGAGTTCGACAGTTCGTACAAGCGCGGCGAACCCACTGAGTTCCCGCTCAACCGCGTGATTCCCTGCTGGACCGAAGGCGTGCAGCGCATGAAACCCGGCGGCAAGGCCAAGCTGACCTGCCCACCCGCCATTGCCTACGGCGAGCGCGGTGCGGGCGGCGTGATTCCGCCCAACACCACGCTCAACTTCGAGGTCGAGCTGGTTTCCGTGCGCCGCTGATCCTTGCACTTGCAGGCCTGCGCGGGCGTACACTCGCCTGCACAGGCCGCGGCCTCGCTGCGCGGGGACATCTACCGAGGCCGGAGCCCCTTCGCCCATGAGCCTTCCTGACCTGTCCTTTCTGCTGCACGCCCAGTCCCCGCGCGACGGTCCGGGTGATACCCCCTCGCCAGAGCCCAGCGCGCCCGATGAAAGGATCGCATTGCAGCCCCAGGAGGCCCTGCCCGGGCTGATCGCCGAGCTGCGTGCCTACCAGGCAGAGCTGGAAGCGCAAAACAAGGTTCTGCAGTACAGCCAGGCTGCCGCCGAGAGCGCATCCGAGCGCTTCGAAGCCTTGTTTTCCAGCGTACCGCTGGCGCTCATGGTGCTGGACGAATATGACGTGGTGGTCCAGGCCAATGCCATGGCACACCGTTCGTTCCAGCCCACCGAGCAGGATCGCCCGCTCACGGCACTCATGCCATTCCTGCATGCCCGCGATAGCAGCCGGGTCCAGGACGCCTTTCACACCGCACGCCACCAAGGCCACAGCGAGGTGACCGAGATCGTTTTTTTGATCGGTAGCGAAGGGCACATTACGGGCGACCTGCACATTGCCTGCATCGAAGTGGCCCAGGAAAGCGACGCACCAGTGCACCAGTTTTTGTGCGCCGTGATCGATCAAAGCCCGCTGCTGGCCGAGCGCCAGGCCTTGCAAGAACGCAACGAGCAACTGCACGCCAGCGAAAAGCGCCTGGAAGCCGTCATTAACTCTGCCCTGGACGCCATCATCTGCGTGGACCAGCACCAGCGCATCACCGTTTTCAACCCCACGGCAGCGGCGCTGTTCCAGTGCAGTACGAGCGACGCGCTGGGCAGCCCACTGGGCCGATTTCTGCCCGACGCGGTGCAGGCCCTGGGGTTTGCCCAACTGGCCACCCAGGCCCTGCTGGGCGAGATGACCGCACGCACGGCGGCCGGCCGCGAACTGGCGGTCGAGGTGAGCGTGTCCTTCGAGCGCCATGCCGAAGGAGAAACCACCACGGTCTTTGCGCGCGACCTTACCGGCCGCAAGAAGGCCGAGGCGCACCGCACCGAGCTGGAAGCCCAACTGCGCGAGTCGCACAAAATGCAAGCCATCGGCACAATGGCCGGAGGCATTGCGCACGACTTCAACAACATCCTGGGCGCCATCCTGGGCAACGTGGAACTGGCCAAGGCCGACTGCGGAAGCCAGTCTCCAGTGCTCGAGAGCCTGATCGAGATCGAAAAAGCCGGCCGCCGCGCGCGCGACCTGGTGCGGCAAATCCTGACCTTCAGCCGCAACGAACCGCCCCGGCGCACAGCCGTCGCGCTGGCTGAGGCCATGCATGACACCGAGCGCCTGCTGCGCGTCACCTTGCCCCCCACGGTCGAGTTGCACATGGATCTACCGAGGGACATGCCCCCGGTGCTGGCCGATCCGACCCAGGTAGAGCAGGCCTTGCTCAACCTGTGCACCAACGCCATCCACGCACTGGGCACGAACCGGGGCATCGTGCAGGTAGCCGCTACCCCTGCCCGTCCAGACCAGCGCCTGTGTGAACGGCTCGGTGTGGCGCCCGGCGACTATGTGGCCATCACCGTGCGCGACAACGGCCCTGGGATGGATGCCTCCACGATTGAGCGGGTTTTTGAACCCTTCTTCACGACCAAGCCTGTCGGCCAAGGGACGGGGCTGGGCCTGTCCGTCGTGCATGGGGTGATGGGCAACCATGCCGGAGCGGTCGATGTGCAAAGCACACCGGGCAAGGGCACCCTTTTCACCCTGTACTTTCCGGCGGCCATGCCCTCGGCGCAGACGCATGCCGGCACCGAACCGGCAACGCCGCCCGTCACCACAAACATCACCGCATCCGCCATGCCGCAGCGCAGCCGCCATGTGATGTACGTGGACGACGATCAGGCACTGGTTTTTCTGGTGCAGCGCCTGCTGCGGCGGCGCGGTTACGAAGTCAGCGGTTTCACGGATCCCCGCGAAGCCGCTGCAGCCTTGCGCGCCGCCCCGCAGAAGTTCGATCTGCTGGTCACCGACTACAACATGCCTGGCTATTCGGGCGTGGATCTGCTGCGCGAGGTGCGCGAGATCCGCGCGGACCTGCCGGTGGCACTGGCTTCGGGCCATGTCACCGCCGAGATCGAACACAGCGCGCTGGCCGCAGGCGCCCGCGCCCTGATCCACAAGCCCAACGACGTGCAGGAGCTCTGCGACACCGTAGACCGGCTGGTCAATGGCGACGCCTGAGAGCCTGCCGCTGACTGCGGGCGAGGTGGTCTGCATGCATGCCGATGCAGAGATTCTCGTTCTGGACAAACCAGCAGGCCTGCTGTGTGTGCCCGGGCGTGGCCCGGACAAGCAGGACTGCCTGAGCCGCCGCGCCCAGCAACAGTGGCCCGAAGCGCTCATCGTGCACCGCCTGGACCAGGCCACCTCGGGCCTGGTGCTGATGGCCCGCAGCCCCGAGGCACAGCGGCGTCTGAGCCGGGCGTTCGAGTTGCGCCAGGTGCACAAGCGCTACCAGGCCATCGTGGCGGGCCGCATGGAGGCTTTGCCAGACGGTGCCTGGGGCAGCATTGATCTTCCCATTGCCGCAGACTGGGAACGCCGCCCGCTGCGGGTCATCGACTCCACCACCGGCAAGCCCAGCCAAACCCGCTGGCAAGTTATGACGCACGATGCAGCGGCTGACACCTCGCGCATTACGCTGGAACCCGTGACCGGTCGCACACACCAGTTGCGCGTGCACCTGGCCGCTGTCGGCCATGCCATCTTGGGCGATGCCCTGTATGCAGACCCTGCCGTCTGCGCCAGGTCACCCCGCTTGCTGCTGCATGCGACATGGCTCGCCTTCGAACACCCCGCCACAGGCCAGTGGATGGAGTTTGCATCGCCTGCGCCATTCTGATGCGGGTGCCATCCGGTTCCTGTGCAGGCGCTGAAAGCACCGGCGTTTTCCCCGTGCGCCACCACTGAAGGGCCGTGGCGCAGCGCAGCGCGTTGCGCGGCAAGAGGGGTACCATAGGGTCATGTCTCAACACCTCACCATCCTGACGGGAGCCTCGCGCGGCATGGGTTTGGCCATGGCGCACCAGTTGCTGCAACCCGGGAACACGCTGCTGTGCATCTCGCGCACCGCCAATCCCGTTTTAGCCCGTGAAGCCGCGGCCAAAGGCGCCACGCTCCTGCAATGGGAGCTGGATCTGACCCATGCCGAACCGGCCGCACAACAGCTGCGCGACTGGTTGCAGACAGCCACCGCAGACCGTTTTGCCAGCGCCACCCTCATCAATAACGCAGGCGTGATACCGCCTATTGCCCCTCTTTCGGCCAGCGTGCCGGGCGACTTGGCAGTGGCTTTGCGCGTGGGGCTCGAGGCCCCCATGTTGCTGTGCGCAGCATTCCTGGGTGCCACGGACGACTGGAACCTGCCCCGCAAGGTGCTGAACATTTCCTCAGGCCTGGGCCGCCGCCCCATGGCGTCGCAGGCGGCCTACTGCGCGGCCAAGGCTGGCATGGACCATTTCACGCGCTGCATGGCGCTGGATGAAGAACGCAAACCCCACGGCGCCCGTGTTTGCTCTCTGGCGCCCGGCGTGATCGACACAGACATGCAGGTGCAACTGCGCTCGGCCCACCCGGATGCTTTTCCGGATGTGCAGAACTTCGCACAGCTCCAGCGCAGCGGCATGCTCAGCAGCGCGCACGATGCGGCCACCCAGGTTCTGGGCTGGCTCAATCGGCCCGACTTCGGCACCCAACCCGTCGCTGATGTGCGGGACGCCTGAGCCGCAATCACTTTGTTTTTGATAGCTACTCGCGCTTACCCATATTGCGTTAGACCCATTTTTTACCTTAAAAGGATTGAACCATGACCCGTGAAGTCGTCGTCGTCAGTGCCGTGCGCACCGCCATTGGAACCTTTGGTGGCAGCCTTAAAGACGTAGCCCCCACCGAACTGGGCGCACTTGTCGTGCGTGAATCGCTGGCGCGCGCCAGCGTGGAAGGCAAGGATGTGGGGCATGTGGTGTTTGGCCATGTGGTCAACACCGAGCCCAAGGACATGTACCTCTCGCGCGTGGCAGCCATCAACGGCGGCTGTGGCGAAGGCACGCCTGCGTTCAACGTCAACCGCCTGTGCGGTTCGGGCCTGCAAGCCATCGTGTCGGCTGCACAAAGCATCCAACTGGGCGATGCCGATGTAGCCATTGGCGGCGGCGCCGAGAACATGAGCCGCGTACCCTTTGCCAGCCTGAACATGCGCTGGGGCGCCCGCATGGGCGACACCAAGATGGTGGACATGATGATGGGCGCGCTGCACGACCCGTTCCATAACATCCACATGGGGGTCACAGCCGAGAACATCGCCGCAAAATGGGGCATCACCCGCGAAGACCAGGACCGTTTGGCCGTGGAGAGCCACAACCGCGCCGAGCGCGCCACACAAAACGGTCTGTTCAAAGACCAGATCGTGCCCGTCACCCTGAAGAGCAGAAAAGGTGACGTGCAGTACGCCACCGACGAGCATTTCCGCCCCGGCGCCACCATGGAAGACCTGGCCAAGCTCAAGCCTGTTTTCCTCAAGGAAAACGGCACGGTGACCGCTGGCAACGCCTCGGGCATCAACGACGCCGCTGCCGCCGTGGTGCTGATGGATGCCGATACCGCCAAAGCGCGTGGCGCCAAGCCCCTGGCGCGCCTCGTGGCCTATGCCCACGCCGGCGTAGACCCCAAGTACATGGGCATTGGCCCAGTGCCCGCCACACAGCTGGCACTCAAGAAAGCGGGCCTGACGGTGAACGACCTGGATGTGATCGAAGCCAACGAGGCCTTTGCCGCCCAGGCCTGCGCCGTGACGCGCGACCTGGGACTGGACCCAGCCAAGGTCAACCCCAACGGCTCGGGTATTTCGCTGGGCCACCCCATCGGCGCCACCGGTGCTCTCATCACCGTCAAGGCTATTCACGAACTGCAGCGCATCCAGGGCCGCTACGCGCTGGTGACCATGTGCATTGGCGGCGGCCAGGGTATTGCGGCAATCTTCGAGCGCATCTGAGCGCCCCATGCCTGCAACCCCTCCACCCACTGACGATTCGCCCGCGAGCCTGCGCGCCCCGCGGCTGATCGCTTTGGGCGCTGCACTGGTGGTGCTGGCGCTGCTGTATGCGGCCTTTGCCGCACGCGCGCAGCCAGCGCGGCTGCTACCCGCGCCCGCAGGGCCTGCAGCAATGGGGCTGCAAAGTGCTGCGCACGCCAGCGTGGTGCTGGCGGGTGGGTGCTTCTGGGGGGTACAAGCCGTTTTTCAGCACACGCGCGGAGTGCTCAATGCCGTCTCGGGCTATACCGGCGGCACACCGGAACAGGCCAACTACCCGGCGGTCAGCAGCGGGAATACCGGCCACGCAGAGGCCGTACAGATCACCTACGACCCGAAGCAGATCACGTTGGGAGAGGTCTTGCAGGTTTTCTTCTCGGTCGCGCATGACCCCACGGAACGCAACCGCCAGGGGCCAGACCTGGGGCCACAGTACCGCTCTGCCGTGTTCTACACGGACGACGCCCAGCGCAATGTGGTCCAAGCCTATATCGCACAGCTCGACGCTGCCGCCGTACTGGGCGCCCCCATCGCAACCGAGGTTGTGCCGCTCACCGCGTTTTACCGTGCCGAGCCGGGGCACCAAGATTACGCAACCAGCAATCCTCACGCCCTCTACATTGCCACCTACGATGCGCCCAAACTGCGCAATCTGCAGGCATTATTACCAGAGCGCTATCGGGAAACCCCCGTGCTGACCGACGCCGTGGGCACCCCCTAAAAAAGGCGCCCACGGCGCCTTTCTTCAAGATGCCAAGGTACGGCGATCAGTCGCGCACCACCAGCACAGGCACACGCACCAGTCCCAGAACGCGCTGCGTCACACTGCCCAGCACCAGCTTTTCAATACCGCGACGACCATGGGAGCCCATGACGAGCAGATCGGCGCCGGTGCTCTCCAGCGCACGCGAAATTCCTTCCTGCACCGCATGGCCCTCGCCCACCACGGTATTCGCCTGCACCCCGGCATCCAGCATGGCCATCTTCGCAGCATCAAGTGCCGTATTCGCCTCGGCCGTCGCGGCGCTGAGGTACTGGGCCTGGCCGTAGGCAAAATCAGCACCCACGCCCGTGAAGGGATACGGATCGATCACATACAACACCGTCACCGCGCTACCAAAAGCCTTGGCCAAACCTGCTGCCTTGGATACCGCGAGCATGGAGGTGGGTGAACCGTCCACAGGAACCAGAATGTGCTTGAACATCGAAACTCTCCTTGGGTTGATGAAAACAGGTTGCGCCCTGATTCAGGCAGACGCGCATGGCTGGTTTCAAGTGTAGCGCGAGCCCCCTCCTCTGGCCATGATCTGCATCCACAACCGCCTGAATAGCCAACACCATTGCCCCGTAGAAGATAACGCCACAGGCGCCGGAAGGCGCTATCGATAATAGCTCTGAAATTTGAATAAAAACAGGCTCTAACGCTTATTCAGCAAGCGTTAAATGCTCTTATTTTTATAGTCATTGAACGCCCATCAGCCAGCGCAGGAACACCGCAGGGCGGGCGGCATTCAGCGAGCCCGAC
Organism: Simplicispira piscis; assembly: GCF_054783455.1. Classification (NCBI taxonomy): domain Bacteria; kingdom Pseudomonadati; phylum Pseudomonadota; class Betaproteobacteria; order Burkholderiales; family Comamonadaceae; genus Simplicispira; species Simplicispira piscis. Next base: position 32,331 of record NZ_BAAGQN010000031.1, read on the forward strand.
AGAGATCGCACAAGAGCCCCAGCAAAACCCCCATGAGCAAGGCCCATGCGTGTAGCATGGCAGCTATCCACAGCCCCGCACCGCACCTGCCATGCCCCACGAACGCCGCCATTTCATTCGCGTGCACTTTGATGCACCGGCCTTGCTGGCCACGGCAACCAATACGCTGAGCGTGCAGGTGCTGGACTTGTCGCTCAAAGGCGCCCTGGTATCCCTTCCGCCGGGCACCGCGCTGGAATCAGGCACGCTGTGCCAATTGACCGTGCCACTGACCAGCACCAGCGACCACATCGCCATGTCCGTCGAAGTGGCCCACATCGAAAACCATTGCGTCGGCCTGCTGTGTCGCAGCATCGACCTGGACAGCGTGACCCACCTGCGCCGCCTGATCGAATTACAGCTGGGCGCGCCTTCACTGCTCGAAAGGGATCTGGCGGAGTTGACTGCACCCCTGCCGTAACGCCTGTCAGCGCCCGTTGCCACGGGTCGCAGGGATCAGGACGCGGGCGCCTCGGCCTCCTGCAAGGCTCGCCACATCACTTTGCCACTACCGCTTTTAGGGAGTGCGTCCACGATCTGCACCGTGCGCGGCGCCTTGTAGGCAGCCATGTTGGCACGGCACCAGTCGATGATTTCCTGCTCAGTCGTCTCTTGGTGGGTGCTGCGCAGTACCACCACCGCCTTCACGCTTTCGCCACGGTAGGCATCGCGTGTCCCAATCACGCAGGCTTCTTGAATAGCGGGGTGACCAAACATCAAAGCCTCGACTTCGGCGGGCCAGACCTTGAAACCCGACGCATTGATCATGCGTTTGAGCCGGTCCGTCAAAAAGAAGTAGCCATCGGCATCGACATGGCCCAAGTCTCCCGTGCGAAAGAAACGCTTGCCGTCCCTTTCAAAGAAGGCGGCCTGCGTAGCGTCGGGCCGGTTCCAGTAACCTTCAAAAACTTCAGGCCCATGAACGACGATTTCCCCCTGCTCTCCCATCGGCAACTCAGCCAGGGTGTCGGGATCGACCACGCGCGCTTCGGTGCTCATGAAGGGAATCCCCAGACACTGCTGCTTGGGTGCGTCGGGCGGGTTCGAATGCGAGGGCGCAGCAGTTTCCGTCAGACCGTAACCTTCGGCATAGCGCAAACCATACTGGTCCAGCAAGCGCTGGGCCACAGCCTGCGGCATGGCGGCACCCCCACCGCCGATGTAAACAAGGCTGCTGAGGTCGTATTGCGCAAAATTCGGGCTTCCCAGCAAATCGATGATCATCGTAGGCACATTGGTCCAGTTGGTCACCTTGTGGCGGGAAATCATGCGCCCTGCAAGATCCCTGTCCCAACGCGGCATCAGCACCAGTGTGCCGCCACTGTAGATGGTGGTGTGCATCACGCTCACCATGCCAGTGATATGAAAGATGGGCAGAACCGCCAGCGCGACGTTTTCGGATGACCCCGAGCCCCATAGCGCACTGGCAATGGCGTTGTGCATGATGCTGCGGTGCAGGTGCATGCATCCTTTGGGAAGGCCGGTCGTACCGCTGGTGTAGGGCAGGATGGCCAGATCGCGAGCACCCACCGCATGCGCGGGTGCAGGCAAAGTGCAGGCCAAAGCCTTCTCCCAGCGCAGCACTTCGCCACCAGCCAGCGCAGGCAAGGCATGCGCTGCGGTCAACCAGCTTATCCAAGCGGCGGGCGGCGCATCCTCACCCTGTGCTGTGGGGTCAAAGGCATCGGTGTAGTGCGTGACCACCAGATGCGTCAGGCCCTGCCCTGCCGGCAAGGCATTGCTGGCTGCTGCCAGTTCGCCCGCCAGATCAGCCGTGGTGATGGCTACACGCGCCTGCGGGTCGGTAATGTAGTGCTTGAGTTCCTCGGCGCGGTTCATGGGGTTGACCGGCACCACCACGGCATTGGCACGCAGGATGGCAAAGTGGGCCATCACCAATTGCGGGCAGTTTTGCATGCACAAAACCACCCGGTCCCCGCGCTGCACACCCAGTGCATGCAGCTGGGCCGCCAATCTTTCAGCGCCTTCGGCCAGCTGGCGATAGCTGATCGCAGCGCCAAAAAACACCAACGCTTTCTTCTCCGGGTAGCGCCGAGCGTTGACGGCCAGGTTATCCCACAGAGATGTCTCGGGAACAGTGATTTTTTCAGGAAGACGGGCGGGCCAGAAAGCATGGTGCGGACGCATGAAAAACTCCTTTGTCCGGCAGTCTAGGACGACACCCCACCAACCTTTCGCGGGTTTGCACTAGGATGCTGTCGCCTGGGGGTCAGTGAATCGCCCCGGGTTTTGAGGAGGCTCTTTTCTCTGAGAGGATTGAGCCATGAAGAAGTCAAACAAGT
>NZ_BAAGQN010000032.1:0-30196 GCF_054783455.1 Simplicispira piscis
AATTATAACAGGTTTTTTTATTTCCTGTCAACACAAGGGGTCTTTTAACCCCCTGCATCTTTTCACTTCCCATCAGCACCGCAAGCAGCACTTCCGTTCAGCGAAGCCTTGCATTGTATACCGGGTTTTTACTCCCCACCACGCAAAACCGAAGATTTTTTATCCGCCCCTCTCAACAATCTCAGCCCAGGCTCTTCAACCCCCAGACCACATCGGCTCAATCGCTCTTCCTAGGAAGAACTTCTGTGCAGCGAAGCCCTCGACTGTAGCACAGGATTTCGGCTCCGCGGCTCAAGTTTCGCTTTTATTCCTTGTTCGTCGCTTCTTCCAGGGCATCGATGAACAAGGAGGCTACGTCGCAGCCTGTTTGCTGCTGTATCTCCTGAAAGCAGGTCGGGCTGGTGACATTGATTTCCGTGACATAGTCACCAATTACATCCACGCCGGCCAGGAGCAATCCACGATCCTGCAAGATGGGGCCCAATGCGTGGGCAATTTCAAAGTCGCGCTCTGATAGCGGCCGTGCCACACCCTTTCCGCCGGTGGCCAGGTTGCCACGCACTTCGCTGCCCTGGGGAATACGCGCAAGGCAAAACGGCACGGGGCGACCACCAATGATGAGTACCCGTTTGTCGCCCTCGACGATTTCGGGGAGGAACTTCTGCACCATCAGGCTTTGTGCTCCACCCCGGTTCAGGGTTTCCGTGATGCTGCCCAGGTTCATGCCATCCGGCCCTACGCGAAAGATGCCCATGCCCCCCATGCCATCGAGTGGTTTGAGGATGATGTCGCGGTGTTCTGCATGGAAGCGCTGGATGTCGCGCGCATCGCGCGTCACCAGCGTAGGGCCAATGAATTGCGGGAACTCCATGATGGCCAGCTTTTCTGGGTGGTCGCGCAGGGCGCGCGGCTTGTTGAACACCCGTGCGCCATCGCGCTCAGCCTGCTCGAGCAGGTGCGTGGCATAGAAATACTCGCTATCGAAGGGCGGGTCCTTGCGCATGAGCACAGCGTCAAAATCTGCCAGGGCCACCGCTCGTTCCGTGCGCACACGAAACCAGTCTTCGGCGTGTCCGGTCAGCGCAATGTCGCGCACCTGGGCCATTACGGGCCGACCACGCTCCCACATGACATCTTGCGGCTGGCAGGCCGCAAGCGTGTGCCCTCGGCGCTCGGCCTCGCGCATCATTGCGAAGGTGGTGTCCTTGTAGGTTTTAAAGACTTCGAGTGGGTCGGCAATGAAAAGCAGTTGCATGGTGTGGCTTTGGAAATGACGATTTGAGCGTTGGGCCCCAGCCCCTGCGTTACCAGGATGCCGTGCCGCGTCGTGCGTACTGTTGCACAAACAGCGCAACGCTGCCGGCCACCACGCCCCAGAAGGCCGATCCAATGCCTCCGATCACTACACCACTGAGGGTGACCAGAAACGTAATCAGGGCTGCTTCGCGGTGCCCCTCGTCGCGCAAGGCGACAGCCAGGCCGTTGCCGATGGTGCCCAGCAGCGCGAGCCCGGCGATGCCAATCACCAGTTCCTTGGGAAACGCCGTCAGCAAGCCCGTGACCACGGCACCAAAAATACCAATCAGAACATACAGCGCTCCGCAGGAGACTGCGGCGGTGTAGCGCCGGTTTGGGTCTTCATCGGCTTCGGGGCCCATGCAGATGGCGGCCGTGATGGCGCTGAAATTGAGAGCGAATGCACCGAAGGGTGCCAGCACCAGCGTCGCCAAGCCTGTCAGGGTGATCAAACCCGAGACCGGCATGTCGTAACCTGTGGCGCGCATAACCGCCACCCCGGGCAGATTCTGGGACGCCATGGTGACCACAAACAGGGGCAAGGCCAGGCTGACCAGCGCGCCCCAGGTGAACTGCGGCGTAGTGAATTGGGGCATGGCCAGTTCGAACGCAACTGCCGACCAGGCCATCTGGCCTTGCAAAGCCGCGTAGGCAATAGCAACGGCCAAAGTGACGACCACGGCATAACGAGGTAACAGTCGGCGCGTGACCAAATAGCTGGCCAGCATCACCAAAATCAGCGGCAGGGCTGTTTGCGCGGCAGCAAAAGCCTGCAGACCAAACCGCGCCAATACCCCCGCCAACAGGGCGGATGCGATTTCCATGGGGATGCGGCCCATGATGCGCTCGAACCAGCCCGTGACGCCCGCCACCGTAATGAGCGCCGCGCAAACCATGAAAGCACCGATCGCCTCGGCCATGCTGAAGCCCCCAGCCATGCCCGCAGTGGCCAGAACGGCGGCGCCCGGCGTGGACCAAGCCACCATGACGGGCTTGCGCAGCCACAGCGAGGGCACCAGTGAACACAAGCCCATGCCCAAACCCAGGGCCCACATCCAGGAAGTGACCTGCGCCGGTGTGGCATGGAAGGCCTGCGCTGCCTGGAAAACGATGGCGACCGAACTGGTGAACCCCACCAGCACGGCTACGAATCCGGCAGTGAAGGCCGACAGACTCAGATCTTTGAAAAATCGCATGGGCAGCATCCGGTTACTCGTGCCAGCGGCAAAGCTGCACAACGCAGCACTCTCTTGCACAAAATTGCTATTTAAATAATAGCTGATAGCGCTTACGGGTAAAGCGAAAGAGGCTAAAAACACTTCAAAAGAGGTGAAAGCCCCCCGCAGCGTGCCTCACAGCTCGATCTTGGAGCCTAGCTCGACCACTGCGTTGTTGGGCAGGTTCAGAAAGTCGGCCGCCGCGCTGGCGTTGCGGTGCATCTGGGCAAACAGCTTTTCGCGCCACGGCGCCATGCCGCCGCCAATCGACGGGATGACCGTATCGCGCGAAAGGAAATAGCTGGTGGTCATGGGCTCGACTTCGCAGCCGCGCCCACGCAGCAGTTGCAGGGCGCGCGGCACATCGGGGTCGTTCTTGAAACCGTAATGGATCACCACTTGCCAGCAGTCGTGCCCCAACGATTCGACCTGCAGGCGCTTATCCAGCCCGATCCAGGGAACCTCATGGTTTTGCACCGTCACAAACAGGTTCTGGCGGTGCAGTACCTTGTTGTGCTTGAGGTTGTGCAACAGGGCATTGGGCACCGCACCATGCTCGGAGCTCAGGAACACAGCAGTTCCATCGACCCGCGTTGGCGGGCTGATGAAAACCGAATCGAGAAAACTGACCAGATCGATCGCGTCGGAGCGCAATTTGTCGTTCAACAGATAACGGCCCCGTTTCCAGGTCATCATCAATGTGAAGACCGCGCCGCCAATCAGCAGCGGGAACCACCCGCCCTGGAACAATTTGAGCAGGTTGGAGCTGAAAAACGCGAGATCGACGATAAAAAAGCAACCCGTGGCGGCCACACACAGCGCCAGCGGATAGTTCCAGCGATAGCGCAGCACGAAGAAGGTCAGCACGGTGGTGATCAGCATGTCCAGCGTGACGGCAATGCCATAGGCGGCTGCCAGATTACTGGACGAGCGGAACATCACCACGGCCAGCACGATGGCGACAAACAAGCCCCAGTTGACAAACGGTATGTAGATTTGCCCGGTATCGCGCACGCTGGTGTGCTGCACGTTCAGACGTGGCAGATAACCCAGCTGGATCACTTGTTTGGTCACACTGAAGGCACCGGTAATCAGGGCCTGCGAGGCAATCACCGTCGCCATGGTGGCCAATACCACCAGTGGCACCAGCGCCCAGTCCGGGGCCATCATGTAGAACGGGTTCTTCACCGCTTCGGGGTTGGCCAGCAGCAGCGCACCCTGGCCAAAGTAATTGAGCGTGAGAGAAGGCATCACCACGGCGAACCAGGCCATGCGGATGGGTTTTTTTCCGAAATGGCCTAGGTCGGCATACAAGGCCTCGGCGCCCGTCACACACAGCACCACGGCCCCAAGGATGATGAAACTCGTTCCCGGGTTGTAGAAAATGAAACCTATTGCATGGTGAGGGCTCAGGGCCCACAGGATTTCGGGGTGGCCAATGATGTGCGAGACCCCCAGAGCCGAAATGCACAGCATCCACACCAGCGTGATCGGCCCGAAAAAACGGCCAATACCGCCCGTACCCCGCTTTTGCACCACAAAAAGGCAGAACAGCACCAGCAGTGTCAGAGGCAGAACGAACTGGGTGAAATGCGGGGAAACCACCTCCAGCCCTTCCACCGCCGACAAAACCGAGATGGCCGGGGTGATGACGCCATCACCATAGAACAGCGAAGTGCCAAAAATACCCATGGCCAGCAGGGCACTGCGCAGGCGGGGCTTGTCCTTCACCGCCTGCGACGCCAGCGCCAGCATGGCCACCAGCCCGCCCTCGCCATTGTTGTCGGCCCGCAGCACCAGTACCACGTACTTGATGGACACGATGACGGTCAACGTCCAGAACAGGATCGACAGAATGCCGTAGATGTTGGCCTGCGTGAAAGGCACGTGGCCTGAGGCAAAGACCTCTTTGAGTGCATACAGCACACTGGTGCCGATATCGCCATAGACGACACCGATGGCAGCCAGAGTGAGCGCTGCCGCAGAAGATTTTGTGTGCTGCACTGATTTCCCCTGCCTGCCGGGCGGACAGGGTTCCATGAACCTGAGAGGGCTTATTCTGCGCTCCCAGGCCCCGCCCCTCCGGTGTGTGCGGAGCCATTCACCCCGCAAAATTACAATTTGTTGCGTCGCAACAACTGAACGCGACCGCCCCGCTCAGTCGTAAATTTCGGCGTCCGGGTTGGTTGCTTCCAGCTCGTAGCTTGCGGCCAGCATGGCCAGGCGCGCCACCACACCATACATATAGAAGCGGTTGGGCGCACTGGCCCCGGGGCGTACACCGCGCTGCGGCAGGTGATTGCTGTGGTCAAACGCCAGCGGCACAAAATCGGCGCCTGGCGCGTTGAGGTTCTCGTCCACGCCCCGGTCAGCGTGCACACGGTAGAAGCCCCCCACCACGTAACGGTCCATCATGTAAACCACGGGCTCGGCCACGGCGTCGTGCATGCGCTCCTGGGTCAGCACGCCTTCCTGAACGATGACGTCATGCACGGGCTGCCCGTCCTTGATCACCGCCACCATGTTCTTGGCTTTGGGGTTGAGCGCTTGCAGCTCCTTGGCATCGTGCACCGTCATCACGCCCATGCCATGGGTGCCGTTATCAGCCTTGACCACCACAAACGGTTTTTCGTGGATGCCGTATTCCTTGTACTTGCGCCGGATCTTGCCGAGCAGCGCGTCCACCTGGGCCTGCAACCCTTCCATCCCGGTATCGGCTGCGAAATCGACCTCTCCACATTTGGCAAACATCGGGTTGATGAGCCACGGATCGATACCCAGCAGTTTGCCAAAGCGTTTGGACACCTCTTCATAGCTGCGAAAGTGGTTGCTTTTGCGCCGCACAGACCAGCCCGCATGCAACGGTGGCAGCAGGTATTGCTCGTGCAAGTCTTCCAAAATGCCCGGTGCACCGGCCGACAGGTCGTTATTGAGCAGGATGGTGCAGGGGTCGAAGTTCTTGAGCTCCAGGCGCCCGCGGGTGCGCACCACGGGTTCGAGCGTAATGGACTCGCCACTGGGCAACTCGATCACGGTGTTCTTCTTGACCTCGGGGCTGATGGAGCCCACGCGCACATTCAAACCGGCCATATTGAAGATGCGCTGCAACTGCACCAGGTTTTCCAAATAGACGCTGTTGCGCGTGTGGTTCTCGGGAATGATCAGCAAGTTGCGTGCCTCGGGGCAGATCTTCTCGATAGCCGCCATGGCCGCCTGCACTGCCAAAGGCAGCATCTCGGGCGTCAGGTGGTTCCAGCCCCCGGGAAACAGGTTGGTATCGACCGGCGCCAGCTTGAACCCGGCGTTACGGATGTCCACCGAGGTGTAGAACGGCGGCGTATGCTCCATCCACTCCAGCCGGAACCAGCGCTCTGTGGCGGGCATGGAGTCGATGATGCGCTGTTCAAGCTCGTTGATGGGCCCGGTGAGGGCCGTGATGAGGTTCGGGACCATGGCTGCCTTGAATGACGCGGTTGGAGTCGATTGTAGGGACTTGCACAGCGCCTCCCAGACTTTTCAGAGTGCCACAGATGCCCATTTCTCAGCCTCAGCGCCGCCAAAACGCCGGCGTCAGCAGCGCCATAAAGCTCAAGATCTCCAGGCGCCCCAGCAGCATGCCCAGCGTACACACCCAGGTCTGGAAGTCGGTCAGCACCGTGTAGTTAGAGGTTGGCCCGACGATGCCCAGGCCCGGGCCGGTGCAGTTGACGCTGGCGATCACAGCGCTGAAGGCCGTCAGCGGGTCGAGGTCGGTCAACATGAGCACCATGCTCAAAACGATGATGGTGCCACCATAGACCAGCATGAAGGCCATGACCGAAAAAATCATGCGGGGCTCTACCACCGCGCCGCCTAGGCGCACGGGCTGCACTGCGTTCGGGTGCACCAGGCGCGTGAGTTCGCGACGCGCCTGCTTGACCAGAATGAGCATGCGCACCATCTTGATGCCTCCGCCGGTCGAGCCGGCGCTGGTGGCCACGCCCGAGAGCATGAGCATGAACACCGGCGCAAACACCGGCCAGGTCAGATAGTCCACCGTAGCGTAACCCGTGGTGGTAGCCACCGAAACCACATGAAAAACGCCATGCCGCAGCGCCTCCAGCGGACCGTACACCCCCTTGGCCCACAACAGGGCGGCCACGAACAGGCCGCCGCCCAGCAGCGCGGTAAACGTGGCACGCATCTCCGGGTCCCGCCAAAAACCGTACCAGTGCCCCTTGCGCATGGCGACGAAATACAGCGCAAAATTGCAGCTCGCCAGCAGCATGAACACCAGCGCGATGCATTCCAGCAGCGGCGACTGGAAGTGCGCAAAACTCGCATCGTGCGATGACAGCCCGCCCAGGCTCACCGTCGTGAACATGTGCATGGCGGCGTCGAGCGGCTCCATGCCGCCCAGCCAGTAGGCCAGCGCGCAGCCGAGCGAAAAGAAAAAATAAACCCCCCACAGCCCCTTGGCCGTTCCGGTCATGCGCGGCGTGAGCTTGGTGTCCTTGATGGGGCCAGCGGCTTCGGCCTTGAACAGCTGGGCGCCCCCCACGCCCAGCAAAGGCAACACCGCCACAGCCAAAATCAAAATGCCCATGCCGCCGATCCACTGCAGGAAGGTGCGCCACACATTGACCGATACCGGCAAGCTGTCCAGGCCCGACAAAACAGTCGACCCGGTGGTCGTCAGGCCTGACACCGCCTCGAAATAGGCATGGGTGAAAGACAAGGGGCGTCCGACCGCGTCGCACGCCAGCATGAGCGGTATGGAGGCAAAAAGCGGCAGCAGCGCCCATACCAGCGACACCAGCATCACGCCATGGCGCGGCTGCAGCTCGCGTTTGTAGCGGCGCAGAAAAACCACCAGAGCCAGGCCCGCCAGCAACGTCACGCCCATGGACAGCGGGTAAACCTGCCACACGCCATCCTGCCAGTACCAGGACACCGCCAGCGGCACGCCCATGGCCATGGCAAACAGCATGATCAGCATGCCCAGCACGCGCAGAACGGGAAAAACGTCGGTCATGGCACAAGCGCTGCGGACTGCAGCGTTAGAAGAACGTGGCGCTCACGCGGAAGAGTTTTTCCACATCCGGCACAAGGCGCTTGTGGGGCAGGAAGAAAACCACGTGGTCGTTGCTTTCGATCACCGTATGGCTGTGCGGAATGATGACCTCGGGCGGTACGCTCGGCGCACCGGGCAACACCTCGGCACCGGCTTCGGGCAAGCCGCGCACGATCAGCCCGATGTGCACGTCCTCGGGCAAGCGCAAGTCGCTCACCTTGCGCCCGATGACACGCGAGCTCTTGCGGTCGCCACGCGCCACGATCTCCAGCGCCTCGGCCACGCCGCGGCGCAGGCTGTGCACGGCCTGCACATCGCCCCGGCGCACATGCGCCAGCAGCTCGCCCAGCATGGCCTGCGCAGGGGACAGGGCAATGTCGATCTGCGTGCCATGCATCAGGTCGGCATAGCTGCGCCGGTTGATCAGCGCCAGCACGCGCTTGGCACCCATGCGCTTGGCCAGCAGGCTGGACATGATGTTGTCCTCGTCGTCATCGGTGAGCGAGAGAAACAGGTCCACCTCTTCGATGCTCTCGCTCTCGAGCAGCTTCTCGTCCGTGGCATCACCCTGCAACACCAGCACATGCGAGGGCAGCGCAGAGGCCAGGTCGATACAGCGCTGCGGGTTGTCCTCAATCAGCTTGACGTGAAAGCGCCCCGGTTCGGCACCGAGCTTTTTCGCCAAGCGCAAACCTACATCGCCGCCACCGGCCACCATGATGCGGCGCACCGTGCGCGCCTGCTGGCCATTGCGGCGGTGCAGCGACGCCAACACAAAAGGCAGGTTCTCACGTGCGGCGAGCACAAACACTTCGTCGCCGGGCTCGATGCGCGTGCTGCCGCTGCACGGCACAAAACGGTCGGGCTCCTCTGGAAAGCGGCGGTAAATGGCCACCAGGCGCATGGCCACATCGGGCGTCGCTTCGCGCACCTCGCCAATGGTTTTGCCCACCATGGGTGCGCCCGCGACCGCGCGCGTGGCCACCAGGCAGGCCCGCCCGCCGGCAAACTCACGCACCTGCATGGACTCGGGGTATTCGATGAGCTTGCTGATGTAGCGCGTGAGCGAAGCCTCGGGACAGATGATGCTGACGGCAAAGCCCTCGGGACCTGCCAGCGGTCCGGCGGCATCAAACCCCGACGAGCGCACGCGCGCAATGCGCGTGGGGATGTTGAACAACAGTTGCCCCACCTTGCAGCACACCAGATTGGTCTCGTCCTGCGCTGCGCAGGCAATCAGGATGTCGGTGTCCTTGGCGCCAGCCTCGGCCAGCACCGCAGGGTCAATGCCGTTGCCCACCACGCCGCGCAGATCCAGGTGGGCTTCAAGCTCGCGCAGGCGGTCGGCATCGGTGTCGATGACGGTGATGTCGTTGCGCTCGGACACCAGGCTTTCGGCCACGCTTTGGCCCACGCGGCCCGCCCCCAGAATGATGATTTTCATGGTGCGTCAGGCGCAATGTAAGCGTGGCGCACGCTCAGGCACGCACTTCGCCTTCGCCCAGCACAACGTATTTGAGCGAGGTCAGGCCTTCGATCCCCACAGGCCCGCGCGCATGGAATTTGTCGGTGCTGATGCCGATCTCGGCGCCCAGCCCGTATTCAAAACCATCGGCAAAGCGCGTGCTGGCGTTGACGATCACGCTGCTGGAATCCACCTCGCGCAAAAACTGCTGGGCATGCCTGTGGTCAGAGGTGAGGATGGCCTCGGTGTGGTGGCTGCTGTACTGGTTGATGTGGTCAATGGCTTCCTGAACGCCCGCCACCACGCGGATGGAGATGATGGGCGCGAGGTATTCCTCAGACCAGTCCTGCTCGGTGGCATCGACCAGTTTCGCTCCCGAAACAGGAGCTAACAGCGCCCTGCTTTCGGCGCAAACCCGCATTTCCACCCCTTTTTCCGCGAAGATGCTGCCGATGCGGGGCAGGAATGCCGCGGCCACGCCGCGCGCCACCAGCAGGCTTTCGCTGGCGTTGCAGGGGCTGTATTTCTGGGTCTTGGCGTTGTCGGCTACGCGCACGGCCATGTCGAGGTCACAGGGGTCGTCCACATAGGTGTGGCAGTTGCCGTCCAGGTGTTTGATGACGGGCACTTTGGCGTCCGCGCTGATGCGCTCGATCAAACCCTTGCCACCGCGCGGAATGATCACATCCACATACTGCGGCAGGGTGATGAGTTGGCCCACCACTGCGCGGTCGGTGGTCTGCACCAGTTGCACGGCATCCTGCGGCAAACCCGCCTCGGCCAGCGCCTGCTGCACCAACCGGGCCAGCGCCTTGTTGGAGTCGATCGCCTCGGAGCCGCCACGCAGGATGCAGGCATTGCCACTCTTGATCGACAAGCTGGCCGCCTCGATGGTGACGTTGGGACGGCTCTCGAAAATCATGCCGAACACACCAATCGGCACGCGCATCTGGCCCACGCGGATGCCGCTGGGCTGCTGTTTCATGCCAATGATCTCGCCAATGATGTCGGGCATGGCGGCCAACTGCTCGCAGCCCTGGGCGCAGGTCTCCAGCACCTGGGGTGTGAGCTTGAGGCGGTCCACCAGGGGCTCGGCCAGGCCGGCGGCACGGGCGCGCTCCAGGTCACGCGCGTTGTCCTGCTGCAGCGCCGGGGTTTGTTCGCGCAGCAAGCGCGCCAGCGCACGCAGCGCTTTGTTTTTGATAGCTGCTGGCGCTTTAGCCATAAGGGCTGAAGCCACTTTTGCCTGCAAACCGAGGGTCTGGGTGTATTCGGAGACGTTGAGGGCGTTCATGCCTGGATTCTGCCGCAGTTGGCGCCCGCGCAACGCCTGGCCCATGCCTTCCCTACAAGCCGGGCGAGAACCGGTGCCTTATTCACCCTGGGCGCACGCCCAGCGCCTCCTCCTACGCCGTGGTGCGTTCACCGCTGACAGACGAATCGCGGCACAGAACTAGCATGGAAAGCTCACTGGCAAGCTGTTTTGCCATCCCTTTACAGGAGATTTCCCATGAGCGTAGCCAAGGTCATTGAAGTCAGCGCCACCAGCGCCAAGAGTTTTGAAGATGCCATCAACCAGGGCATCGCCCGCGCCTGCGACAGCGTGAAAAACGTGCGCGGCGCCTGGATCAAGGAGCAGAAAGTGTCCGTAGAAGACGGCCGCATCACCTCGTATCGCGTGAACATGCAAGTGACGTTTGTCGTGGGCGACGGCAAATAAGTTCGCCCTGTGCCCGCGCAGCTTGTATGGGTCGCGGGCGACTCACACCAGCGCGTGTTACCCACTAACCGCGACAGGTTTTACCCAGCTGCATTGCCAGCCGCTGCAACGCCTGCCAGGGCTGCGTCGGCCAGTCGGGCTGCTTGAGGCCCTTGACGATGCCGTCCACCAGGTGGGCCGATTGCAGCAGGCGCGCCAACGCGGCGTCGCCCACGCGCGGCAGGATGCGTTCGTACAGGCGCTCCTTGGTGCCCCAGATGCGGTTTTCCCGCAGGGCCATGGGCAAGGGGCGGCCTGCGTTCATGGCATCTTTCACGCGCTTCAAGGCGCGAATATCCTCGGCCAGCGCCCAGTGCACCAGCACCGGCGCTTCGCCCTCGGCTTCCAGGCCATCGAGCATGCGCTGCACGCGCAGCACCTGGCCCGCCAGCACCGCCTCGGAGAGCTTGAAAACGTCGTAGCGCGCTACGTTGAGCACGGCCGCCTCCACCTGCGCCTGCGAGAGCTCGCCCGGCGGATGCAGCAGGCCCAGCTTGCTGATCTCCTGGTGCGCCGCCAGCAGGTTACCTTCCACCCGGTCGGCAAAAAACTGCAGCGTGCGCTGGCCCTCTTCTCCCGCCGCCACGCGCTGGCCCTGCACGCCCAGGCGCTGGGCAATCCACTGCGGCAGCGCACCGCGCTCGATGGGGTCGATCTGCACCGCCACCCCCGCAGCGTCGAGCGCGCCAAACCAGGCGCCCGTCTTGGTCGCCTTGTCGAGCCTGGGCAGTTGCACCACGGTGAGCGTGCTGTCGTTGCCCCGCGCGCCTTCAGCGATCTGCTGCAGCGCCACACTGCCATCCTTGCCGGGCTTGCCCGAGGGGATGCGGATTTCGATGATCTGCCGGTCGGCGAACAGGCTCAGACTGCCGCCCGCCGCCAGCACCGCGCTCCAGTCGAAATGCGCGCCCGCCACGGTGAAGCTGCTGCGTTCGGTGTAGCCCTGGGCGCGTGCGGCGGAGCGAATGGCATCCGCTGCCTCTTGCTGCAACAGGGCTTCGTCGCCATGCAGCACATACAGCGGCGCAAGGCCGCGTTGCAGCTGTGCGGTAAGTTGGGCCAGGGCGACTTGCATGGGCGGCAGTGTATCGCCCCGCTCTGCCTGCCTTGGGGTAGGCCGCCCCGGTGCGGTACCTGATATGCAGCATATCGCCACTATTGGCTGTCACATTGCTCTATTAATTACAGGAATTGCACAGCTTTCTCACTTTTCTTTGGCCGCGCCCTTGCGGAGAATTCTCTGCATACACAAGATAAGGAGACCATCATGGTGAATTTCATGGGCGTAAACAGCGTACGCGAACTGGTGCAGCACGTCGGGTTGGCACATTTTTTGGAGCAACTGGTGGAGGCCATGGACAGCGACTACCGGCGCTGGGAGCAGTTCGACAAATCGGCGCGGCACGCCATTCACTCCCCCGTCGGAGTGATCGAACTCATGCCCACCAGCGACGGGCACCTGTACTGCTTCAAGTACGTCAACGGCCACCCCAAGAACACGGCCGAGGGCTTGCTCACCGTCACGGCCTTTGGTGTGCTGGCCGATGTGGACACCGGCTACCCGCTGCTGGTATCCGAGCTCACGCTGACCACCGCACTGCGCACCGCCGCCATGTCGGTGCTGGCTGCACGCCACCTGGCCCGGCAGGACAGCCGCACCATGGCGCTGATCGGCAATGGCGCGCAAAGCGAATTCCAGGCGCTGGCTTTCTACCACCTGCAGGGCATCCGCCAGCTGCGCCTGTTCGACACAGACCCCGGCGCTAGCGCAAAACTCGAACGCAACCTGACACACCTGGACCTGCCAGGCCTGCAGATCGTGCGCTGCGCGTCGGTGGACGAGGCCGTACGCGGCAGCGACATCGTGACCACGGTCACCGCCGACAAGCGCAACGCCACCATCCTGCTGCCCGAGATGATCGAGGCGGGCATGCACCTCAATGCCGTGGGTGGCGACTGCCCTGGCAAGACCGAACTGCACGAAGGCATCCTGCGCCGCAGCGACGCCCTTGTGGTGGTGGAGTACGAACCCCAGTCGCGCATCGAGGGCGAAATCCAGCAAATGCCCGCCGACTTTGCCGTGACCGAATTCACCCGCGTGCTGCGCGGCACAGCACCAGGTCGGCGCACGGGGCAGGAGGTGACGGTTTTTGATTCAGTCGGTTTTGCACTGGAGGATTTCTCGGCCCTGCGCACACTGCACGCGCTGCTGCAACAATACCCGCACCTGGCGACCCCCATTGATTTGGTGCCAGAGATGCAAGACCCCAAGGACCTGTTCGGCGTGCTGCACGGCGCGGCCCGCCAGGCCCCCACCCCCGCCCATCCGGAGGCCCTGCCCGCATGAACCCCGACACATCCCGCACCCGCTCCCCCATCAGCCTGATTGGCGCGCCCACCGACATTGGCGCGGGCGCACGCGGTGCCTCCATGGGGCCTGAGGCCTTGCGCGTGGCGGGACTGCAGGCGGCGCTGGAAAGCCGTGGTCTGCAGGTGCTGGACCGCGGCAACCTCAACGGCCCGGCCAACCCCTGGTTACCGCCGGTCAATGGCTACCGCCATTTGAACGAAGTGGTGCTGTGGAACCAGGCTGTTTTCGATGCGGTGCGCGGCGCACTGCAGCAGGGCCACCTGCCCGTTTTGCTGGGCGGCGACCACTGCCTGGGGCTGGGCAGCATCAGCGCCGTGGCGCGCCATTGCGTGGACACCGGCCGCAAGCTGCGCGTGCTGTGGCTGGACGCCCATGCCGACTTCAACACCAGTGCGCTCACTCCCAGCGGCAACGTGCATGGCATGCCCGTAGCCTGCCTGTGCGGGTTTGGCCCGGCTGCACTGACCGAACTGGCGCGCATGCCCGGCGGCGGGCCTGCACTGCGTCCCGACCAGATCCGCCAAATCGGCATCCGCAGCGTGGACGCGGGCGAGAAGCGCTTTGTGCACGAACAGGGGCTGGAGGTGTTTGACATGCGCTTCATCGACGAAGTGGGCATGCGCCAGACCATGCTGCAAGCGCTCGATGGCCTGGATGCCGACACCCACTTGCACGTGAGTTTTGACGTGGATTTTCTCGACCCGGACATCGCTCCCGGCGTGGGCACCACGGTGCCCGGCGGCCCGACCTACCGCGAGGCGCAGCTGTGCATGGAGATGATTGCCGACAGCGGCTGCCTGGCCTCGCTCGACATCGTCGAACTCAACCCCGCGCTGGATGTGCGCAACAAGACCGCTTTACTCGCGGTGGACTTGGTGGAATCCCTGTTTGGCAAGAGCACGCTGATGCGCGTGTCTGCAAAAAACTAAGGTTTGACGGCCGCGAGGCGGCGCAGCAGTTGCTGCACCAGGTCGGTCTGCATGTTGCGGTACAACAGTGCCTCTTCGGCTTCCTTGGCCAGTGCGATGGTTTCGCTGTAGCTGATATCGCGCTGCTGCAGCAGCTCGGTGTCGGGAATGAGGGCTGTGCCATCCAGCGTACGCAGGCGAAAACGGATGCGCAGACGCAACTGCAGTTCGCGCACCTGGCCGGAGGCATTGAGCCCTACCACGGCGCGCTCGTGCTGCTCAGACAACAGATCCAGCACGGCCTCGGCCGTGGGCAGCGCAGCGGGGTCGCGCAGCACCTTGAGCGGCCCGCCTGCGCCTTCCAGCGTGCGCTGCAGCTCCAACGCCAGGGACGAAGCTGGCGGTGCGGCGATGAAAAGGGAGCCGAACGCAAACTCGGGCACCCCTCGCAGGCGAAAGCCACAACCCGCCAGAACGGCGGCGGGCACGAGGGTCAGAAGGGCGCGTCTTTGCATATCAATGATCCTAGAAACGGCAGTTGGATGTGCCCGCCGGTGCCGTGATCTGGGTGTCAGGCAAGGCGAGACGACGCGGCAGGCTCCTACCCACAAGGAGGAGCAACGCCGCATAGCGCTCTGAGCGCAGTGCTGACGGGTGCATAGCGCTCCCACCCATCAGGTGAACACCATCGAAGCCATCAACGATAGCTTTCATGCGGCTTAGCAAGAGATACAAAGCGGTCAACTGCTGTCTCTAGGATGGCCCATTGCACTACGCGCCACCCACGACGCATGAAACAGGCGCGGCCCAGGCCAGCGGCCCCCGTGCAAGGGCCGCCCCGCCGCACTGGGGGCGTCCCCCTGCGAGAGCGGGGGGAAGGAGCGCAGCGACACAGGGGGGCGTTTCACTTCATACCACCACGTTGACCAGGCGCCCGGGCACCACGATCACGCGCTTGGGAGCGGCGCCGCCCGCATGGGCCACAAAGACCTCGCTGGCCACGGCAATGCGCTCGATCTCGGCCTTATCGGCCTGTGCCGGCACCTGGATGGCGCCGCGCAGCTTGCCATTGACCTGCAACACCAGTTCGATTTCGTCCTGCACCAGCGCATCGGGCGCCACCTGTGGCCAGGGTGCGTCGAGCAGATCGCCCAGGTGCTGTGCGTAGCCCAGCTGGCTCCATAAGCCGTGCGCGATGTGCGGCGTGGCCGGGTACAGGCAGCGCAGCAAAATGCCAAAGCCTTCGATCAGTGCCACCTGTGCGCCCGCGCAATCCAGGGCCTTGAAGTCTTCGAGCGCATTGATCATCTTCATCGCGCCCGAGACCACGGTGTTGTACTGCATGCGCTGGTAGTCGTAGTCCACCTGCTTGAGCACGGTGTGGATCTCCAGGCGCAGGGCCTTGGCCTCCTTGCCAAAATTTACATCTTTTAGGCTTGTAGCGCCCGCCACACTTGCGCTGGCAGCTACACCATCCATAGCAGCCAGTTTGAAACCGAAGTTCCAGACTCGGCGCAGGAAACGGTAGCTGCCTTCGACGGCGGCATCGTTCCATTCCAGCGTGGCTTCGGGCGGCGAGGTGAACATGGTGTACAGGCGAGCGGTGTCGGCGCCGTACTTTTCAATCAGGTCCTGCGGGTCCACGCCATTGTTCTTGGACTTGGACATGGTGCCCACGCCCTCGTAGTCGATGGCGGTGCCCACGGGCAAATCACCCACGGCGTTGACCAGCCGGGCACCGACGACCTTGCCCGCCGCGTCGTGGACATGCTCCACGTCGTGCGGCCAGAAATACTCCTTGCCACCCTTGTCGGTGCGGCGACTGTAGATATGGTTGAGCACCATGCCCTGCGTGAGCAGTTTGGTGAAGGGCTCATCGACCTTGACCAACCCCAGGTCGCGCATCACCTTGGTCCAGAAGCGCGCGTACAGCAGGTGCAGGATGGCGTGCTCGATGCCGCCGATGTACTGGTCCATCGGCATCCAGTAATCAGCACCTTCGGCCACCATGGCCTCGGTGTTCTTCGGGTCGCAGTAGCGCATGAAGTACCACGAGCTGTCGACGAAAGTGTCCATGGTGTCGGTCTCGCGCCGCGCGGCCTTGCCGCAGACCGGGCAGACGACACCGGCGTGGAAGCCTTCATGCTTGTGCAGCGGGTTGCCCGAGCCGTCGGGCACGCAGTCGGTGGGCAGCACCACCGGCAGGTCTTTTTCCGGCACCGGCACGGCGCCGTGCTCGTCGCAATGGATGATGGGGATGGGCGTACCCCAGTAGCGCTGGCGCGAGACGCCCCAGTCGCGCAGGCGCCAGGTGGTCTTGAGTTCGCCCAGGCCCTTTTCGCCCAGCGCATGGGCCACGGCCGCCACGGCGTCCTTGTACGACAGGCCACTGAAGCTGCCGGAGTTGACGGTGACGCCGCGCTGCTTATCGGCGTACCAGTCATTCCACTGGTGGTAGTCGAAAGTCTCGCCATCGACCAGCACCACCTGCTTGATGTCGATGCCGTACTTGAGGGCAAAAGCAAAGTCGCGCTCGTCATGCGCAGGCACACCCATCACGGCGCCGTCGCCATAGCCCATGAGCACATAGTTGCCCACCCACACGGCCACCTGCTCGCCGGTCAGTGGGTGGGTGACGAACAGGCCCGTGGGCACGCCCTTCTTCTCTTGGGTGGCGAGCTCGGCCTCGGTGGTGCCGCCGCTCTTGCATTCTTCGATGAAGGCAGCCAGCGCGGGGTTGGTCTTGGCTGCGTGGGTGGCGAGCGGGTGCTCGGGCGCCACGGCGCAGAAAGTGACGCCCATGATGGTGTCGGCGCGCGTGGTGAACACGTACATTTTGCCGCCGCCGATCAGCGCCCCATCCGTGCCGTGGATGGTGTGCGGGAAGGCGAAGCGTACGCCCTCACTCTTGCCGATCCAGTTCTCCTGCATGAGCTTGACGCGCTCGGGCCAGCCGGGCATTTTGTCACCGGCCACATTGGCCAGCAGTTCTTCGGCGTAACCGGTGATCTTCAGGTAGTAGCCGGGAATTTCGCGCTTTTCCACTGGCGCGCCGGTGCGCCAACCCTTGCCGTCAATGACCTGTTCGTTGGCCAGCACCGTCATGTCCACTGGGTCCCAGTTCACGGTCTGGGTCTTGCGGTAGGCAATGCCTTTTTCCAGCATTTTCAAGAAAAGCCACTGGTTCCACTTGTAATAAGTGGGGTCGCAGGTGGCAATCTCGCGGCTCCAGTCGATGGCCAGGCCCATCGCCTGCATCTGCTTCTTCATGTAGGCGATGTTGTCGTAGGTCCACTGCGCCGGTGGCACGCTGTTTTTCATCGCGGCGTTCTCGGCCGGCAGGCCAAACGCATCCCAACCCATGGGCATCAGCACGTTGTAGCCGTTCATGCGCAGGTAGCGCGTGAGCATGTCGTTGATCGTGTAGTTGCGCACATGGCCCATGTGCAGCTTGCCGCTGGGGTAGGGCAGCATGGAGCAGGCGTAGAACTTCTTTTTGCTGCTGTCTTCGGTCACGCGGTAAGCGTCGCCGTCCGTCCAGTGCGCCTGCGCGGCGCGCTCGACCTCAGTGTGTTGGTATTTGTCTTGCATGGATGCCCGGAAATAAGAAGGTGCAGCCGCAAACCGCTGCGTTGCCGGGATTTTAGGCGCTGGCAGCGCCGCGCTTGTTCAGCGTGTCGAAGGCGACGGTGCAGCCGCCGCGGGGTCGGCCACGAAACCAATGCGCTGCAGCCCTGCGGCATGCGCCGCGCCCATGATTTCAACCACCCGCCCATAAGGCACAGCGGCATCGGCGCGCAGCTGCACCTCGGTATCGGGTTGGCTGGCGGCTGTTTCTGCCAGGTGCTGCGCCAATGCCTCTTGTGTCAGTGGCTGGTCGTCCAGGAACACCTGCCCGGCCTTGTCGACCACCAGCGTGACGGCCTGGGGTGCGGCACCCGGTACGGTGCCGTCGGCACGCGGCAGGTCCAGCCGAATGGAGCTGGCCAGCAACGGAGCGGTCAGAATGAAGATCACCACCAGCACCAGCATCACATCGACCAGCGGGGTCATGTTGATGTCGCTCATGGGCTGCGGCGCAGCGTTGCGCTCCAGTCGTCCAAAGGCCATCAGCAGGGCCTCCGGCAGTGCGTGCTCATGCGCCGCCCTGTTGCGCAGGCGCCTGCCAGTCGCGCAAATCCAGCGCAAAGCCTTCCAGGTCGACCTCAATGTGCCCAATCATGCGGCCGAACCAGTTGTAGGCCAGCACGGCGGGGATGGCCACAGCCAGCCCTGCGGCGGTCATGACCAGGGCTTCACCCACCGGGCCGGCCACCCGGTCGATGCTGATCTGCCCCGCCCCGGCAATGGCCGTGAGCGCATGGTAGATACCCCATACCGTGCCCAGCAGTCCGACAAAGGGCGCGGTGGAACCTACAGTGGCCAGCAGCACCTGGCCGAACTGCAGCCGGGCCAATGCGCCATGCAAAGCCCCACGCAGCACGCGCGTCAATTGCTGCGCCTTCGGGCCCAACGCGCCCAGGCTGCGGGCGGGCGCCTCATCGGTGATGGAATGGATCGCTGCAACCATCGGCAGCACCAGCGCTTCGCGGTCCAAAGAAGCCAGGGTTTGCTGCGCCACCTCCAACGAGGGGGCTTGCCAGAAAGCAGCCATGCAGCGCGCCACGTCGCCACGGGCGCGGCGCAGGAACAGCAGCTTCCACACAATCACCACCCAACTGGCCACGGACATGGCCAGCAGCAGCAGCGCCGTGGCCTGTGTCACGGCGTCTCCCTGGCGCCACCAGTGCAAGGAATCCATGGCGGTCGGTATCAGCGCAGTCCCAGCACGTCGAACATGTCAAACATGCCCACGCTGTGCCCGCACAGGAAACGCACGGCGCGCAGGCTGCCCTGTGCATACGTGGCACGGCTGGACGATTTATGGGTGATTTCGATGCGCTCGCCCGTGCCGGCAAACAGTACGGTGTGGTCGCCCACAATGTCGCCGCCCCGGATGGTGGCAAAGCCAATGCTCGACGGATCGCGCTCGCCCGTGACACCCTCGCGGGCATAGACGGCGCAGTCCTTCAAGTCACGCCCGAGCGCATCGGCAATGACCTCGCCCATCTTGAGCGCGGTGCCCGAGGGCGCGTCGACCTTGTGACGGTGGTGCGCCTCGATGATCTCGATGTCATAACCTGTTGCCAGGGCCTTGGCCGCCATTTCCAATAGCTTGAGCGTGACGTTCACACCCACGCTCATGTTCGGCGCCATGACAATGGCTGTGCGCTGCGCATAGGCAGCGATCTCGGTTTTTTGCGCCTCGGTGAACCCGGTAGTACCAATGACAGCCTTCACCCCCAACTCGCTGCACACGGCCAGATGGGCCAGCGTGCCTTCGGGCCGCGTGAAGTCGATCAACACGTCGGCATTGCCCAGCCCCATGCGCAGGTCGGCTGTGATCGGCACGCCACTGGCCACTCCCAAAAAGGCGGTGGCATCCGAGCCAATGGCTGGGCTGGAAGGGACATCGAGCGCCCCTGCCAAAACACAATCATCGCTGTCGCGCAACGCCTCGATCAGCATGCGGCCCATGCGGCCAGACGCCCCTGCCACAGCAACACGGCATACGGCGGTGGGACGGGCGGGTGAAGAAATCCCGGTCATGGTGTTCCTTATTTGCAGAGTGCAGCGCTGCGATGGGCGCCGGGCACTCAACGTGCGGTGGATTCAAGCGGCGGGTAGCGGCGGGCGGGTGCGGGCTCAGCGGGGGCAGGCGCCGCCTTGTCAGCCGCAGGCGCGGGGAATTTGGCCAACTGCGCCTCGGTCGCCTCCAGCACGGGCACGGCATGCTTGCCCTTGCGAGCGTCCAGACCCGCAACAAACTCACTCTCCGTCGGCATTTCGTCGCCCTCATGGCGCTCCAGCGCATCACCCTTGAAGAACACCGTGAGCTTGCGCGTTTGCGCATCCACGCCAGGGCGCTTGAGCGTAAAAACGTACTCCCAGCGGTCGGCATGGAAAAGGCTGGTCACCAGGGGGGTGCCCAGAATGTCGCGCACCTGCTGGCGGCCCATGCCGGGCTGCAAGGCCTGAACCTGCTCGCGCGAGACAAAATTGCCCTGCACGACATCCACACGGTAGGGCGTGACCACGCTGACCAGCCGACTGCTGGCACCGTCAAAGCTGCCGCAGGCAGCCAGACTGGCGCCGATCAACAGGAAAAACCCCAGACGGGCACTGCGATGGGCTAGGGCAGACATGGCAAAAAGCTTGAGGATATGATCGGCCCATTGTAGCGGCAGGCCTCCGGGCCCTGGCGCCCCCATGAGCCCATCGCCCTGGTATGCGGCGCACCACGGATCTGCCATGACGAACATCGACGAACTCAAAAGCACAGGACTCAAGGCCACCCTGCCCCGGTTGAAGATTCTCGAAATCTTCCAGAAGGGTGCGCAGCGCCACATGACGGCTGAAGATGTATTCCGCGTGCTGCTGGAGGAGCGTTCCGACATCGGTCTGGCCACTGTCTACCGGGTGCTCACACAGTTCGAGCAAGCGGGCATCTTGATCCGCAGCAATTTCGAAAGCGGCAAGGCCGTGTATGAATTGGATGAAGGCAAGCACCACGACCACTTCATCTGCACCGCATGCGGCAAGGTTGAAGAGTTCTACGATCCGGAAATCGAGAAGCGCCAGCAGATGGTCGCCAAAGCCAAGGGCTGGGTGGTCAAAGACCACTCCATGGCCTTGTACGGACATTGCGCCGAGTGCGCCAAGACCCGCAGCAACCGCTAAACCGACGGCCGCAAGGGCAAGGTCAGCCCTGCTCCATGGCGCGGCGGTGCCGGTCGACGAATTCCTGGTAGGTATCGATACCGCGCAGCTGGAGAATGGTGTTGCGCACTGCAGCCTCCACCAGCACGGCGATGTTGCGCCCTGCCACCACCTGAATCACCACCTTGAGAATTGGTACCCCCAGTACATCCTGGGTCAGGGGCTCATAGGGCAGGCGTTCGTATTCCCGCTCCAACGTTTCCTTGCGCACCAGGTGCACGATGAGTTTGAGGCGCATCTTGCGACGCACCGCTGTCTCGCCAAAGATGGCGCGAATGTCCAACAGGCCAATGCCGCGCACTTCCAGCAGGTTTTGCAGCAGGTCGGGGCACTTGCCCTCAATGGTGGTCTGGTTGATGCGAAACAGGTCCACCGCATCGTCTGCCACCAGGCCCTGGCCACGCGAGATCAGTTCCAACCCGAGCTCACTCTTGCCCAGGCCGGATTCACCGGTGATCATCACCCCCAGGCCCAGGATGTCCATGAAAACGCCGTGCATGGTGGTGCGGTCGGCGAAATGCTTGGACAAGAAGGCACGCAGCACATCGATCACGAAAGCCGACGATTCGGTCGTGGCAAACATCGGAATCTGTGCCCGCTCGCACATGGAGATGAGCGCATCGGGGGCGGTCTGGCCGTCGGCCAGCACCAGCACCGGGGGTTCAAGCGTCACGATGCGCGCAATACGGCGCTGGCAATCTTCGGGCGTGGCGTTGGAGAGGTAAGTGATCTCCCGCTCCCCCAGAATTTGGGCGCGGTAAGGATGGATGTAGTTGAGGTAGCCCACCAAGTCGGCGCCTGAGCGGGCCGAGCGCACCGCCACTTCGTCGAAGCGCCGCTCTGAGGCGCCCAAACCAGCGATCCATTCCCATTTCAGGTGGCCACGAAATTCCTCGAAGAGGACATCGGCACTGACAACATTGGGTTTCACGGCAGCGCAGCAGCGTCCAGCGTTTTCAGGCCGTCTGGGCGGATTGCCAGCCGGCGATCATGCCGTGCAATTCGGTGGCATCGGTGCAGGCCTTGATCTTCTCGCGCAGCACACCGTCGCTGAGAAGCTCTGCGATTTCCGAGAGAATCTCGAGGTGTTTCTGCGTAGCCGCCTCAGGCACCAGTAGGAAGATGAGCAGGCCCACGGGCTGCTCATCGGGCGCATCAAAACCGATGGGCTGCGCGAGCTGGAAAACCGCCGCCATCGGTGCCTTGAGCCCCTTGATGCGACCATGCGGAATGGCTACGCCATGGCCCAGGCCGGTGGAGCCCAGCCGTTCACGGGCAAACAGGCTGTCGGTGATCAACGCACGCGAGAGGCCATGCAGGCTTTCAAACAGCAGACCGGCTTCTTCAAAAGCGCGTTTTTTGCTGGTGGCGTCAACGCTCACGAGCACTTGGGCTGCGGGCAAAATGGAGGAAAGACGGTTCATGGCAATTTAGGGGGCCGATTATGCACCGCTTGGCTCCTGCCCTTAAAAATGGTGTACGGCGCACAAAAAACCGCCTTTGCAGGCGGTTGACCGGAGCCGGACGCGAGGGCCCGGCGAGACGGCAGATCCGTCATGCAACCATACGACGACGCGCATCGGAGTGGTGATCCTGGAGCCGATCCTTGTGACGCACCACCTGCCGATCCATCTTGTCGACCAGCTCATCCACGGCGGCATACAGGTCGGCATGGGCGGTTTCGGCAAACAGGTCGCTTCCCTTGACGCGAATGTTGCACTCAGCACGCTGGCGTTTTTCCTTCTCCTTCTGCTTTTCCACAGACAGCAGCACCTTCACATCAACCACCTGGTCGAAATGCCGGGTGATCCGGTCCAGCTTGGAGGTGACGTAACTGCGCAAGGCGGGGGTTACTTCGAGGTGGTGACCGCTGATCGTCAGATTCATATACAAGTCTCCTGTGTCACTCGGTGAAAGAACGCCGTCCTGTAGGGCGGCTCGGCCCGTGGCACGCGCCACAACCGTGCTTTCACTATGCCCTTGGCCGGGGGCAAAAGCAATGCGATACCGACCTGCTTTGGCGGGTTATGGTTCGCCAGGTGCCAAGGCCCTAAAAAGCGCGCACAATGGCTCGGTTGACCGCTACGCGGATCGCCAGCAAAGGCCAGCGCCATCCGATGAAGGCGCCCTCATCGCCTAAAATCGGGTTCTGCCGCAACCTGCGGCCCGTCAAAAACCACCCCTCCCCGAACATCCCATTTCGCTGCGCCCGCGCGCGCCCACACCATGACCCAGCCCAGCTCTCCCGCCCTGCATACCTCCGCCCTGGCTTCGCTGCCCCTGCTGGCACGCGGCAAGGTGCGCGACAACTACGCTGTGGGCGATGACCGCATCCTGATGGTGGCCAGCGACCGCCTTTCGGCGTTTGACGTGATCATGGGCGAGCCCATTCCGGGCAAGGGGGAACTGCTGACACAGATGGCGCTGTTCTGGTTCGACAAACTCGGCCACATCTGCCCCAACCACCTCACGGGCGAAGATCCCGAAAGCGTGGTGAGCCCCGAAGAAGCGGCGCAGGTGCGCGGCCGCTCCATGCTCGTGCAGCGCCTGCAACCCATTCCGGTCGAAGCGGTGGTACGCGGTTACCTGGCCGGCAGCGGCTGGAAGGAGTACCAGGAGAGCCAGTCGGTCTGCGGCGTGCCGCTGCCCCCGGGTCTGACCAACGCGGCCCAACTGCCCGAGCCCATCTACACCCCGGCGGCCAAGGCTGCGGCGGGCGAGCATGACGAGAACATCACCTTCGAGCGCACGGTGGAGATGATCGGCCCTGAGCTGGCAACAAAGATCCGCGACCTGAGCATCGCCATCTACAAGGAGGCCGCCGCGATCGCCCTGGCCAAGGGAATGATCATTGCCGACACGAAATTCGAATTTGGCCTGGCGCCCGATGGCACGCTGGTGCTGATGGACGAAGTACTCACCCCCGACAGCTCGCGCTACTGGCCCGTGGAAGGCT
The DNA here is from genome assembly GCF_054783455.1 of Simplicispira piscis. Classification (NCBI taxonomy): domain Bacteria; kingdom Pseudomonadati; phylum Pseudomonadota; class Betaproteobacteria; order Burkholderiales; family Comamonadaceae; genus Simplicispira; species Simplicispira piscis. The sequence goes on from NZ_BAAGQN010000032.1 coordinate 23,845, forward strand.
ACGCCGCCGCACTGGCTGCCGGCGAGAACCCGCCCAGCTACGACAAACAGTTCGTGCGCGACTGGCTGGAGCAGGCCAAGATGGGCAGCAACAAGCCCTGGGACAAAACGGCCCCGGCCCCACGCCTGCCGCAGGACGTGATCGAGAAGACGGCCGCCAAGTACCGCGAAGCGCTGGAGCGGCTGACGGGCTGATCTGCCATCGCAGTGCAGCAGCACTGCGTTCAATCCTGGTTGTAGTAACCGGCTAACACCACGCCCGGCGCATATGCCGGAAAAATGGGTGCTGCCTTTTCACAACCCAGGAGACACGCATGGCCAGGAAAAAAATTTTGATGATCTGTGGCGACTACTGCGAAGACTACGAGACCATGGTGCCCTTCCAGGCGCTACTGGCCGTAGGCCACCAGGTGCACGCCGTGTGCCCCGACAAGAAGGCGGGCGAGCAGATCAAGACCGCGATCCACGACTTTGAGGGCGCCCAGACCTACAGCGAGAAGCCGGGGCACAACTTCACCCTCAACGCGAGCTTTGCCGACGTCAAACCCCAGGACTACGACGCACTGGTGCTGCCCGGCGGGCGCGGGCCCGAATACCTGCGCACCTATCCGGCGGTCGTCGCGGCGGTGCAGCACTTCTTCGAGGCCAACAAGCCCGTGGCTGCCATCTGCCACGCCGCGCAATTGCTGGCGGGCGCGGGCGTTCTCAAGGGGCGCAGCTGCTCGGCCTATCCGGCCTGCCGCGCCGAGGTGGAGCTGGCCGGTGGCCGGTATGCCGACATTGCCGTGGACAAGGCCCACACCGACGGCAACCTGGTCAGCGCCCCGGCCTGGCCCGCACACCCGGACTGGATTGCGCAGTTTCTGGCCGTGCTGGGTACGCGCATCACACACTGAGAGGCCGAGCCCTCCAGCCCTCCCGGGCTTGCCCGCTTGCACGCCCCTGGGCAAGCGCGCAAGATGGCGCTTGCCTTCTGCCCCCTGGAGATACCCGCCATGTGCCGGGTCTTTATCAGCGCCGACCCCACTCTCTACACCTGCCGCGCCCGCTCGGTGCGGCTGCATGGTGTGGCCACCAGCATCCGGCTGGAGAACCTGTTCTGGCAGGTGCTGGAAGAAATTGCCGCGCGCGACGGCATGAGCGTGCCGCAGCTGTGCGCCCGGCTGCACGATGAGTTGCTGGCCGAACGGGGCAGCGTGGACAACTTTGCGTCCTTTTTGCGGGTGTGCTGCGGGCGCTATATGGCGTTGCAATTGTCGGGCGGCATTCCACAGGACATGTCCATCCCGATCCGCAGCCTCAACGCCACGCGCGTGCTGGCGACCGAGGGCCAGCACGCACAGCCCGGCCAGCGCCCCCAGCGGGTCGCCTGACCGGGACGGCGCGACTCAGCTCAGCACCACGCTGGACAAGCGGCGGCGGTAGGTGGCCACCACGGGGTCTTCGGGCGGGATCTGGCCGTCGGCCACCTTGACCTTGGGCGGCTCGATGATTTCGAGGATGGCGACATAGGCCTTGCGTGCCGCCTCGTCGCTCCAGGCCTTGTCGCGCATCAAGATTTCCAACAACTCGTCCATGGCGTCCTGCCAGCGCTGCTGCACCATGAGCCAGCGCGCACGGCCAAAGCGGGCCTCGAAGTCGCGCTTGTTGGCGGTGATTTTTGCATCAAACTGGGCTCCAGCGTCCGCCCCAAAATCGTTAACAGCTACAAAATCAAGAGCATCCATCCAGACCTTGAGGGCGCCCAGCTTGCGCGATCCGGGCGCCTTGGCGATCACCGGGGCGAAGGCCACCTTGGCGTCGTCGTCCCGTCCGAGCTGCAGCAGCAGCTTGACGTAGTCAAAGCGCGCATCGTCGTTGGCCGGGTCGGTGGCGACGGCGTGCTGGAGCTTTTCCAGCGCGGTATCGGTGTCGCCTTCGGCCAGCGCATCGAGCGCCTGCTCTTCCTCTTCTTCGGCCAGGGCTTCTTCGGCGCTGGGCACATGCTTGTCGAGGAATTCGCGCACCTTGCCCTCGGGCAGCGCGCCCGTGAAGCCATCGACGGGCTGGCCGTTCATCAGCAGCACGCAGGTGGGAATGCTGCGGATGCCGAACATGGCGGCGAGCTGCTGCTCCTGGTCAGAGTCGACCTTGGCGAGCTTGAAACGGCCTGCATATTCGGTTTCGAGCTTTTCCAGCACGGGCCCGAGGGACTTGCAGGGACCGCACCAGGGCGCCCAAAAGTCCACCAGCACGGGTACAGTCATGGAGGCGGCAACGACCTCGGCTTCAAAGTTTTCTACGGTGATGTCGATCATGTGGCAATGGCCCCTTTCAAGCAGCGGGCTGCAAAAAGTAAAATCACGGGTTCACACTCGCGGCAGGCGGCCCAGTATGGCGCTTTGCCCCTCACACTATGACACCCATCCAGATCGGTGTGGTCATGGGTTCCAGCAGCGACTGGGACACCATGCAGCACGCAGTGGAGATTCTCCAGCAATTCGGCATCGCGCACGAGGCCCGCGTGGTCTCGGCCCACCGCATGCCCGACGACATGTTCGCCTACGCCGAGGCCGCGTGCGGCCGGGGCCTCAAGGCCATCATTGCCGGTGCGGGCGGCGCCGCCCACCTGCCGGGCATGATCGCCGCCAAAACCACCGTGCCCGTGCTGGGCGTGCCCGTGGCCAGCCGCCATCTGCAAGGGGTGGACTCGCTGCACAGCATTGTGCAGATGCCCAAGGGCATTCCGGTGGCCACCTTCGCCATCGGCACCGCCGGGGCGGCCAACGCGGCCCTGTTTGCCGTGGCATTGCTGGCCAATGAAGACTCCGCACTGCGCCAGCGCCTGGAGGCCTTTCGCACTGCGCAAACCGAAGCGGCACGCGCCATGGCCTTGCCGCCCGCCGCATGACCGCGCACCCCATACACCCGCTTGCGCCCGGCAGCACCCTCGGAGTGCTGGGCGGCGGCCAGCTGGGCCGCATGTTCGTGCATGCCGCGCAGACCATGGGCTACTTCACGGCCGTGCTCGACCAGGACCCCACCAGCCCGGCCGGGCTGGTGAGCCACCACCACATCCAGACCGGCTACGAAGATCCCGATGGCCTGGCCCAGTTGGCCGCACTGTGCGACGCGGTGACCACCGAGTTCGAGAACGTGCCCGCCGTCTCGCTGGCCGCGCTGGCCGGGCAGTGCCCTGTGGCACCCGCCGCGCGTGCCGTGGCCGTGGCGCAGGACCGCGCCCAGGAGAAGGCCCATTTCGTGCGCTGCGGCGTGCCCTGCGCGCCCTATGCGGTGATCGAAACAGCCGAACAGCTGGCCGCCGTGTCGGCGGATACGAGCGCCGCGCCGGGCCGCCCCAAGCAAGCGAGCGCCCCCTCGGGGGGCAGCGAACCACACGCAGTGGGGAGCGTGGGGGCATCACTCATTCCCGGGATTCTGAAAACGGCCCGCATGGGCTACGACGGCAAGGGCCAGGTGCGCGTGCAAACCGCCGCCGAACTGGCCGCCGCATGGGCATCGGTCGGCCAGGTGCCCTGCGTGCTCGAAAAAATGCTGCCGCTGGCGCTGGAATGCTCGGTGATCGTGGCGCGCGGGCAGGATGGCGACATTGTCCATTTGCCCGTACAGCGCAACCTGCACCGGGACGGCATCCTCGCCGTCACCGAGGTTTATGAAGAAAATATGCCTCCAGCGCTTACCAGTCAAGCGGTAGAAGCTGCGAAATCAATAGCAACAGAGCTGCAGTATGTCGGCGTTCTGTGCGTGGAGTTCTTTGTGCTGCAGGACAGCAGCCTGGTCGTCAACGAGATCGCCCCGCGCCCGCACAACAGCGGCCACTACAGCCAGAACGCCTGCGATGTGTCGCAGTTTGAACTGCAAGTGCGCACGCTGGCCGGCCTGCCGCTGGTGCAGCCGCGCCAGCACAGCGCCGCCGTCATGCTGAACCTGCTGGGCGACCTGTGGTTTGCCCACGGCGACACGGCCCAGACACCCCCTTGGGCCGAGGTGCTGGCCCTGCCGGGCACGCACCTGCACCTGTACGGCAAAAGCCTGGCCAAGCACGGCCGCAAGATGGGGCACCTGAACATCACCGCGCCCACGGCCGCTGCGGCGCGCGCCACGGCCTTGCAGGCAGCGGCGCTGCTGGGCATTGCCCCGTTCTGAAGACGCACATGATTCTGGATGGCTACCTGCCCTCTGCCATTGCCAGCGCGGCCCGCACCTTGCGCAGTGGCGGCCTTGTTGGTCTGCCCACCGAAACGGTCTATGGCCTGGCGGCCGACGCATCCAACGACGCTGCTGTGGCGCAAATATTTGCGGCCAAGGGGCGCCCCAACGACCACCCGCTCATCGTCCATGTGGCCCACGCCACCGGCATAACGCATTTCGCACGCGATGTTCCCGCTTTTGCCCAGGCACTGGTGGATGCTTTCTGGCCCGGCCCGCTCACGTTAATTTTGCCGCGCCTGCCCGGCGCAGCCACGGCGGCCACGGGCGGACAGGACAGCGTGGGCCTGCGCTGCCCCGCCCACCCCGTAGCCCACGCGCTGCTGGCAGCGTGTGCTGCGCACGACGAAGCAGGTGCCCCACCCGTGTGGGGCCTGGCCGCACCCAGCGCCAACCGCTTTGGCCGCGTCAGCCCCACCACCGCGCAGCATGTGCAGGACGAACTGGGCGAAGCCCTGCTGGTGCTGGACGGAGGCCCCTGCACCGTGGGCATTGAAAGCACCATCGTCGACTGCACACGGGGCGTCCCCGTGCTGCTGCGCCCTGGTGCCATCACCCGCGAACAAATCGAAGCTGCCTGCGGCCTGCGCCCCCTTTCCCGGGATGAACTGCCGACGCTCACACCGCGTGCCTCGGGCACCCTGGAGGCGCATTACGCGCCCACGGCGACGGTGCGGCTGATGAATGCCAAAGCACTGCAGACGGGCCTGGACTTGTTGGGCGCCGATGCCGCACACCTGGCGGTGTATGCGCGTGCAGCACTGCGCAGCACATCGCGCCAGGTGCTGCTGCGCCGCATGCCCGAAGACCCTGAAGCGACCGCTCAACAACTGTTTGCGGTGCTGCGCAGCTTCGACGATGCGGGCGCCCGCCTCATCTGGATCGAAACCCCGCCCGACACGCCCCCCTGGGAAGGCGTGCGCGACCGACTGCAGCGGGCTGCGGCTGCCTGATGGGCTCGCGGCCAGATCGTTACACTAGCAAACCCTGATTGGAGAACACACCATGGCAGCAAATTGGATGCGCCGCACCGCCCTGGTCGCCGCATGTGCGTCGGCCGTACTTTTGGCGGCCTGCGGCTCCAGTACCACCGAATCGGCGATCACGCCCGATCGGTTCATTGCGTTTGGAGACGCCTACAGCGATGTCGGCCAGAAAGGCAGCCGCTATACGGTGAATAACGGCACCGTGAACAACTGGACGCTGCAAGTGGCATCCCACTACCAGAAGACGCTGGCACCGGTGTCCGCCGGTGGTCTGAGCTATGCGCAAGGCAATGCCCGCATTTCCGCCCAGCCCGATGCCGCAGGGGATGCCAGCACTCCCACGATTACCGCGCAAATCGACAGCTTTTTGGCCAGCAAAACCTTTGCTGCCAACGATATCGTGCTGCTCAATGGCGGCATCAGCGACCTCATCGTTGGCATGGCTGCCGTGCGCGCCGGCACTTTGAGCGCCACCGACTATGTAGCGCAGGCCCGCCAGAACGGCAAGGATCTGGCGGCGCAGATCCTCCGCCTGGTGAAAGCTGGCGCCCCCCATGTGGTGGTGTCCGGCACCTACGACCTCAGCAAAACCCCCTGGGGCCTGACGACCGGCCAAGAATCCCTGCTCAGCGAGGCCAGCAGCCGGTTCAACGAATCTCTGCTCATCGCCATCAACGACCTCGGCGCCCATGTGCTGTATATCGATACGGCGTACTACGTGAACGTGTTCACCTCGACGCCTGCGGCTTTTTCGTTCTCTTATGCGCAGAAGGCTGCCTGCACCTCCGTCGATCCGGGCAACGGCATTGGGATCGGTGTCGGCCAGGTCAATTCGGCCCTGTGCACCGCGTCCACGCTGGTGCCTGGCACCAGTGCAGACTCCTACGTGTTTGCCGACAATGTGTACCTGAGCCCCTCGGCGCACCGCCAGTTGGGCACCTTCGCTTACGACAAGCTGCGCGCCCGCTGGTAATTTACTTTCTAAACCGCTGCTTCGCCTTGCCGTGCTGCAACACTGTCTGCGGCTTCGCGCCTAGGAGGCTGTCGGACTAAGCCCGGCCGGCCGCCACAACAAAAAACCGCCTCCAAGGCCAATGCCAGTCAGTTAAGCCCTGACTGGCATTTTTTTTGTTGGGAACTTGCTGCGAGAGCGCTTGA
>NZ_BAAGQN010000033.1:0-62652 GCF_054783455.1 Simplicispira piscis
ATGAAAAACCAGTATTGCTCGCCTGCCCAGCATCGTCAAGACCCTGCCTGAGACTCATTGCTAATCAAGTTTTTTTGATAGTAGCAATGCAGCCCTGAGCGCGCAATGCCGCTACAGGCGGGCCGTGGGCGCTCCGCGCTCCAGCAGCATCGCATCCCCGTAGCTGAAGAACCGGTACTCCTGCGCAATCGCATGGCGGTACAGCTCCATCACCTGGTCATAGCCCGCAAAGGCGCTCACCAGCATCATCAGCGTGCTTTTGGGTAGATGGAAGTTGGTGACCAGCAGGTCCACCACCTGGAACGCAAACCCCGGCGTGATGAAGATATTGGTGTCACCCGTCGCCAACCCCGAGCGCGCCCACGATTCGAGTGTGCGCACCGTCGTTGTCCCCACGGCCACCACGCGGCCGCCACGCTGGCGGCAGCGCTCCAGCGCGGCCAGTGTGGGCAACGGGATCTCGTACCACTCGCTGTGCATCTGGTGCTCGGCCAGGTTCTCGGTCTTCACCGGCTGGAAGGTGCCGGCGCCCACATGCAGCGTCACGCTGGCGCGCTCGATGCCCTGCGCAGCCAGGTCGGCCAGCACGGCGTCATCAAAGTGCAGCGCCGCTGTGGGCGCTGCCACGGCGCCCGGTGCGCGGGCAAAAATGGTTTGGTAGCGCTGGCTGTCCTCGGCGGCGTCGGGGTCGTTACCGGTGTTTTGCTGGCGCTCGATATACGGGGGCAGGGGCAGGTGGCCGTGGCGCTCCATCAGGTCCCAGGGGCTTTCTTGTGCGGGGCCATGCAGGGCGAAGCGAAACAGGGGCCCCTGCGCGTCGGGCCAGCGGCTCAGCAGCGTGGCATCAAAACCACCGGCGCTGCGGCCGCCGGCCATGTGCACCGTGCTGCCGGGCAGGGGTTTTTTGCTGACCTTCATGTGGGCCACCACCTCGTTGCCGGTGAGCACGCGCTCGATCAGCAGTTCGAGCTTGCCGCCGCTGGCTTTCTCGCCAAAGAGGCGCGCCTTGACGACGCGGGTGTCGTTGAACACCAGCAGGTCGCCTGCGCGCAGCAGGCCGGGCAGTGTGTGGAAGATGCGGTCCACCGGAGGCCGGTTGCGGCCATCGAGCAGGCGCGAGGCGCTGCGTTCGGGGGCAGGGTGCTGGGCGATGCGTTCTGGGGGCAGAACGAAGTCGAAGTCGCTGAGGGTGAAAGTGCGGGGTGCGCTGGCGGGTAGATCGGTCATGGGGTTTGAGGGCGTATTTGCGATTTTTTCATGGTGCTCGCAAGACAACAGAACGGCCGTTTTCAGAAGACGACGGTACGTAAATTCAGAAGGGGTTGCACTTACAGGCTGCTGAAATGCTGGTCCCGTGCGGGAAATTCGATTGAATCAAGAGTATCCACTCGGCAGGATGCGCGATAAAAGCGGGTGCAGCACCTTGCGCGCTGTGTAGATCAGATGAAACTCCTCCTGCACTTCGTTGCAGCTACCGATCAGCTCCAATTTGTGGGTCTTCAGCAGGTCTTCGTGGATGGACACCGGCGCCGGAAAGACGCCCATTCCGGCTGCTCCAAAGGTCATCAGCAGCGCACTGTCCTCAAACTCCCCTGTGATCAGTGGCCTGATGCGCTCACGCTCCAACCAATGGTCGATGCGCAGGCGCACGGCAGAGTGCGGTGTCGGTAACAAAAGGGGAACGGTAGCAAAGCTGTGCGGAAAATCGCTACGCGCCGCCTCCAGCCATTTCTGGGGTGCGTACCAAGCGACCGGGCTGCTGGTGAGCAATTGGCTAGTAAAGCGCAGCTCCGATTTGGTGGGTGCCGCGCGGTCGGACAATACGGCATCAAGCTTGTGCAAAGCCAGCTCCGCCAGCAGTTGCCCAAACTCCCCATCGTGGCACAACAGACGCAGCTTGGGCTCAGCTAAAACCGGTGCCAGCATGCGGTGCACGGCCAGCTTGGCAATGCCGTCCGAGATGCCAACGTTAAAGCGCACGTTGCTTCCACTCACGGCCTCTCGCACACGATGCGGCAGGCCCTCACCCAAAGAAAATATCTGATCGGCCTCGCGCATGGCGGCTACACCGGCCTCGGTCAGCACCAGGTTGCGGCCCTGGGCTTTGAGCAAGCTCACACCCAGTGACTTCTCCAACTCGCGCACCTGGGTGCTAATGGTGGGCAGTGACATGTCCAGCCGCTCTGCAGCGCGGGCCATGCCGCCCTCTTTGGCGACGATCCAAAAATAATAGAGATGGCGGTAGTTGAAGGTTTGGCTCATGGGCTGGCGCTGCAAATAGTAAGGTATTTGTTTTCCAATAGAAAGATATTACATGCTTTTTTCTTTCTATTATGGGATCTACATTCGACATCTGCAGACATTGAACACCCTCACCTTTGGAGCCAACCATGCAAATTGTTTTTGACGCCAAGCCCACCGAGGCCAAGCCCCTGAAAGGCATTGCCACGGAACGTTTGCGCTTTGCCCTGCGCCGCATGGCGCAGCAGGTGAGTACGGCCAGGGTGAGCTTTACCGATGTGAATGGCCCGCGCGGCGGGGTAGACAAGCACGCCCAGATTCAATTGCACTTGGAATCCCACGGTACCGTGATCGTTGGTGCAACCGCCAGCAACTGGCGCACAGCCTTGGAAGACGTTCTGCGCCGCATTGTCTCCAAGATGGTCAAAACACTGACCAAAACCAAGCGGCCCAAACGCCAGTCCATGAAAAAACTGGTGCAGCCCCAGAGCGACGGGTGAACCCAACCTAAACCTTCGGAGAAAACACCATGAATGACTTAACCCGACACAACCAGGACCGCGCCATCGCGTGGCCCGGATCCGATGTGCAGCAGTCCGAACACAGCCATGGCGAAGGCCAGACTTCCCCTGCGCTGCAAAACCGTGTGGTGCGCAACACCTATGCGCTGCTGGCCATGACGCTCTTGTTCAGCGCTGGTGTGGCCACAGCCGCTATGGCGCTGCAGGCGCCAAGCCCCGGCATCATCATTACGCTGGTGGGTTACTTTGGCCTGTTGTATGCGGTGCACAAACTACAAAACAGCGCCTGGGCCTTGGCGGCCGTATTCGGGCTCACCGGATTCATGGGCTACACCCTGGGGCCGCTATTGACCCGCTATAGCGGATTGCCCAATGGCGGAGAGGTGATTGGCATGGCGCTGGTCGCCACAGGTGTGACGTTCTTGGCACTCTCGGCCTATGTGCTGACCACCCGCAAGGACTTCAGCTTCATGGGCGGCTTTCTGTTCGCTGGCATGGTCATCGCCTTGCTGGCGGGTGTGGGTGCCATGGTGTTTGAGGTGCCCGCACTGGGCTTGGCGGTGTCGGCCATGGTGGCTTTGCTGTCGGCAGGATTGATCCTGTTCGAGACCAGCCGCATTGTGAACGGCGGCGAAACGAACTATGTGCTAGCCACCGTCGGCCTGTTCGTATCCCTTTTCAATCTATTCACCAGTTTGCTGAGCTTGTTTGGCTTTGGCAGCAGCGACGACTAATTTTACAAAGGAAAAAATATGAAATGCCCCACCTGTACTGATGTGGCTCTTGTGATGGCCGACCGCCAGGGTGTCGAAATTGACTACTGCCCGCAATGCCGCGGCGTGTGGCTGGACCGTGGCGAACTCGATAAGCTGATCGATCGTGCAGCCACAACCACGGCACCAACCGCTGCTGCTGCCGCGCCCACACACCGCGGACGCCCTGACTTTTCGGACTCCGACTATGGCCGTTCGCAGGGATACCCCCATAAGCGCAAGAAGTCCTGGCTCAGCGAGATCTTTGACTAAAGGATGATGATGGAAACGATAGGAACGTGGTGGATGTGGGTGGGCTTTGCCGTCTTTGTGGTGGTGGCCATTGCCGTTGACCTTCTGGTCATGGAGAAGCAAGGATCCCACAAAGTCACCATGAAGGAAGCCGCTCTGTGGAGCGTCCTGTGGTTTTCGTTATCGTTTGTGTTTGTGGGCTTGCTGTGGTGGTACCTCAATGGCTCGCAGGGGCGCGAAGTCGCCAATACGGTGTCCATGCAATTCATCACCGGCTACCTGGTGGAGAAGAGTCTGTCGATCGACAACATCTTTGTCTTCCTGATGATCTTCAGCTACTTTGCCGTGCCTGAGCAGTACCAAAAGCGTGCGCTCATCATCGGCATCATCGGTGCCATCGTGTTGCGCGCAATCCTGATTCTGGCAGGCGCCTGGCTGCTGGCGACCTTCCATTGGCTGCTGTATGTGTTCGGTGCTTTCCTGGTGATCACCGGCGTGAAGATGTGGATTGCAGCGGGCCAAGAGCCAGACATTGCCGATAACCCCGTGCTGAAATTTTTGAAGAAGCACATCAAAATCAGCGACCGCTTTGACGGCGAAAAACTAACAACGGTGGTCAACGGAGTCAAGCTCTATACCCCCTTGTTTGTGGTGCTCGTGATGCTTGGTGCCACTGATGTCATTTTTGCAGTAGACAGCATCCCTGCCATCTTTGCCATCACCAGCGATCCGTTCATCGTGCTCACGGCCAACATCTTTGCCATCCTGGGCCTGCGCGCGCTGTACTTTTTGTTGGCCGACATGGCCAGCCGCTTCCATTTGCTGGCCTATGGCTTGGCGCTGGTTCTGGTGTTCATCGGCGGCAAGATGCTTCTGGTTGATTTTTACAAAATCCCGATTGGTGTCGCGCTGATGGTGACTGCGGGCTTGATCATCGCGTCTGTGGTCGCCTCGGTGGTGAGCAGTCGATCGGGACACAGTACGCCCTCTAGGCCTCAGACAATGGGCGGGGTACGCGCAATTCCACCGTCACGCAATGAACAGCGCGATAGCGACGGTCGGTTGATCGCTGTGACATTGGAGTCTGAGCGATTCCCTGCCTCCTTGCCTGCGGGTTCCTGTTGGCTTGTCGCACTCGACGGCTCAGGGCACGCACTGCATGCGCTGACCCAGGCCATGCGCCTCGCCAAAGAGTCCGGTGTGCCTGTGCTGGACCTTGTCAATGCGCAACCTTGGCTGAGCAAGGAGGCCTCCGAATCCCATTTGGCCCAGTACGGCTGGGCTGTGGCGACTGATGCGTGCGCCATCCTTGATGCCAACGGAGTAGGGTGGCGACTCCATGTGCGTATGGGAGAAGCGGTCGATAGCATCGTCCAACAAGCCGCTTCTTTGAGTAGCCGAGGTATCGTCATCGGTGCGCGTGGTCTGAGCACCACTGAAAACCTGCTGCTGGGCTCTGTAGCGCAGCAGGTGATTCATGCCGCACAAGGGGTAGTGCTGGTTGTGCGCGCCCCTTCTGGCCTACGCCCTTGCACCGCAGAGGGTTCATTGGTCAATGCAAATTTTTGACGGCATGAGCCAGGCGCGTCGATTCAGGTCATGGCTGAGGCATCTGGAGCCCCGCGTTCTGGATAGTTTGAATAATCGCTGGCTGGGCAGGCTACGCCCTTGGCTAGACCAGCACGATGTCTTCAGCTTCACCCGCGAGCCACTGGCCCGGGGCGTGGCCATTGGAATGCTTTGCGGTCTCATCCCGGGGCCTTTGCAGATTCTGGGCTCTTTGGGAATCTGTGCCTGGCTGCGGGGTAACGTCATCGCCGCTGTCATCGCGACGGCTTACACCAACCCGTTGACCATCGTCCCCTTGTATTGGCTCGCCTTTCAGATCGGGGCATTCCTCTTGCCGGGGCAGCAGATCATGCCGCCGTTTGTTGCACCAGAGGGGGGCATGGGCGACTGGGCTGTGGGGCTGGGTGCGTGGATGAGCGCGTTGGGTTGGCCATTGCTGGTGGGGCTACCGGTTTTGGCCTGTTTGCTGGCAGCCAATGCCTATGCGCTGGTGCAAATCTTCTTCTTGACGCCCGTGATTCGGCGGGCACGGCGCATGGGCTCCAACATAAAGCGCTGCAGCCCCGATGTTCTACCGCCGCATTGAGCACGATGGATTTTCCCTCGGTCATGTGCGCGTCGGACTCGGCTATTTTTATGCAAAGCGGCAGCAGTTGCTTGCGCAGTGCTGGCGACTGTAAGTAGCCCATGAGTTGCGCCAGCGTTGCATTGTCCACTGGGCATGCTTCCGCAGCGTTGCAAATCCTCGCCGGGCCGCCAGCCCGGCTGTAACTTTCGCCTTGCATTCACCACCTTTGCGGGGCAATGATCGCCAAGAGAAATCGTAGACACGTTCTGATGGCCGAACAGGCACGTTCCCAGGAGGTATGAAAGGCGGCATTGTGGCATTGCCACCCCCCGCACGCGCGGATGCGCGTAAGCTAAAGCCTGTTCACACCGACTTGCGAGGACAGCAGCAATGGATGCTTTTGTATGGGATCAGCATTTCATCACCGGCGTGGAGGACATGGATGACCAGCACCATGCGCTGGTCGATCTGTTCAATGAGCTGAGCAAAACCTTCTATAGCACCGAGCGCAACCGCGACGAAGTCCTGGCGGCCACGTTTGTGCGGCTGGTGACATACACCGAATACCACTTCCATGATGAAGAGGCCCTGATGCGGGGCGTGGGTATCGACCCGCGCCACATCGCCTTGCACAAGGCGCAGCACGACCAGTTTGTCGAGCAGATCAAGGCCATCTGGACGGTGCGCGAGACGCTGCCCAACGCGGCCGAATCTATCGTGGGATTTTTGACCTCATGGCTGGGTCTGCACATCCTGGGAACCGACCAGTCGCTGGCGCGCCAGATCGTGGCTATCACCGCCGGGGCCACGCCCGAGCAGGCCTGGGACAGCGAGGCCAGCGCCGGGGCCAGCAACAGCACCCAGGCGCTGCTCAAGGTGATTGCGCGGCTCTACCACGCGCTGGCCAAGCAGAACGCCGTGCTGATCGCTGCGAACCAGGATCTGGAAAAACGGGTGACGGATCGCACAAACGCCCTCGCGCGCACCAACGCTGAGCTGCGCATCGCCAACCAGCAGCTCGAAGCCTTTTCGCGCACCGACGGCCTGCTAGGGATTGCCAACCGTGCCTACTTTGACGAACGCCTGGCGCAGGCTTGCGCAGCAGCCTTCCGGCGCGAGCAGCCGGTGGGCGTGCTGATGATCGATGTGGACCACTTCAAGCAGTTCAATGACCGCCATGGTCACCCGCAGGGCGACGCCTGCCTGCAGGCCGTGGCCCGGGCCGTGGAGCAAAGCATGGTGCGCAGCACCGATATCGTTGCGCGCTATGGCGGCGAGGAACTGGTCGTCATCCTGCCCGACACCGATGCTGCGGGGGCCGCAGTCGCTGCGGCGCGGGTGGTCGAAAAGGTGGCTGCCCTGGAGCTGCCGCATGGCGACTCGCCCACGGCGCCGCAGGTGACCGTGAGTGTGGGCGTGGCGGCGCAGGTACCCATGTCGCGTGATGGTGGCGCCGCACTGGTGCAAGAGGCCGACGCCGCTTTGTACGAAGCCAAGGCCGCAGGACGCAACCGCTGGGTGATGGCGCAGCATTGAGGGCGCCCGCGCCGGTTTATCCCGGCTGCGGCAGGTCTGTGGCCCGGTCAAACTGGCGCCGCACCTCGGCGGCATCGGCCAGTGCCGTGCCCGGTGCCAGCAGGGCCGCCGCGCCACCTGCCAAGCCCCAGCGCAGTGCGGTGGGCGCGGGTTCGTTGCGGTCCAGCGCCGACACCAGCACGGCCAGAAAACAGTCCCCTGCACCCGTTGTGCCCTTGGTGGCCTGCACGGGCAGGGCGGGGGCTTGCCACACACCGTCGGGCGTTGCCAGTACAGCGCCTTGCGCACCCACCGACAGTGCCACGACCTGCGCCTTGTGTTGATGCACCAGGGCTTGCGCTGCGGCGTTCCAGTGCGCGGCATCGGCCAGGGGCTGGCCGGTGAGTTCGCGCATTTCACGCAGGCTGGGCTTGACCAGGTACACGCCTTCCTCCAGCGCGGCGGCCAGGGCCGGGCCGGAGCTGTCGAGCGCCATGCGGCTGCCCTGCAGGCGGGCGATGCGCGCCAGCCGCGCATAAAAATCATCGGGCACGCCGGGCGGCAGGCTGCCACTGGCCACGATCCAGCGCGCTGGTGTGGCCTGCTGCGCCACCGCGTCCAGGCAGGCCTGCCATTCGGTGGTGGCCAGGTGGGGGCCGGGCATCACGAAGCGGTACTCTTCCCCGGTGCCTTGCTCCACCACCGAGAGGTTTTCCCGCGTTTCGCCCGCAACCGGCAGGCAGCGCTCGGGAAGGGCTTCGGCTGCCAGTAGCTGGGCCAGTTGTGCGCCTGCCAGACCACCCGACAGATGCCAGGCCTGCACCGCATGGCCCAGGCGGTGCAGTACCCGCGCTACGTTGATCCCGCCACCGCCCGGGTAGCGCTGCAGGGTGGCGCAGCGCAGCTTGTGCGTGGGCTCCACCCGGGCGGTGGTGGTGGCCAGATCGAGCGCGGGATTGGGGGTGATGGTGAGGAAGTCGGGCATGACCGCACTGTAATGCCGCGCAGATGAACTACAGTTCCCCGCAGAGTTTTCGCCACATGCCATGCCCCCTCCATCGTTTGACCGTTCCCCCCTGCAAACCGGCCTGATTGCGCTGCACAGCAACCGCACCGAACAGCTGGCCGAGGCCACTCTGGCGTGGCTGCGCCAGAACCCGCTGGCGCCGCTGGAGGACGAGGTGGTGCTGGTGCAAAGCAACGGCATGGCCGAGTGGTTCAAGATGGAAGCGGCAGCCCGCAGCGGCGTGTGCGCCGCCATGCGGGTAGAGCTGCCGTCGCGGTTTTTGTGGCGCACCTACCGCCAGGTATTGGGCCGCGCCCAGGTGCCTACACGCTCGCCGGTCGACAAGGATGCCCTGGCCTGGCGGCTGGTGCGCTTGCTGCCGGGCTTGCTGCACGAGCCCGGCTACGAGCCCATCGCCGGGTTTTTGGCGGCGGGCGATGACCCCGACCGGCTGTTCCAGCTGGCCACGCGCCTGGCCGATCTGTTCGACCAGTACCAGGTCTACCGGCCTGATTGGCTGGGCGATTGGGCCGCAGGGCAAGACCGCCTGGCTGCGCCCGATCGCCCCCCGCTGGAGCTGCCCTCTGACCAGCGCTGGCAGCCCCTGCTGTGGCGTGCCGTGCTGGCCACGCTGGACGAACGTGAGCGCCAATGCACCCGCCCGCACATCCACCAGCGTGTGTTGGACGCGCTGCATGGTGGCACGCCGCTGGCCAGCCCCGTGGCCCGCCGTATCGTGCTGTTCGGCATGGCGCATGTCCCTCTGCCGGTGCTGCAATTGCTGGCGGCGCTCGCCCGGCACAGCCAGGTGCTGCTGGCCATACCCAACCCTTGCCGCTTTCATTGGGCCGACACCATCGACGGCCGCGAGCTGCTGCGCATGGCGCAGCGCCGCCAGCCGCTGCGGGCCGGGCGCGACTTGGCCGCACTGCCGCTGGAGGAAATGCATGCCCATGCGCATCCGCTGCTGGCCGCCTGGGGCCGCCAGTCGCGCGATTTTGTGCGCCAGCTCGATGCTTTCGACGATGCCCAGCAGGCCCAGGCCCGCTTCGGCCTGCCGCGGGTTGATCTGTTCGACGAGCATGAGCGCGCCGACGCACCGCTGCTGCTGCAAGTGCAAAACCGCATCCGCGACCTGGTGCCGCTGGCCGAGCACGACCAGCGAGCAGCCCTGGCGTCCGACCGCTCCATTGTTTTTCATGTGGCGCACAGCGCGCTGCGCGAGGTCGAGGTGCTGCACGACCAGTTGTTGCACCTGCTGGCCCAGCCCCCCGGCGGTGCGCCGCTGCAACCGCGCGACATCGTGGTCATGGTGCCCAGCATTGACACCATGGCACCTGCCATCCGGGCCGTGTTTGGCCAGTACCCGCGCAGCGATGCGCGCTATATCCCGTTTGACATTGCCGACCTGAGTGCGCGCGCCAGCCACCCGCTGGTGGGCGCGCTGGAATGGTTGCTGCGCCTGCCGCAGCAGCGCTGCACCTTGAGCGAGCTGCGCGATCTGCTCGATGTCCCCGCCATCGCGGCGCGTTTTGGCGTGGACCCGGGCTCCATGGCGCGCCTGGCACAGTGGATGGCTGGCGCGGGGATCCGCTGGGGGCTGAATGCGGCGCAGCGCGACCACCTGGGCCTGGGGGCCTGCGGTGACCAGAACACCGGCGCCTTCGGCCTGCGCCGCATGCTGCTGGGTTATGCCGGGGGCGATGCGGCGTTTGCCGGCATCGAGCCCTACACCGAAGTGGGCGGGCTCGACGCTGAACTGGCGGGCGCGCTCGCCGGTCTGTTCGAACAGCTCGAGCACTGGTGGCGCATGTCGCTCACCCCGGCCACGCCCGAGGACTGGGCCGTGCGTTGCCGCGCGCTGCTGGCGGGCATTGCCCAGGCCACCAGTGAGGACGATCGCCAGGTGCTGCAGGCCCTCGACGCCGCGCTCACCACCTGGCAGGAGACCTGTGCGCAGGCCGGTTTTTCGGAGGAGCTGTCCCTGGTCGTTGCACGCCAGGCCTGGCTCGATGCCTTGCAGCAGCCTTCGCTGAACCAGCGTTTCCGGGCGGGTGGTGTCACCTTCTGCACGCTCATGCCGCTGCGCGCCATTCCGTTCGAGGTGGTCTGCCTGCTGGGCATGAACGACGGCGACTACCCGCGCCGCGCGCCGCGCAGCGACTTCGACCTGATGGCCCTGGGCGGCCAGGCGCGCCCTGGCGACCGCTCGCGCCAGAGCGACGACCGCCAGCTCATGCTCGAAGCCTTGCTGTCGGCGCGGCGCGTGCTCTACGTGGGCTGGACCGGGCGCAGCGTGCGCGACAACAGCCTGCAGCCCCCTTCGGTGCTGGTGTCGCAGTTGCGCGACTACCTGGCCGCAGGCTGGAGCGGCGAGGTGCTGGCCCAGCGCACCACCGAGCACCCGCTGCAGCCCTTCAGCCGCCGTTATTTCGAGGGCGATGCCGCGCTGTTCACCTATGCGCGCGAATGGCGCGCAGCGCACAGCGCCGAGCCGTCTGCACAGCCCCCCGCGCCACCGTTGCCCGCGTTTGTGCCCGATCCACACGTACCGCTGGGCGTGGCCTCGCTGGCCGCGTTTTTGCGCAACCCGGTGCGGGCTTTTATGCGCGAGCGGCTGGGCGTGGTGTTTGACCCGGCGCAGGACGAGGGCGACGACGATGAGTCTTTTGGCCTGGCCGGTCTGGAGGAGTACAGCACCGTGCGCGATCTGCTGGACGGTGTGCTGGCCGATCTGCAGAGCACGCCGGGCGATGCGCCGGTGGATGCTTTGCTGGAGCGCCGCCTGCAGCGCCTGCGCCGTGCCGGCAGCCTGCCCCTGGGCGGCCTGGGGGATCGCGCCCAGGCCCGGCTGGCAGAGAGTCTCTTGCCTTTGTTGCATGCCTGGCAGCAAGCGCAGGCCGACCATCCCCATGCCACCGACCGATTGCCTCTGCACTGCACGACACAAGAACAGAGTGCTATTGAAGTAGTAGCTGTTAGCGCTTTACCAGTAAGCGCTAGCGGTGCTTTTTATTCAAATTCTGAACAAATACCTGTTGTGCTGGAAGACTGGCTGGAGCACCTGCGCCATGGCCAGGATGGCTTGCCCGTGTGGCTGGACCTGACACCCTCGCGCCTGCTGCAGGACGCCAGCAAGGGCACGGTGCGCGCCGATGCGCTGCTGGTGTCCTGGGTGCGCAGCCTGGCGGCTGCCGCCAGTGGTGCCCGCGTGCACGGCCTGCTGGTGGGGCGCGATGCCGCGCTGCACTGCACGCCCCTCGCGCCCGACAGCGCCCGCGCCACCCTGGTGCACCTGCTGCAGGTGTGGCGTGAGGGCATGCAGGTGCCGCTGCCTTTTGCATTGCGCAGTGCACTGGCCTGGGTGAGCGGGGGCGACGCAGCCAGCACCTACGAAGGCGGATTCAACCGGGAGGGCGAAGGCACCGAGCCCTGCCTGGCGCGGCTCTACCCCGACTACGAGGCGCTGACCGACGACGGTCGTTTCGAGGCCCTGGCCGCGTCCGTGTGCGGGCCGCTGGACGAATGGGCCCGAGAGCAGGTGCAGGTCCGCATCCACCCCGAGGCGGGCAACCCCGCTCACGCCACCGGAGACGCCGCATGAGCCCGCCCCTGGACAATGGTGCCGACAGCACGGCGCTGCACGCCATCGATTTCCCGCTGTGGGGCAGCCGCCTCATCGAGGCCAGCGCGGGCACGGGCAAAACCTGGACCATTGCTGCGCTCTACCTGCGCCTGGTGCTCGGCCACGGGGGCGGGCAGGCCTTTGCCCGCCCGCTGCGCCCGGCCGACATTCTGGTGATGACCTTCACCCGCGCCGCCACGCGCGAACTGTCGGACCGCATCCGCGCCCGCCTGATCGAAGCGGCGCAGTGCTTTCGCGGCGAGGCGGTGGTGCCCGCGCACGATAGCTTTTTGGCCGATCTGCTGGCCGCCTACCCCGACGGCGCGGCGCGCACCCAGGCCGCCTGGCGCTTGGCCCTGGCCGCCCAAGGCATGGACGATGCGGCCGTGCACACCATCGACGCCTGGTGCCAGCGCATGCTGCGCGAACATGCGTTTGACAGCGGCAGCCTGTTTGACGAAGAACTGTGCGCCGATGAAACCGCCGTACAAACCGAAGCCGCGCAAGACTACTGGCGCCAGCAGTGCTACCCCTTGGACGGCCCCACGCTCGACGCCGTGCTGGCCGTGTGGGGCGGCGTGCAGGCACTGGTGGACGACATGCGCGGCCTGGCCGCGCAAGACCTGCCGCCCGGTGCCGGCGCGGGCACGCTGGCCGAATGCGTGCAGCAAGCCCAGCAGGCGCGCTGCGACGCCGTAGCCGCGCTGAAACACGGCTGGGCCGGGCGCGCGCAGGAAATGCGCCAGTGGCTGGACGACCAGACCGCGCCCAAGGACTGCGACTGGAACCGCACCCGGCTCAAACCGGCAAGCTACGGCAAATGGCTGGACCAGATCGTGGCGTGGGCCGACAGCCCCGAGCCGCAGTTGCTGGAGCTGACCGCCGCTGCATGGAGCCGTCTCACTCCCGAGGGCCTGCTGGATGCGCGCAAGGACGGCGCGCCGCCCATGGCGTTGCCCGAACACTTCCAGGCCCTGGCCGATCTGCAGGCGGCCCAGCAGGCGCTGCCCGACCCCACCGTGGCGCTGCGCCTGCATGCCGCCGCCTGCGTGCAGCAGCGCGTGGCGCAGCTCAAGCGCCAGACGGGCAGTTTTGGCTTTGCCGACATGCTGCAGCGGCTCGACCAGGCCCTGGCCGGGCCGAATGGCGAACGCCTGCGCGCGCGCGTCACGGCGCAGTACCCGGTGGCGTTGATCGACGAATTCCAGGACACATCGCCGCTGCAGTACCGGTTGTTCGACCAGCTCTACCGCACGCAGGAGCACTGCCCGGAGACGGCGCTGCTGCTCATCGGCGACCCGAAACAGTCCATTTATGGCTTTCGCGGCGCCGACATTCACAGCTATCTGGCGGCGCGGCGCGCGACCGCTGGGCGGCACTACGTGCTGGGCACCAACCACCGCTCCACGGCCGCGCTGGTGGCGGCCGTCAACCACGCCTTTGTGCGCGCCGAAGAGCGCCTGGGCGAGGGCGCTTTCCGTTTCCGCACGCCCGGCGCGGCGCACAACCCGCTGCCCTTTGTCGCGGTGCAGGCGCGCGGCCGTGCAGAGCAGTTCCAGACCGCAGGCGGCCTGGTGCCGGCCCTCGCCATCCACCACGACCTGGAGCTGCTCAGCGCGGGCGAGCACCAAAAGCGCGCTGCCGCACGCTGCGCCGAGCACATCGTTGGTTGGCTGGGTGATGCGCAGGCGGGTTTCGTGCAGCCGGGCCAGCCCTTGCAGCGCCTGCGCCCGGCAGACATCGCCGTGCTGGTGCGCACTGGACGCGAGGCCGAGGCCATTCGGCGCGAACTGCACCGGCGCGGCGTGGCTTCGGTGTATCTGTCCGACAAGGATTCGGTGTTCGGCAGCGACGAGGCGCACGACCTGTGGTACTGGCTGCAGGCCGTGGCTGAGCCGCTCGATGCCCGCAAGGCCCGCGCCGGCCTGGCCACGCGCACCATGGGCTTGGCGCTCGAAGAGCTGGCCTGGCTGGCGGCCAATGACGAGGCTTTTGATGCCCGTAGCCTGCAGCTGCGCGCGCTGCACAGCGTGTGGCAAAGCCAGGGCGTGCTGACCATGCTGCGCCAGACCCTGCACCAGTTCGGGCTGCCCGCACGCTGGCTGCAAGAGAGCGGGGGCGAGCGCCGCCTGACCAACTATTTACACCTGGCCGAACTGCTGCAGGACGCCAGCGCCTTGCTCGATGGCGAGCACGCACTCATCCGCTGGTTGCACGATCAAATGCAGGAAGGGCGGCCCACGGGCGACGAGCAGATCGTGCGCCTGGAAAGCGATGCCGATCTGGTGAAAGTGGTCACCGTGCACAAAAGCAAGGGCCTGGAATACCCCGTGGTGTGCCTGCCGTTTGCCTGCAGCTTTCGCGCCATGGCGCGCCGCTCCAATAGCTTTGTCCGCCTGGTGGATGCGGACGGCCAGCGCAGCCTGCACCTGCAACTGGACGCCGCCGCACTCGCCCAGGCCGACCACGAACGCCAGCGTGAAGACCTGCGCCTGCTCTATGTGGCGTTGACCCGCGCACGCCATGCGCTGTGGCTGGGTTTTGCGGCGCTGAAGGTGGGCAATGGTGCCCAGTGCCGCACCCACCAGAGCGCGCTGGGCTATCTGCTCAGTGGTGGCGCGGCCCTGGAGGCGGGCGATTGGCTCGCCCCCCTGCAGCAGTTGGCACAGGGGCAGAGCGGCATCGTGCTGCACGCAGCCCCTGCCGAGGTGCCCCGCACACGGCTGGCCGCGCGCGCGGCGCCTGCGCCGCTGCACGTGCAGGCCGCCTATGCCGCCGTGTTCGAGCGCCGCTGGGGCATTGGCAGTTTCTCGCAACTGGTGCGACCGAGTTCCGCCGCGGCCCCTGCGCTGGCGCCCACACAGGCCTTGCGCCCAGCCGACGACGAGCCAGGCCTGGCGGCACAGGCGACGGGGCCGCTCAGCGCTCCCGCATGGGCCGCCACGCCGCCGCCCGAGCATCCCCGGGGCTGGACGGAGGACCTGTTCGCTTCGCCCGTACCTGCGCCCGATGCCGCCTGGCACCGCTTTCCGAGGGGGCCGCTGGCGGGCAATTTTCTGCACGACCAGCTCGAATGGCTGGCGGACGAAGGCTTTGACCTCCAAGGCACGCCCGCACTGGCCGAACGCCTGCGCCGCCGCTGCGAGCGCGCGGGCCATGGCGAGCGTGCCGACGATGTGCTGCAGTGGCTGGGCGCCGTGGTGGGTACACCGCTGCCGGGTGTGGGCGCGCCCCTGCAGGCGCTCGGAGCCTTGCTGCCCGAGATGGAATTCTGGCTGCCCGCCCACGCCTTGCGCGCCGCCGACGTCGATGCGCTGTGCTGCAAACACCTTTTGCCCGGCCTGGAGCGGCCTGCGCTGCCCGAGCGGGAGCTGCGCGGCATGCTCATGGGATTTGCCGATCTGGTGTTCGAGCACAACGGCCGTTACTGGGTGCTGGACTACAAGTCCAACCACCTGGGCGTCAACGGCAGCGCCTACACCGCGCAAGCGCTGGACGCGGCCATGGCCGCGCACCGCTACGACGTGCAGGCCGCGCTCTACCTGCTGGCACTGCACCGCCTGCTGCGCGCGCGTTTGGGCGCGGCCTATGTGCCCGCACAGCACCTGGGCGGTGCCCTGTATTTCTTTTTGCGTGGCATCGACGGCCCCGTGCAGGGCGTGCACCCTGTGCCGCCGCCGCTGGAGTTGCTCATCGCGCTTGACGACTTGCTCGCCCTCGCGGAGGACCGCGCATGAAGACCACCCTGACAATCCTGCGCCAGTGGAGCGACGCAGGCTGGCTGCGCCGGCTCGACAGCGCACTGGCCGCCCTGGTGGCCGAACTGGACCCGCAGGCCGCGCCCGAGGTACTGGTCGCCACGGCCCTGCTGGCCCACATGGAAGGGCGCGGCCACACCTGCCTTGCACTGGCGCCCCAGCTGCGCGACCCCGGCGCGCTGCTGGGCTGGCCGCCCGATGCGCAAGCCGCCTTGCAAGACTTCTGGCACACCCTGCCCGATGGGCTGCAAACCTGGGTCGCTGCACTGCAGGCCAGCCCTGCTGTGCGCCAGGCCGGGCTGCAGGCCGATGCAGGCCAGCCCCTGGTGCTGGGCGGCAGCCCTGATGCACCGCTGCTTTACCTGCGCCGCTACTGGGTCGACGAAACCCGGGTGGCCCAGGCCCTGCGGGCGCGCACCGCCGCACCCTTGCCGGTGGACGAAGCGCTGGCGCGCCAGTGGCTCGATCGTCTCTTTGCCTCTGATGCACTGGTACCCGATCGCGGTGTGGACTGGCAGAAAATCGCCTGTGCGATAGCGCTGCGTTCGCGCTTGTCCGTCATCACCGGGGGGCCGGGTACGGGCAAGACCTATACCGCCGCACGCCTGCTGGCGCTGCTGGCGGCGGTCGACGCACAACCCGAACGCTTGCGCGTGGCCCTGGCTGCGCCCACGGGCAAGGCAGCGGCGCGCCTCAAACAGTCCATTGATGCAGCCCTGGAGGAATTGCAGCAGCGCCTGGGCGATACCCTGGACCTGCATGCTTTTGCCCGGCGCATGGGCGCGGCGCGCACCCTGCATGGCCTGCTGGGTGCGCGGCCGGATACGCGGCGCTTTCGCCACCACGCGGCCCATCCGCTCGATGTGGATGTGCTCATCGTGGATGAGGCCTCCATGGTGCACCTGGAAATGATGGCTGCGCTGCTCGACGCACTGCCCGCCCGTGCGCGTGTGGTGTTTCTGGGCGACAAGGACCAACTGGCCTCGGTGGAGGCCGGTGCGGTGCTGGGCGACCTGTGCCGTGATGCGCAGGCCGGACGCTACAGCCCGGAGACCGCGCGCTATGTGCTGCAGGCCGCAGGTGAGCGCATTCCGGCGCCGTGCCTGCAAGCTCAGGGCACGCCGCCCGCGCTGGCCCAGCACACCGTGATGCTGCGCGAGAGCCGCCGCTTTGGCGGTCCCATCGGCCAACTGGCACTGGCGGTGAACCGGGGCGATGGCGCTGCGGCCCGCCAACTGCTGGCGGGCGACGCCACCCTCGCCGTGCAGGCGCTGGAGGGGGTGGATGCCGTGGCGGTGGTGCGGCTGGCGCTGCAGGGGCGTCCCGGCGCACCCGCCTGTTACCGTGACTACCTGGCCTGCATGGCGCAGCCGCCCACGGATGCCTCAGCAGGCCTTGCGCACGAGGACTGGGTGCGCAGCGTGCTCACTGCGTTTGAGCGCTTTCGCCTGCTGTGCGCCGTGCGCGAGGGCGAGTGGGGCGCCGCTGGACTCAACCGCGCTGTCGAGGCTGCGCTGCGCGCTGCAGGCCTGCTGGGTGGGCGTGGCGAGTGGTATGCCGGGCGGCCCGTCATGGTCACGCGCAATGATGCGGCGCTGGGGGTCTTCAACGGCGACATTGGCATTGTGCTGCCTGGCGCCAGCACGCAGTCGGGTCTGCGCGTGTACTTTGCCGACGGTGCGCAACTGCGCTCGGTCGGGGTGGCGCGCCTGGCGCATGTGGAAACGGCCTTCGCCATGACGGTGCACAAAAGCCAGGGCTCGGAGTTTGAACACACCGTGCTGGTGCTGCCGCCGCGCGCGGGTGCGGTGCTGGGGCGCGAACTGGTCTACACCGGCATTACCCGCGCACGCCAGGCCTTCACCCTGGTGGCCGCGCAACCAGGCCTGCTGGCCCAGGCTGTGCAGGCGCGCACCTATCGTGCCAGCGGGCTGCGCGAGCGGCTGGAGCGACCGCTGGAGCCAGACGGCGGATGCTGACCGCGCAGCGGTGCCGTTGCGGTGGGTGCACAACGGCCTTCTACAATGGATCTATGCAATCCCTGCGCCGCTCCCGTTGGCTGGCCTGTCTTGTGCTGGCATGGTTCGTCCTGTCTGCCGGGGTGGCCACGGCGTCGCCTTGGCTGGCGATGGCGTCACTGGAACGCATCTGCTCGGGCACGGGCGAGGCCCGGTTCGTGCTATCTGGGCCCCCTGCGCTGCCGGCCCTGGGCCATGCGCTCGATTGCCCGCTGTGCAGCCCCGCTGTTGCGCCCCCGCCGTCCGCAGTGGCCGCCTTGCCCCGGCTGGCGCCCCCTGCGTACGCCAATCCGCCCCGGGTGCTTGCGCATGTGGCCGCTCCCACGGCGGTACCCCAGCCTGCGCGCGGCCCGCCCGTCCGCGCATAAGCTCCTGAAACAATAGCTGCTGGCGCTTGATGGTAAAGCGCTGCAGCCTGTTTTATCTCTATTTTTGCCTGCGCCGCGTCTGCGGTGCCCTTCGTTGCTCGTTTGTTTATTGGGAGAAATCCATGTCACTGTCACGTATCACCACCCCCTTGTTCCTCGCTGCGGCCTTGCTGAGCGGCGCTTCCCATGCCCAGACTGCGGCTCCTGTCGCCGTGGATGGCGCCTGGGCCCGTGCCAGCGTGCCGGGCCAAAAAGCCACGGGCGCCTTCATGCGCTTGACCGCTGCCCAGGCCACCAGCCTGGTGCGCGCTGAATCGCCCGCCGCTGGTGTGACCGAGGTGCACGAGATGAAGATGGAAGGCGATGTCATGAAGATGCGTGCTGTTCCTTCCCTGGAACTGCCCGCAGGCAAAGCTGTGGAGCTCAAGCCCGGCGGCTACCACGTCATGCTGATGGATTTGAAGGCCCCGCTGGCCAAGGGCGCGACAGTGCCCCTGACCCTGGTGTTCAAGGATGCCCAGGGCGCTGAGAGTCAAATGCAGCTGCAGCTGCCCGTGGCGGCACAGGCCCCTGGGGCCGCCGCCGGCCATGGCATGGGCATGAAGCACTGAGCCTGGATACCGGTCGCTGCGCGCGCAAGGGCATGGTGTTTGCAACATGCCCTTTCGCACCGGGTCGCCGTTGGAGTAAGCTGCGGGCATCCTTGTTCACATCCAACCCAGCGGAGCGGCCATGAGCGACACATCAACCACCGGTTTCGGTAAATTCGTGCCAGGTTTTGACTTTCTGCAGAACCTTGCCAAGGGCGCATCCAGCAATATTCCGCAGATGCCCAATCTGTCCAGCTGGGTCGCGCCGACCATCAACGTTGAAGAGCTGGAAAAGCGGGTCGATGAACTCAAGGCCGTGCAGTTTTGGCTGGAGCAAAATTCGCGCGCGCTGGCGGCCACTATCCAGGCCCTGGAGGTGCAGAAGATGACCCTGGCCACGCTCAAGGGCATGAACTTCAGCATGGGCGACGTGGCCAACGCTTTTAAACTCAAAACGGCCGATACCGTGATGGATGGCGTGCACAAAGCCAGTGAAACCCTGGCCAGCGCGGCCCAGGCTGTCTCGGGCGTGGCGCATCGTGTGTCCGATATGGCGGCGCCCGAACCGGCTGCCCATGCCGCACCCGCCAAGAAATCCAAAGCTGCCGCAGCACAGGCGGCGAGCATGGTCGACCCCATGCAGTGGTGGGGGGCACTCACACAGCAGTTCCAGCAAATTGCCACCGACGCCATGAAGGACGCCGCGAAGCAGACCGCCCTTGATACCACCCGCAACCTGGCGACAGGCCTGGCCAAGGAGGCTTTCCGTACAGCCACCGGCATGGCCGGTCAGATGGCGGCCAAGGGGGTGCAAAGCGCATCCCGCCGCGTGATGCCCGCCAAGGCGCAGAGCGCCGCACCGGCGCCTGCGCGCAAGGCAGCGCCTCGCAAGGCCGCTGCCAAAAAGACGACGGCGGCGAAGACCACCGCACGCCGACCCGCAGCCAAGAAGGCACGCTGACAGTGCTTGGCCTGCACACCATGCAGGCAGGCCCTGTGCAGTCCGCAACCCCATGAAGCTCTGTCCAACAGGTCACGCCACGCACCCGCAGTGGCGCATGGCAGCTGCATTGGCGCTGGCGCAGGTGCGCGCGCAGATGGCGCTGCCCGCCTACGCCAAGGCGCCTGCCTTGGGGCTGCTTTACATCACCGACCACTTCGCCGCACAGGCGCAGGAGTTGCTGAACTACCTGTCCGCCGAACTGCCGGAAATTACCGACTGGAGCGGCACCGTGGGCGTGGGTGTGTGCGCCAGCAATGCCGAATATTTTGACGAACCCGCCCTGGCGCTGATGCTGCTGGAATTGCCTTGCAACGAGTACCGGGTTTTCTCGGGCGTGGCCCCTTTGCCGCGCGCAGGCACCAGTGACTTCGTGGCGCACACGGCGCTGGTGCATGCCGATGGCCGCACGCCCGACGTGGCTGGCCTGATCGCCGAAATGGCGGAGCGCACCACCAGTGGCTATGTGTTCGGCGGTCTTTCGGCCAGCCGGGGCGCCAGCGTGCAGTTCGCCGTCGGCGGCAGTGGCAACCTGGCAGGGCACGGTGCTGTCGGCGGGGTGTTTGCCGGTGGGCTGTCGGGGGTCGCCTTCAGTGCTGATGTGCCCCTGCTCTCCCGTGTCACCCAGGGCTGCCAGCCCGTGGGGGCCACGCACCGTATCACGGCGGCCCAGGACAACGTGGTGCTGCGGCTCGATGGACAGCCTGCACTGGATGTGTTGCTGGACACATTGGAAGTGTCGCTCGATGGCGACCCGCAGCATGCGGTAGAGCGCGTGCGCCACACGCTGGCCGGGCTCATGGATGCCGATGGTGCGTCCCAGGCGGGGCGCACGGGCCACTTCGGCACCGACACCCGGGTACGGCACATCATTGGCCTGGATGGTGCGCGCCATGGCGTGGCACTGGCCGACCAGGTTGAGACGGGGATGCGCCTGGCCTTCTGCCAGCGCAATGTGGCGGCCGCCCGTGCCGACCTCATGCGCATTTGCGCCGAAATTCGCGAAGAACTGGCACCGCAGGAGTTAGAGCCCGTGTCCCTGAACGCCCCTGCGGATGCAGGCCTGGCACCGCTGCATGGGGCCTTGGGTGCCACTTCGCTGCCCCAGCCGGGCCGCCATATCACAGGGGCCATTTACGTGAGTTGTTCAGGGCGGGGCGGAGCGCATTTTGGGGCCCCGGGGGCTGAATTGCAGATTGTGCGCCACGCCCTGGGCGACGTGCCGCTGGTGGGTTTCTTTGCCGGGGGTGAGATTGCGCACCAGCATCTGTATGGCTACACCGGGGTGCTGACGGTGTTCTGCACGGGCTCCTCACCTTGAGAGCGACTCACAAAACTCCTCTGGCGTCGTTGTCGCGTCTTGTCGTACGACTCGTACTGCCTGCGACACAGTGCCTGGCCAGAACCGCTTCGCTGCGTTTTGTGATCCGCTCTTAGCTCCCCTCGGTGGGCAAGCCGTCTGCAGCCCATTCAGGCACGCCGCCGCGCAGCCAATACACCTTCTTGAAGCCCTTGCTGGCGGCGACCTTGGCGGCCTTGTACGACTTCCAGCATTCGGCTCCATTGCAGGCAAAAACCACGGGCTTGTCCTGGCTGCCCGCGGGCAGCTTGTCGAGCGCGCTGAAGTCGTCCTGCGCGGCATTGAAGGCAACGTCCTTCAGGCTTTTCTCGATATAGGCCGCCCACAGGGCGCCCTTGATACGGCGGGCCTTGAATTCCTTTTCCGTCCGGGTATCCACGAAGAGCGCGCCCTGCAGTTGCTGCGCCTCTTTGGCAGTGATCCGCTGCACCCCGGGCAGGCTGGAAGGCGTGAACAGACCCAGCTCGGCCACGCGCTGGTATTCGGCTGCGTCGGGTCGCAAGATCACCGGCGCCAGTCCCGCCTGGGTGCTGGCGCTGCCAAACCATTGGGCGAGCTTGGCGCGCACATCGGCTGGCAGGTCTTTTTTGACCACCACCGTAAAGCCGCCGGGCACAGGTTGGCTGGTGGCCAGCACTTTCGCGCTGCCGGGGTGGGCGGTGTTCCACTCAGCCCATTCATCGGCGCGCACCACGGTGGCATCGGTGGCGCCCAGCGTGATGGAGCTCAGTCCCGCCTGTGGGTGCTTCTCATGCTGCACGGTTTTGAGATCTTTGAAAGACAGCCCGGCTTCGTTGAGCATGCCCCGTGCCATGTAGGTGTAAATCGAATCCTGCTGCGGCAGGTACAACCTGCGTCCCTTCATGGCGCCAGTGTTGTCCACCTGTGGTGTGCTGACCAGCAGATATTGTTCAGACTTGTGCGTGGCGCCGATCAGCTCATACCCGCGCGGCAGTGTGGAGGCCGCCACCTGCGCAGGTCCGATGAACACGTCGTAACCCGCGCTGCGGGTGGCGCGCATCACATCGGCAAGATCTTCGCTGGTGGAAACGGTCGCCGTCAGCGAGGTGGCCTTGGACAGGCCTGACTCCATGGCGCTGCGAAGAATGGTGTGCGCCGCCTTGCGGGCCGTGGGTTCCACGGCCACGATGACCGTCAGTTGCGCGTGCACAAGCTGCGCGGCCAGCAGCAAGGCCAGGCTCGACAGAGAGTTGCGAGCAATGGATCGGAGGTTCATGGCTTTTCTCTAGCAGGGTAAAAAAACAGGCGTTACCGTGGCCGAAGCCGACAACTCTAAATGTGCTCCAGCCTAGCTTGCGAATAACGGATGTTTCCATTTTTCATTTAATTATTACAATTATTGACATTTGTCAATGTTTTGTTTTTTGCTTGAACAGTCCAGAATGGGCGCCAGCGCGCGGGCAGAAAAGCATTGCGCGTCTCTTTTTGTATTTCTCATATTCACCTCTTGCGAAGGAGCGCGCCATGAAATCCCCCCAGTCAATGCCTCGCCGCCACATGTTGGCCGGCAGTGCCGCCGCCCTTGGAACTTTGGGCCTGGCCAGCTGGACAACTGGCGCGCATGCTCAGGCCGCTGCGCCCAAACCTTTGCCCGCCTATGTCAGCTGGAAAGACCCCAAGGCGCTGATCGTGCACAGCAACAACACCATGGAAACGCGGCGTTCTTCGTTTGGCACCAGCGTGTTGACCCCGACAGACCAGTTGTATGTGCGTAATAACCTGCCGCCGCCGGATGCGTCCATTCTGGACAACCGGGATGCCTGGACCATCAGCATCGAAGGGGTGAAAACTCCACGCGAATTTACGCTGGCAGAACTCAAGACAATGGGTCTGGAAACGGTGGCTACGGTGCTGCAGTGCTCGGGCAACGGACGGGGGTTCTTCCCCAGCAAGCCCAGCGGTACGCAATGGACTGTGGGTGCTGCCGGCTGTGTGTTCTGGAGCGGCGTGCCCGTGCGTGCGGTAGTGGCCGCGCTGGGCGGGGTGGTGGATGGCGCGGTGTATCTCACCGGCACGGGCGGTGAAAAACTGCCTGAAGGCGTGGATCCGCTGACGGTACTCGTGGAGCGATCAGTGCCCGTCGCCGCTTTGGGCGACGCCATTTTGGCTTGGGAGCTCAATGGCGAGCCCATCCCTCTCGCCCATGGTGGTCCGCTGCGTCTGATCGTGCCGGGCTACCAGGGGGTGAACAACATCAAGTACATCAAGCGGCTGGCGCTGACCCCGCAGCAATCCCCGGCGCGCATCATGGCCAGCAGCTACCGGCTCTCGCCCCCCGGCACCAAGTCCAGTCCTGACCAGCGTTCGGTCTGGGAAATTGTGGTCAAGTCCTGGATCAATGGCCCCCTTTCCGAGCAAGGGCCTCTGAAGGCCGGTATGACCCAGATCCACGGTGTGGCGTTTGCCGGTACCCAGCCGCTACAAGGCGTGGAAGTCTCCGTCGACGGGGGCGCCACCTGGAGCCGGGCGCAGCTGATCGGCCCCGACCTGGGGCGTTTTGCCTGGCGCCAGTTCGTGCTGCCCGTGCGGTTGGCAGCAGGAACCCATGTGCTGGCCAGCCGGGCCACCGATGCGGCGGGCCACGCGCAGCCTGCCGAGCGCGAGGAAAACATCCGTGGCTACAACAACAACAGCTGGCGTGACCACGCTGTCACTGTGACGGTGGCCTGAAGTCATGCTGAACAAGTTTCCCTCGCGCCATGCAGGCCCTGCAGCCTGGCTGTTGTGTTCGTTTGCCATGGCTTTGCCGGTACCTGCCCTGGCGGATGACGCCGAGCTTGTGGCACGGGGGAAAGCCCTGTTCACCACCGTGAAACCCGCCTGCGCGGTCTGCCACACACTGGCTGCCGCAGGCTCTGAGGGGCAGGTGGGCCCCGTACTGGATGAGCTCAAACCAGATGCGGCCCGTGTGCTGCAGGCTTTGCAGTCTGGCCTGGGTGTCATGCCGTCTTATGCGGAGCAGCTCAGTGAAACGGACATGCGGGCCCTTGCCGCCTTTGTCTCCCACTCCACGGGTGGGGCCCCCCTGGCGCGCTGATTTTTCCGTTCGGGCAGAGTCGTTTTTTGGATGTGGGCTGTAGCACTGCGAAGGCAGTGTCACCTGTCCCATCATCACTGAGTTCGTTCGCCTGTTTGCGGTATTTACCCGCCAGGTGCTGTGCGGGCTGCTGTCCGGTTGCTGTGAATCAATAAAGCGATGCACATCGTGCAGCGCATTGCCGGATGCCGTCGGATGAAAGGGCAGGCAGACGCCTGGGCGCATATGCAACTGGTTTATAGTAACAAGTTGTGTGGCGCCAAGGATGGGCTCTGGACTGCTGCGCTTTTCGCGCGGTGGACAGTAATCCAGCCGCCATCTGGGTTACGCGCCCTGATGGGCTGTGGTGCAGCGCCTACCGGCACTGCCCGCTACCGCCTTTCCACCGGTACTTACCATGTCCTTATTGCATCGATTGAGCCTGGCCCAGAAATTCATGATCCTGGGCCTGTTGGCCTTGGTGATGGTGATCTTCCCTGCCGCGCTGTACTTGCGGCTGGCTTTTCAGGGTGCCGCCCTGGCCGAGCGTCAGGTGCAGGGCGCGCAGGTGCTGGTGGAGATCAATGGTGTGATCCAGTCCAGCCAGAAGCACCGCGGAATGTCCGCTGGCATGCTGGGAGGCAACGCGCAGCTGGAGCAGCAGCGTCCGGCAGTAGCCAGCGTGCTGGCTCAGGGCTACGACAAGGTGGATAAGGCTCTGGCATCGAACCGTGCAGCGCAGCCAACCGTTGCGCAATGGGCAGAGCGCCGCAAGGAGTGGACTGCCTTGGAGCAAAAGGTCGCCGCCAAGCAAATGCCGGCCCCTGAAAGCACCCGATTGCACACCGCATTGATCGACCAGTTGTTTTTGGTGGGCGAAGGTGTTCTCGATGGATCAGGCCTGTCGTTGGATTCCCACTTCGATACCCACATGCTGACACAGGTGGCGTTGGTCAAGGCCATGGTGCTGACAGAGCATATGGGGTTGATGCGTGCGCGGGGTGCCATGTATCTGGCGCAAGGCACGCTGCCGCCCGAAGGCCAGGCCACGCTGCAAGCCGGTTTGCGGCAGATTGACCAGGTGCAGGCGGACCTGCAGCGCCACTTGGCCAAGGCTGGCGGCGACAACGCCGTATTCCGTAAGGCTCTGGAGGGTCCTGCCCGTGCGCTGAACGAGCAGATCGGAGCGACGCTCAAAATGACCCGAGAGGGCCTGGTTGACGCGCAAACCATCACGCTGACACCCACAGCCTATTTCGACGACTTCACCCGCACCATCGACGCCATCTACAGCTTTAACGATGGCGCGGTTCGTCTGCTCAATCTGACCCTGCAGGATCGCAAAAACCAGGCACAGCAGCTGGCTTACGGCATGGTGGCGCTGCTGGGGCTGGGTGTGTTGGGGGCTGCGGCGCTGGCGCTGGCGTTTGTGCGCAGCATTACGCGCCCGGTCCAGGATGCGGTACGGCTGGCGCAGGCGGTTGCGGCGGGCGACTTGACGACCGCGGTCGAGGTGCAGGGCACGAACGAGATTGCGAGCCTGATGAATGCCCTGGTCGAAATGCAGGTGCAGCTCTCCGGCGTGGTGGGGCAGGTGCGAGAGGGTGCCCAGGCAGTGGCGAGCGCCAGCGTACAGATTGCACAAGGAAACCACGACCTGGCGTCGCGCACCGAGAGCCAGGCCAGTTCGCTGGAAGAGACAGCGGCTTCCATGGAGCAACTCAACTCCACTGTGCAGCAAAACGCGGACAACTCCCGCCAGGCCAACCAATTGGCTGCCAGCGCCAGCCAGGTCGCGGTCAAGGGCGGCGAAGTGGTGTCGCAGGTGGTCGCCACCATGCAGGGCATCAATGAGAGCTCGCGCAGGATTGCGGACATCATCGGTGTGATCGACAGCATTGCCTTTCAAACCAATATTCTTGCGCTGAATGCAGCGGTTGAAGCGGCCCGTGCGGGTGAGCAGGGTCGGGGTTTTGCCGTGGTCGCCACTGAGGTGCGCAGCCTGGCCAGCCGCTCAGCCGAGGCCGCCAAGGAAATCAAGCACCTCATCAGCGCCAGCGTGGACCGCGTCGAACAGGGTACGGCCCAGGCGGACCAGGCCGGTGCCACCATGTCCGAGGTGGTCAGCGCGATTCGGCGCGTAACCGACCTCATGGGCGAAATCAGTGCGGCCAGTACGGAGCAGAGCCTG
Source organism: Simplicispira piscis (assembly GCF_054783455.1). Lineage (NCBI taxonomy): Bacteria > Pseudomonadati > Pseudomonadota > Betaproteobacteria > Burkholderiales > Comamonadaceae > Simplicispira > Simplicispira piscis. The sequence goes on from NZ_BAAGQN010000033.1 coordinate 26,372, forward strand.
GGCGTGTCCCAGGTGGGCGAGGCCGTTACGCACATGGACCAGGTCACGCAGCAGAATGCGGCCCTGGTCGAGGAGATGGCCGCCGCAGCGGACAGCCTGAAGTCGCAGGCGCAGCAACTGGTGGCTGGGGTCGATGTCTTCAAGCTGGGGCATGCACCGGTCGCTGCGCAGCGACCGCATTCCTCGTTTGCGCCGCGCCTGGCCGGTCCGAATCATTCTAAGGAACGGAGAAGGTTTTGAGATCCAAAGTATGTCCACCCTGACCGGGCGAGCCACAGCCAGACAGTTTTTAGCGCTGATCTGTGCGCTGGCCATGCTGTTGCCGTTGACCGGGTGGATGGTCGTGCGCATACAGGCGCCCAAGGCAGAGGCGGAGGCGTTGGCCAATATGGCCGCCATTGCGCGCCTCAAGTCCGACCAGATCGAAAACTGGCTGGGCGAGCGGCAGAAGAATGCCCAGATGCTTTCGGATGACGCGGTCTTTGCCCAGCAAGTCGTCGCGCTCCAGGTGGATCCGGCGCGCAGCACCGCACAACAGGCGGCCGTCATGCAGCGTTTTGCATTGCTGCGAACCGCCTTTGACTATGACGCCATTGATCTGCTCGATCTCGACGGCCATGTACTGGCCAGCATGGCGGCGCAAGACGGCACGCCAGAATCCCAGGGCCGCTTTGTTCCCCAACTGGTGCAGGCCGAGCAGGCCGTGCGTCTGGACCTGAACGTCGATGCCCAAGGACATGCGCAGTTGCGCTGGTTGCTGCCGGTTTATGACATCAGCAGTGCACAGCGGCGCATGGTGGCGGTGGTGCAAATGGGTATTTCGCCGGAGCGGTTCCTGTTTCCGGTCATCCAGGCCTGGCCGACCTTGAGTCCCAGCGGCGAAACTTTGCTGGTGCGCAGGGAGGGTGACGCAGCGGTGTTCATGAACGAACTGCGCCACCGCAGCGGCACCGCCATGCGCTTGCGCTTGCCTATGGCCAACGATACCTTGCCCGCAGCGGCGGCGTTGCGTGCCAGCGAGCCTGGACAGATGGCCGGCCGGGACCACCGCAATGTCGAAGTGCTCTCTGCCTTCCGGCCTGTGGCCAACACGGACTGGCACGTGGTGGCCAAAATCGACCGGGCCGAGGTGCTGCAGCCCGTGCATGTGCTGGCTTGGTGGGTCAGCGCGGTGACCACGCTCGCAGTCATCGCACTGGCATTGGTGCTGGCGCTATTTTGGCGGCAGCTGCGGCGTGCACAGCGGTTGGAGATGCTGGTTCAGAAGACCCGTTCAGACCAGTTGATGGGGCAGTTTTTTTCTCTGCCATTTATCGGCATTGCGACAGGCGATCTGTCCCATGCCCGCTGGGGGCGTTTTAACCGGCATTTTTGTAGCATCGTGGGCTTTGCGCCCGAGCAGGTTGAGCGACTGGCCTGGGCCGATCTGGTCAGCCCGGACGACCTGGTACAAGACCTGGAGGGGGTGGACCGTTTGGTGCGCGGCGACATCGAGGCCTATGCCGTGGACCGGCGCATTCGCCGGGGTGATGGTGCGCAGGCGTTTGTCAGCGTGCAGTTGCGCGTGCTGGAGCAGGATGATGGGCACAAGCAATGCATCGTGGCGCTCCAGGACATCACCCGCAGGCATGAAGACGAACTTCGGATCAAACAGCAATCACGGCTCTATGCGGCCTTGAGCGCTTGCAACCAGGCGATCGTGCAATGCTCTACGGCGCAAGCGCTTTTCGTGCGTATTTGCGAGGCCGCTGTTCCGCTGGGAGGGATGCATCTGGCCTGGATTGGCATGCGCGAACCAGGCTCGCCGGCGCTGCAATTGGTGGCTGCGCATGGAGCGGGCGCGCCGGATATGGGTGCTGATCTGGTTGTCGGCGCCGACATGCCGGGTCTGGGGTGTGCGTGGACGGCACTGCGCGAGGGCCGTGAGGTCTGGATTAACGACAGGCCAAACACCCGACCTGCCGTGGCTTTTCCCTTGCACCGGTCGGGCGAAGTGGTCGGAGTGTTTGTGCTGATCGCCGGGTCGGCCGACAGCTTTTCACCGGATGCACGCACCTTGCTTTCGCAAATGGCGTCCGATGTGGATTTCGCGCTGGACTATTTCGCCAATGAAGCGCAGCGCCAGCGGGCCGAGGAACTGCTGCGCCATTCCCAGGCGCAACTGGAGTTGGTGCTCAAAGGATCGACCGACGCCCCGTGGGAATGCCAGTTGCCAAGCCTGCAGACCGAGTTTTCTCCCCAAGGTTGGCACATGCTCGGCTATGGGGTGGACGACATGCCCCAGGGCCCCCTGCGCATCAAGGCGCTCGTCCATCCGCAGGACCTGGCGCGGATGGCTTCCTTGCAGGGGCGTTTGCTGGCATCGGAGGATAACGTGGTGGTCGAAGAGGTGCGGTTGCGCCACCGGTCCGGCCGCTATGTGCCGGTGCTGGCGCGCGGGTTTGTCTCACGCGACCCTGCCGGACGGCCCGTCCGGGTGACCGGAACCGCCATGAACCTCACCGCGCAGCACCAGACCCGGCAACTGGAAGCGCTGCGTGCTTTTGCACTGGAGCTGATTGCCAGCGAGCCCGATATCGACCAGATCCTGAGCCGTCTGGTGGGCCACTTGGAGGAGCTTTTGCCCTCTGTGCGTGGCTTGGTGTGGCTCCTGGATGAGCGTTCAGGCCAGCTGGAGCCGCAGGCGGCGCATGGCCTTGAGGGGGTGTTGGCGAAGGCGCGAGCCGTTTTTCCGGGGCATGCGCAGAACGATGTTGCTGGTGTCGTGGAGTTCAGTGGGGCGCAAGGCATTGCCCCGCTGCTGGACAATACCCCCCTGCGTTCACTGGTCCTGTCCATGGCCCACCAGGAGCGCTGGATGGATTGCACCTCGGTGCCCATCCTGACGGATTCGCGCACGGTCGTTGGCGTGCTGGACACTTTCAGCCGCCGCAAAAACGCGCTGGACCACCACGACACCACGCTGGTGGAACGGGTGAGCCACTTCATGGGGAGCGCCATCCAGCGCAAGTCGTTCGAATCACAAGGGCGCCTGGCGTCCGAGGTGTTCCAGAACAGCCACGACGGCATCATGGTGACCGATGCACACCAGAAGATCCTGCTGGTTAATCCGGCCTTCACGACCATCACCGGATTCACCTTTGACGATGTGCGGGGCCGCAACCCCCGGCTTCTGGCGTCGGGGCGCCACGACGCCGCGTTCTACGCAGCCCTTTGGCGCGCCGTACAGACCGAGGGACTGTGGCAGGGGGAGATCTGGAACAAGCGCAAGAACGGTGAGGTGTATCCGCAGTGGCTGACCATGAGCCGCATCGGCAACGCCGAGGGCGATGCCAGCCATTTCATCGCCATTTTTTCGGATGTGAGCCAGCGCAAGGCAGACGAGCAGCGTATCCGCTGGATGGCGCACTTTGACTTGCTGACGGGTCTGCCCAACCGTGCCATGCTGCGGGATCGTTTTGCCCATGACCTGTGTCTGGCCCAGCGCAGCGATGAGCCGATGGCGCTGATGTTCCTGGATCTCGATCATTTCAAGAACATCAACGATTCGCTAGGGCATGGCATTGGCGACGAATTGCTGATCGCGGTATCGCGGCGGATGCGCCAGCAGGTGCGCGAGCAGGACACCGTGTCTCGCATGGGGGGCGACGAGTTCGTGTTGGTGCTGCCGGGTACGGACGCCGATGGCGCCGCACACCTGGCGCGCAAGCTGATTGAATCGATTGCGGAGCCCCTGCAGGTGCGTGAGCACGAATTGATGGTGACCCCATCGATTGGCATTGCCATGTTTCCGGAGGATGGCCATGACCTGGACACGCTGGCGCAATACGCCGATGCGGCGATGTACCGCGCCAAGCTCGACGGGCGCAACGCCTACCGTTTCTATTCCTCCGACATGCATACGCAGGCTGCGCGCACCTTGCTGCTGGAAGGCGCACTGCGCCGCGCGCTGGAGCGTGAGCAACTGGCGCTGCATTATCAGCCGCAATGTTGCCTTCAGGATGGGCGCGTCGTGGGCGTAGAAGCCTTGCTGCGCTGGCAGCACCCGGAATTGGGCATGGTCTCGCCGGCAGAGTTCATTCCCATTGCCGAAAAAAGCGGGCTCATCTTGCCGATTGGTGAGTGGGTGCTGCGCACCGCCGTGCAGCAACTGGCCCGTTGGCAGGCCAGCGGGCTGCAGCAGATCACGATGGCAGTGAACGTGTCGGCGGTGCAGTTCCGCCACCCCAACCTGCCGGGCCTGGTGAGCCGCATCCTGGCCGAGGAGGGCGTGCTGCCCGATTGCCTGGAGCTGGAGTTGACCGAGGGCGTGGCCAGCAACGACCCCGAACGGGCCATTGCCATCATGGCGGACCTGCGGGCTCGGGGTGTGCGCATGTCGATCGACGACTTTGGCACCGGTTATTCGTCACTCAGCTACCTCAAGCGCTTCCAGGTTTGTAAGCTCAAGATCGACAAGTCCTTTGTGCAGGACATTACGGTGAATGCGGAGGACCGTGCCATCGTCTACGCCATCATCGGCATGGCCAGCAGCCTGGGGCTGCGCACGATTGCCGAAGGGGTGGAAACGCAGGAGCAGCTCGATGCCCTGCGTGCGCGGGGCTGCGATGAAATCCAGGGCTATTTTTACAGCAGGCCCTTGCCTGCACAGGAGTGCGAGCAGTTCCTGCGCGCGCACCGCCCTGCGGCGGTGCTTACGGTCGCCTGATTCCATTTCTAAACCATCCGTGTCGATGTTGCTTCGCCTTGCCGTGCTACAGCACTGTCTGCGGCTTCGCGCCCAGGAGACTGTCGGACTTGGAAATCGTCGGCTGCAAATCCAGTAAAAACTGTCCTCGCTGGGACCGATTCTCGCTTTCGACGCTCCAAGTCCGACAGCCTTCTAGACACGAATGATTTGGAAGCAGAATGAGAACGCGCTCAGGTGGCTGGCTGCAGGCGGGGCTGGCGCTGGTCTTTCATGCCAGCAAAGGCAAAGTCGACTTCTGGCACCTGGCCGCTGACGATGTCGGCCAGTGCCTTGCCCGAGCCGCAGGAATGCGTCCAGCCCAGCGTGCCGTGCCCGGTGTTGAGGAACAGGTTGCCCAGCTTGGTGCGGCCGATCAACGGCACATTGCTCGGCGTGGCCGGGCGCAAGCCCGTCCAGAACTGCGCCTGGGTGGCATCGCCTGCCCCGGGAAAAAGCTGCTCCACACGCCGCACGATGGCCTCGCAGCGGGCTGCGTTCAGGTCGCGGCCGTAGCCATTGAGTTCGGCCGTGCCTGCAATGCGCAGGCGGTCGCCCTGCTCGCTGGTGTAGCGCGAGAAGACGAGTTTGAATTCATCGTCCGTTAGGCTGACCTGGTGGGCCATGGCAGCGTCTTTCACCGGCATGGTCACCGAATAGCCCTTGGCCGGGTAAATCGGCAACGACACGCCCAGCGGTTGCGCCAGCAATGGGCTGTACGAGCCCATGGCCAGCACAAAGGCGTCGCCGCGCACCCGCTCAAAACGGCCCTCGGCGTTGGTGACTTCCACGTGGTCGATTGCATCTCCCGCCGCACGCAGCGCGGTAATGTGCTCACCCAGGCGGAACTGCACTCCGGCTTGTGCACACAGTGCGGCCAGTTCGCGCACGAACAGGTTGGCGTCGCCCGATTCATCTTCGGCGGTAAAGGTGGCGCCCGCCAGCTGCGGGCGAATGTGGGCCAGGGCGGGTTCGATGCGCACGGCCTCGTCGGCGCTGATCACCTGGCGCTCGCAGCCTAGTTGGCGCATTTGCTCGGCCGGGCCGAGGGCGCCGTCAAATTCTTTCTGGTTGGTATAAAAATGCAGGATTCCCTGGGTGCGCTGGTCGTACTGGATGCCGGTGTCGCGGCGCAGCTGCTGCAGGGCTGCGCGGCTGTAAGTGCCCAGGCGCACGATCTGCTGGATGTTGTGGCGCGTGCGTGCTGGCGTGCATTCGCGCAAAAATTGCAGGCCCCACAGCCATTGGCGCATATCGGCGCGTACGCGAAACAGCAGGGGAGCGTCTTCCTGGCCCAGCCACTGCAGCACCTTGAGCGGCGCGCTCGGGTTGGCCCAGGGCTCGGCATGGCTGACCGAAATTTGCCCGCCGTTGGCGAAGCTGGTTTCGGCGCCGGGCGTGGCCTGGCGGTCGATGACGGTCACATCGTGGCCGCGTTGTTGGAGGTAATAAGCCGAAGTGACACCGAGCAAGCCGGCGCCGAGAACGATCACGCGCATTTTTGGAGCCTTTCAGGGTTCCAGCGCTTGATGGATAAGCGGTAGCAGCTATTAAATGAATAGCATGCAGCCGGCGTGTCCGCCAAGCTGCCGCTCCCCCTGTCCTTGTGACCTGAGAGATTCACCCCCTGCCAGCATGGCGTGGGGTTTGCTCCTTCGGTGCGCCACGGTGGTGGCGGCTCTCCAGACGGCTGTGATGAAAGGTGCAGTACGGAACCTGAGCGTGTATGGGAGTTTGCGCCTTCGGTGCAGCGGACGGTGCCGCCAAGCTCTCCTGCAGTGCGCGATTCTAGGCGCGCCCGGGGCCCTGCGTGGGGTGCGCAGGGCCTTATGCCATACAACAGTTGCTTATGGAGAGGCCCAAGCGCCTCGCACGCGCAGGGTTTTATTGGCGGTACGGATTGTTGGGTTGGCGGTCGTGCCGGTTGGAAACGCCATCGCCGTCGCTGTCACGGCGGTGGGGTGGGGCGCCGCGGCTGTGTGGGGGCCGGTGCGGGGGGGCGTTGTAATGGGGCTGGCGACCGTCAGGTGTCCGGTCGTAGCGGTTGGGAATGCCGTCACCGTCACGGTCCCAGCGGCCGGGCTCCATATACCAACGCCCACCGCGCTCGCGCCACTGGGGGGCGTTGTAACGGTAACCAGGGCGGGCTTTGAGCCAGTAGCCGTCGATCCAGCGGTAGCGGTCGTGGCGCCATTCCCAGTGGCCCGGTACCCAGACCATGCCGCGCCGGGCCCGGGGCGCGGCCTCGTAGTGCACGGGGGGCGGGGCTGTCTGGATGACGATGGTGGCCGAGGTGGCCGCCTGCGCGGTGGGCGCCAGGGCGCACAGTGACAGCAGGGCGATGCTTGCGGCGGCGAGGGCGAGGCGTGCCATGGGAATACTCCTTTGAAATGGTCCCGAAAGGAACCAATGAAGGGCATTGTGTGGTGCTCTTCGTCAAGCCCGTGTAGTCGTTTGGCGAAGGCGTGTGAGCAAATGTTTCGGCGGCCTGCACCAATGCGCCAGACCGTGATGGATGTCACGCAAGGCTCTTGGTAGAGGACGGATGGGTGTCTTTGCCCTGGAGTGGCTGTATTCTGGGTAATTTTGGTGGCTAGCCCTTGCTGGTAAAGCGTAATCAGCTATCAAAAATAGAGCGTTTTGGGCTGCTCATCGGCGTTGACGCTGTCTCAACGCCGCATCTGGGCAAAGGCCTCGAACTCCCAACTGCGCAGCGCCAGCAAAAGCGTGTAGCCCTCACGTTCGTGCTCAGGCAATTTCTGGTCGGCCAGGTGTTGTTGGGCAAAGTCCTGGGCCACGCGCTGCATGCGCTCCATGAAGGCAGGAGCCAGGGAGCGGCTGATGTTGCCATGCACCAGCAGCACACCTTCGCCTGTGCCGTCAAACCCCCCTGCAAAGTAGTCCAGCAAAGCGTGCTCGCGGAAATAGTTCATCACTGGCCCGTGGGGGCGCCAGCGGAAGGTCTTGGCCAGCTTCAGGCGGTAGCGGTTCAGGGGGCGCAACTCGATGATGCCGATCCGGTCGAGCTGCACCAGGTAGCGGATGACCTCGGCCTCGGTCAGCCGGTAGGCGCTGGTCACCTGCTCCAGCGTCCACTGGCTCAGTACGCAGATGGCCATGAGCAGCAGTTTCTTGTCGGCCACCACGGCCTTCTCCTGGTCGTGCGTCAGCTCCTTGAGCAAGGGTTGCGCGTCGGCCACGCGCCGGGCGAGGTCGGCAAAGTCCAGCGCCAGGGCGCGGCAGATGGCGTCGATGCGCGAGAGCGGCATGTCGCCCTTGGCCAGCATGCGCTTGACGCTCGATTCGGCCATGCCCAACTGCCGCGCGAGGTCGGCGTAGGTCATCTGGGCGGATTTGAGTTCCTTCTTCAGGGCGGTCACGAGGTCGGCGGTGGTGCTCATGGGTATCGATTATCAATACTCCAGGTGCCATCAGTAGCTGTTTAAGCAGCTTTTTGGCGGTGTAATGGGTTGCGCTGAACACACTGCGGGGCATCGACCACTGACGGATGCGACGACCATGACCTTTTCTGTATCCCCCTCAGGTCAGTGCGCGCAGCGCCCTCTGTGCCGCCCGGTCCTGTCACGCGCTGAAATGGGCTTGCTGCTCGGCATGGCTGCGCTGCTGGCGCTGGCATGCCTCGGGCCGGTGTTGTCTGCACTTGTGACATTGCGCAACAGGAGGGTTCCAGTCATGCTGCGCGCCCCTGTGTCCGGGCAGAATCGCGCCCACATCGTCGGCGGCCTACGCTGGCTGTGCGCTTGAGGTGCGGGCAATACCAAAAAAACACAACAAACCTGTCGAGAACGAGGAGAAACGCATGAAGATCGAAAACCCCTCCGCCAGTGCTGCGCAGGCGCACGAGGACCCCAACCAGTTCGCCCTGCTGCGCCAGCGCCGTTTTGCGCCGTTCTTCTGGACGCAGTTCTCTGGTGCGGCCAATGACAACCTGTTCAAGTTTGCCTTCACGGTGATGGTGACCTACCAGATCAGCGTGTCGTGGATGCAGCCGGCCATGGCCGGACTGGTGATTGGCGCACTGTTCATCCTGCCGTTTCTGCTGTTCTCAGCCACCAGCGGTCAGCTGGCCGACAAATACGACAAGAAGCGGCTGATCCGCTTCGTCAAGCGGCTGGAGATCGGCATCATGGCGCTGGCCGCGTGGGGGTTTTTCTCGGCCAACGTACCCATCCTGCTGGGCTGCACCTTTCTGATGGGGCTGCACTCCACGCTGTTTGGCCCTGTCAAGTTCGCCTACATGCCCCAGGTGCTGACCGAGCGCGAGTTGACAGGCGGCAACGGCATGGTGGAGATGGGCACGTTCGTGGCCATTTTGTTGGGCAATGTGGCAGGCGGCCTCATCATCGCCGTACCTGACATTGGGGCCCACCATGTGGGCCTGGCCTGTGTCGGCATGGCCCTCGTGGGGCGTGTGGTGGCCGAGTTCATTCCCTCGCTGCCAGCGACAGACCCGCACCTGAAGATCAACTGGAACCCGGTCACGGAGACCTGGCGCAACCTCCAGCTGGCACGCGAAAACACCGTGGTGTTTCGCTCGCTGCTGGGCATCAGCTGGATGTGGTTTTTTGGCGCGGTGTTTCTATCGCAATTTCCCAGCCTGGCCAAAGAGGTGCTGCACGGCAATGAGCAGGTCGCTTCACTCCTGCTGGTGGTGTTTTCGATCGGCATCGGCATCGGCTCGCTGTTGTGCGAGGTGCTCTCGCGCCGCCATGTGGAGATTGGCCTGGTGCCGCTGGGGGCGATGGGCATGAGCGCTTTTTCCATCGATCTGTATTTCGCTGCCCGGGGCCTGCCCCCGGCCGAGATCATGGGCCTGGCGGCCTTTATGGACCAGGGTGCGCACTGGCGCATCATGCTCGACCTGGCGCTACTGAGCCTGTTTGCCGGCCTGTACAGCGTGCCCATGTACGCGCTCATCCAGATGCGCGCCCAGCCCACGCACCGCGCGCGCATCATTGCGGCCAACAACATCCTGAACGCGCTGTTCATGATCGCCAGTTCGCTCATCGTCGGGGCCTTGCTGGGCGCGGGCTTTACGGTGCCGCAAATTTTCCTGTTCACCGGCTTGGCCAATGCCGTGGTGGCGGCCTACATCTTCTTGCTGGTGCCCGAATACCTGCTGCGTTTCGTGGCCTGGGTGCTCTCGCGCCTGGTGTACCGGTTCAGGGTGCAGGGTGACGAAAACCTGCCGGTGCAAGGCGCGGCCATTCTGGCCTGCAACCATGTGAGTTTTGTCGATGCCGTGCTGCTCATGGCGGCCAGCCCCCGGCCCATCTACTTCGTGATGGACCACCGCATCTTCCGCGTGCCGGTGCTGGGCGCGCTTTTCCGGCTGGCCAAGGCCATTCCGATCGCGTCCTACAAGGAAGACCCGGCCACTTACGAAGCTGCGTTTGAGCGGGCCGCGCAGGTGTTGCGCGAAGGGGATTTGCTGGCGATCTTCCCCGAGGGTGGCATCACGCGCGACGGGCAGTTGCAGCCGTTCAAGGGCGGCATCGTCAAGATCCTGGACCGCGCGCGTGCCGACGGGCTGGATGTGCCCGTGATCCCCATGGCGCTGACCAATCTGTGGGGTTCGTACTTCAGCCGCGTCGAGCGCGGGAGCGCCATGGTGCGGCCCTTCCGCCGCGGCATGTTCAGCCGCGTGGGTCTGAACGTGGGCGCGCCCATGGCTCCGGCCGAGGCGCAGCCCGAACTGCTACAGACCCGCGTGGCGCGGCTGCTGGAGGCGTGACAGGCCCTGGCGTCAGCGCGCGGGCCGCGCCAGCCCGCGCCGTTCGATGGGGGTGGAAAACACGATCGAGGTGCGCGTCTCGCCGTAGCCGTTGATACCGGCGAGGAAGCGTTCCAGGTCCTGCAGCGTGGTGGCCACTACCTGCATCACATAAGAATCTTCGCCCGCCACATGGTGGCACTCCAGCACCTCGGGCAGGCTCGCCAGCTTGTCCAGCAGCGCCCGCTTGCCCGGCTGGGGGACATGGATGCCGACGATGGCCCGCACCCCATAGCCCACGGCGGCAGGATCCACCTGGGCCTGGTAGCCACGGAGCACGCCGGCTTCCTGCAGCCGCTTGATGCGTTCGGCCGTGGCGGGCAGGGACAGGCCCGCGGCATCGGCCAGGGCCTTCAGCGGAGCGCGGGCATCGGCCTGCAGCGCCTGCAGCAGCAGCCAGGCCTTGTCGTCGAGTGGGAGGGCTGAATCTTTTGCCATGGCGGTGCTTTTCCTGAAAAATTTAGGCAGCAAGGTTTTTGGGCGGAATTTTTTGCCTGTTGTCTTGGCTGCATTCTTTCTACCATGGCGGTATGACCTCTTCTGCCATCCCGCTCTTCGCCGAAGCCCTGTGGGTAGGCTTCTCCATTGCCGCGCCGGTGGGGCCGATCGGCCTGCTGACCATCCAGCGCACGCTGGAACGTGGCGTGCGCGCCGGGCTGGCCACGGGCCTGGGCGCAGCCACGGCCGATGCGCTGTACGGGGCGCTGGGCGCGCTGGGGACGCGCTTGCTGATCGATGCGCTCGTGGGCGCACGCGTGCCGCTGGCGCTGCTGGGTGGTCTGGTGCTGCTGTGGATGGCCTGGCGCGTGGCGCGCCAGCCGCTGGCACGGCAGGTGGCGGTCACGCCCGCGTCCGGGGATTTGCTCGGCTATTTCGGGGGCACGCTGGTGCTGACGCTGTCGAACCCGGTCACCATCCTCTCGTTCATCGCCATCTTCGGTGCGATGGCGGGCGGCGCGAGGACGGTGGCCGTCCTGCCCATGGTGACAGGCGTGTGGCTGGGTTCGGCGCTGTGGTGGCTGTTGCTGGCAGCCCTGGTGGCGCGCTGGCGCTCACGCATCGATGATGCCTGGCGCCTGCGCATCCAGCGCGGCTCCGCCCTGCTGCTGGCCGGCTTCGCGCTGTGGCAGTGGTGGGGCCTGGTGCGGGCCTGAGCTTCAGAGCGTTTCGACGGCGAAGCGCAGCCCGGCATGGACCTGCAGCCGGTCGATCAGCGCCTGGCCCAATGCCGGGGCCGTGGTCCAGATGCCGCCGGGCGTGCTGCGGTTCTCCAGCAGGCACACGGCGGCCTCGGCGATCATTTTCGAGGTGGAGCCGTAGCCGGGGTCGCGGTCACCGGTCACGGACACGCTCAGGCGGTGGCCCTGGGCATCCTCTCCGAGGAACAGCACGTCGTAGTGCCCGGCCTCGCGCTCTTCGCGCGAAGGGCCTTCGCCCGGCTTGGGTCCGGCGTCCGAGCCGAGCGATTTGTCGGAGGCCACGGCGTTGGCAATGGCCTCGCCCTTGGCGCCGGGGCCGGTGACCAGCATCTCGTCATAGATGAAATCGGACCCGTAGGCATGGCCCAGCAGGAAGTTGGAGCGGTGCACGTTGCGCGTATTGATGGCCGCCATGACGAACGGCGCCACCCACACGCCCTCGCCCAGCGCTTCGTCCACCATGGGCTTGCTGCCCGAGGGTTGGCGCGGGCCGGTGAAGCCGGGCGTGAGCGCGAAAGGGTCGCGCAGCAGATCGAGTACGCCGGGCTCGCTGGCGGCGGCGGCCAGCGTGGCCTTGAGGCTCGCCGCGGTACCGCCTGAGAAAGTGCCTTTCATTTTGCGCACCCGGCCGCGCACGCGGCTGGCGGGGTGGCCAAAGCGCGCCTTCATCTCGTTTTGCAGCAGGAAAACACCCAGGTCGAACGGGATCGAGTCGAAGCCGCACGAGAACACGATGCGCGCGCCGCTGGCTTTGGCCGTGGCCTCGTGCGCGTCGATCATGTGGCGCATCCAGGCGGGCTCGCCGCACAGGTCCACGTAGTCCACGCCGGAAGCCGCGCAGGCGGCCACGAGTTCGTTGCCGTAGAGCTGGTAAGGGCCCACGGTGGTCAGCACCAGGCGGGTCTGGTCCATCAGGGTTTGCAGGCTGGCGGGGTTGCTGGTGTCGGTGACGACGAGTGGTGTGTCGGCGGGGGCACCGATTTCATCGCGCACGGCGGCCAGCTTCTCGGCGTTGCGCCCGCCCATGGCCCAGCGCAGGCCGCTGCCTGCGGGGTAGCGCTGCAGCAGGTATTCGACCACCAATCGGCCTGTGAAGCCGGTGGCGCCGTGGACGACGAGGTCAAAGGGTTTTGTCATGGTGTGTCTCTTTCTTGGGCGGTGATTCCAGGGTGTCTGGCGCGGCATGAGAGGGCATTGTCGAAGACCGGCCCAAGGCATGGGTGTCGCGCAGGTGCCGACCGGCGGAGGCCTGGGGTTTTTCGGCAATGGCGGACAAAAAGTATCAAAAAACGATACCCCAATGCTTTGTATGCGCTGCTTTGGCATGCCAAAGCAGACAGCAGGGCCGACGGGCAGCACCATGCGTTCCATGTTCAACCATGGCCTCCGGGCCTCTACCGCAATGTCTTCATCTTCCCGCATCGTCCCGCGTGACAGCCGTGCCTGGCAGCTCCAGGTGTGGGTCTCCTTCGGTATCGCCGTGTTTCTGTGCGTCGTCGGTTTGGCCTGGCTGCCCGGCGAGCCGCTGGAGCAGGTGTTCATGGTGATGGGCTATGTGTTCTGCCTGTCTACCGCGTTGGTGCTGGCCAAGTTTGTGCGTGACAACGAGGGCAGCCGCCAGGGTGCGAAAGATGTGCCGATGTGGAAGCTGGTCGTCTGGGGTGGCTTTGCCGTCGCCATGGGCCTGACGGGCTGGGGCCTGCTGGGCATGGACATCAACGTGACCTACAAGGCCTTCCTCGGCGTGGGTTGGCTCTACCTCATCACCACCGCCTTCACGCTGGCCAAGATGCTGCGTGACCGCCACGAGGCCGACCTGCTGGAAGCCCGCTGGCAAGGCCGCCGCGAAGCCAGCACGGCCCACGCCACTGAATGACCCCTACAACCCTTCATCCAACGAAACTTCCATGACGACAAACATTTACAAAAAGCGGGCCTGCCTGCTGGCCGCGGCGGGCCTGGCCTGTGTCCTGGTGGCAATGCCCGCACAGGCCCAGAGCGAGGCCTCGGCTGCGCTCTCCCTGTTGCCCGTGGCGTCGGTGGTGGGCTCGGCCTCGGTTGGCGCGGTGCTGGCGCTGCCGATCGCCCTGTCGGTAGCGGGTGCAGTGCTTACCGTGAAAACGGTCGAAGCCTCCGCGACAGGCACGGTGTACCTGCTCGAACGGGCTTCGGATGGTGCACAGGTCAGTGTCGAAGTCGTGGGGCGTGGTGTGGCCGCATCGGCCCATGGCGTTGGCACGGTGGTGGCTTGCAGCGTGATCGGCACGGGTGTCGTGCTGTCGGTCGCGGGCGAGGTGCTGGCCTTTATTCCCAATGCCCTGGGCCAGGCCCTGCTGCACAACGAACATCTTTAAGGAGCCGCACCATGCTTTATCCAAACACGTGGCGGCGCACCGCCCTGGCGGTTTTCTTTATCGCAGCCGCCGTGGTGCTGGCCGCTGCACCGGCCCATGCCGGCCGCTCGTGTGAGGCGCACAAACCCACGCTGCAGCTCATCGAGCGCGGCATGCAACTGGCGCAGCAGACCGCCACCGCTCTGGATGCCGAACATGCCCGCAGCGGCGCCCAGGTGGCGGTGCTGGGCCGCGCCGGACAAGACCTGGGCAAATACGGTCTGCGCTACTCGCACCTGGGCTGGGCCTACCGCACCGCTGAAGGCCCTTGGCGCGTGGTACACAAGCTCAACGAGTGCGGCACCGCCGTGGGGCATTTGTACCGCCAGGGGCTGGGCGAGTTCTTCCTGGACGACCTTTGGCGTTACGAGGCCGTATGGGCTGTACCCACCCCCGAGGTGCAGCAGCGCCTGCTGCCTGTGCTGCAAGACCGGCTGCGCGCTCGCGCCCTGCAGCATCCGCCCTATAGCATGGTGAGCTATGTGTGGGGGCGCACATACCAGCAATCAAACCAGTGGGCGCTGGAAACCCTGGCCCTGGCCATGGAGCCTTCCAGCGTGCGCACGCGCGATCAGGCGCAGGCCTGGCTGCAGTTCAAAGGCTATGAACCCAGCGTGCTCAAGATTGGTGCCCTCACGCGGCTGGGCGGCCGCGTGGGCTCGGCCAACATCGCCTTTGACGACCATCCGAGTGACAAGCGCTTTGCCGACCGCATCGAAACGGTCACTGTGGATTCGGTGCTGGCCTGGCTGCAGCGTGCGCAGCTGGCATCGGCACCTGTCGTGCTGCGTCTGGAATCTCGATAAAAATAGCCTCTAGCGCTTAACAACAAAGCGCCTTAAGCTATCAATTCAATAGTTGATAATTTCCAGAGAACAACATGAGCAAATCCTTGCGACTGTCCGAAAAATGGTTTCGCCGCGGCCTGTGGCTGGTAGCGCTGGTGTTTGCCAGCTTCCTCATTGGCCTGGGCGGCACCGTCGTGGGTGATCTGCCCAAGGTCGAAACACCGCTGGCGCTGGACGACTTTCTGGATCGGCCTGCGGCACAGGCATTGCGCACGCAGGTGAAAGAGGCGCGCCAGGCCGAGCAGGACGCCCAGACCGCGCTGGAGCAGGCGCAATTGCAGCGCAACAAGGCGCGCAGCGAAAGCTCTGCCGAGCGGGAAACGTTCAACAACTGGCTGGCGGCCCGCAGCGTAACGCAACGGGCCGAGCACGACCCCGAGGTGCTGGCGCGCACCCGGGTCCTCGATGCACTCAAACAGGCCGAGCGCAGCACCCAGAAGATGGTGGAGCAGCAGCAGCAGGCGGCACTGGATGCGCGCCAGACCGCAGCAGCGGCGCAGCAGCGCCTGGGCCAGATGGAGTCCGGGGCCTACGACAAACTGCACGCCGAGCGCCGCAAGGTTGAGCTGCGCGTGTTCCTGTACCGCCTGGCGCTTACGCTGCCGCTGCTGGCCATTGCCGCCTGGCTGTTCGTCAAAAAGCGCAAGGGCACCTATTGGCCTTTTGTGTGGGGCTTCATCTTCTTCGCGCTGTTTGCGTTCTTCGTCGAACTGGTGCCCTACCTGCCCAGCTATGGCGGCTATGTGCGCTACGTGGTGGGTATTGGTATCACGGCGCTGGTCGGGCGCTACGCCATCCTTGCGCTCAACCGCTACCTGGAGCGGCAGAAACTGGCCGAAGCCCTGCCCGACCAGGAACGCCGCAAGGAACTGAGCTACGACGTGGCGCTGGCGCGCCTGGCCAAAAATGTGTGCCCCGGCTGCGAGCGGCCGGTAGACCTGAAAGACGGCAAGACCGATTTTTGCCCGCATTGCGGCATTGGCCTGTTTGACCACTGCGGCCAGTGCAGCACGCGCAAGAGCGCCTTTGCCAAGTTCTGCCATGCGTGTGGAACGGTGGCCAGCGGCAGACCCGGCGCGAGCGAGGTGCATTGACGTCGGGTGGGCTCTGCATGCGCCCGTTGCCAGCTCCTACGTAGAACTACGTCAACACAAGCCCCTGTAAGTAAACGTACGACTGGCGTAACGCCGGTGCGGGCTCTAGGCTCACGCTCCTTACGACAAGGAGACCCCATGAGCCGACAGACTACGCCCGGTGCACTGCATCCGACGAATCCGCCCGCTGTGCGACCCCCGAATCCAGTCCACGCATCAGCCGAGTGGCAAGGTGCGGCACAAAGTGCGGCTGATCCCGGGCTTGTGGGACGGGCGGCCCAGCGCATCGGCCTGTGGGGCGCTGCCAGCATGCTGGCCTTCGTTCTGCCGTGGTCGGCCGCCCGGGCCGATGTCGTCATTGGTCAGGTGGCCCCCCTGTCAGGCGTGCTGGCCAGTACGGGTAAACAGATGGTGCTGGGCGGCAGCATCTATTTCCGGCATATCAACGCCCAGGGTGGCGTGCATGGCCAGAAGATCGCGGTGAAAGTGCTGGACGACGGCTACAAGGTGGACGACACCGTGCGTTTGACAAGCGAGCTGTTGGCCGACCCCGAAGTGGTCGCGCTGTTTGGCTTTGCGGGCACTTCAAACATTGGCAAGCTGCTGAGCGATGGCGTGCTGGAAAAGGGCGGCGCCGCGCTGGTGGCGCCCTATACCGGCGGTGAGCCGCTGCGCAACCCCTTCAACCCCTGGATATTCCATGTGCGCGCCGGTTATGCCGACGAGACCGAGCACATGGTGCAGCAGGTGACCACGTTGGGCATGAAGCGCATTGCGGTCATGTACCAGGACGATGGTTTTGGCAAAGCGGGCCTGGAAGGTGTGCAGAAGGCGCTGGCCCGGCGCCAGCTGGAGCTGTCGGCCGCCGCGCCCTACGACCGGAATACCGATAACGTCGATGCGGCCGTGCAGCAGATCATGAAGTCCGATGCGCAGGCGATCATCATGATTGCGGTGAACAAGCCCACGTCGGCCTTCGTCAAGCGTTACCGCGAGATGGGCGGCGGCGCCCAGCTGTACAACATCTCCGTGGTAGACGCGGCCGAGATCGTCAAGCTGGCCGAGTTGAAGAACGCGCATGGCCTGGGCATCAGCCAGGTGGTGCCTTTCCCGTACCAGCCCAACTTGCCCGTGGTGCGTGAGTACCAGACCCTGCTGAAAAAATATGCGCCCGATGAACACATCAACTACACCAGTTTCGAAGAATTCCTTGGTGCCAAGGTGCTCGTCGAGGGGCTGCGTCGTGCGGGACCCGCGCCGACGCGGGCCAAGGTCATCAAAGCACTGGAGAGCCTGGGCCACTACGACCTGGGCGGGGTCTCGGTGAATTATTCGCCCGACAACCGCGTGGGTTCGCGTTATGTGGAGGTGACGGTGATCGGACGCAGCGGGCGTTTGATGAAGTAAACGCAGCCCCTGCGGCCGGGCGCCGTCAACCGGGGTGGCCCAGCAGCCGGGCAACCAGCTCGCCCGTGGTGGTGGCGTCCAGCTTGCGCATCAGGCGCGCCCGGTGGGCCTCGACGGTGCGGTGGCTGATCTCGAGCAGGCGGGCGATCTGCTTGCTGGTCGCGCCGGTCACGATATGCTGCGCGATCTCGCGTTCGCGCATCGTCAGCGCCGCGCCGACCGGGCGGCGCAGCGAAATGTCCTCGAACATCCACACGGCATGGGCAAAAGGGTCGGCCCGGTCGAGCGCACGGCCTGCCACATGGCACCAGAAAAGGGTGCCATCGGACCGGCACATGATGCGTTCGTCGCTGTAGTTGCCGGTGGCCTGCATCTCGGGCAGGCCGAGCTTGCCAATGTGGGTGAACTCGTCGAGAGAAGGGTATAGCTGGGCGAGGGAATGGCCCATGAGATCGGTCTGGGCATACCCGAAGATCTGCGCCAGCGCCTCGTTGCAGATTTCGATGGTCCGGTGGCGTGAAACGCACAGGCCCACCGGCGCCAGGTGGAAGGCCAGTTCCAGCGTTTGCTGAAGTTCGGAGGAGGAATCCATGACGCCTGATTCTGCCCCATGGACTGCTGCGCAGGGCTAGGGGGAAATGACCTGCTTGGGCTGGGTCGCTTCATCACGCAGCAATGGGCGCAGCGCCAGCAGGCCCAGTGCCGGGCCCAGCGCCAGCCACGGCAGCAGCGCGCCCAGTGCCACGATCTCCGCCAGTGACACGAACAGCAGAATGCTGGCAATCGAAATGGCAAATCCGATGCTGTTGGTGAGCGTCAGCACACTGCCCACGGC
This sequence comes from Simplicispira piscis, assembly GCF_054783455.1. Lineage (NCBI taxonomy): Bacteria > Pseudomonadati > Pseudomonadota > Betaproteobacteria > Burkholderiales > Comamonadaceae > Simplicispira > Simplicispira piscis. Next base: position 44,668 of record NZ_BAAGQN010000033.1, read on the forward strand.
CTGTGCGGGAGCGTTGCGCGCCGTCAGGGTGGAGAGCTGGGGAGAGTCCCCGGCCACCGTGACGCCCCACAGCAGCAGCCAGCCAAAGAACAGGCTCGCGCCGGCATCCAGCATCCACGGTGTGGCCAGGCAGCACAGACCGCTGGTGGCCAGCTGCACGGCGGCCACACGCGCGCTGCCCCAACGCTGCGCCACCCATCCGCCGAAGGCACAGCCGATGGCGCCCGCACCCAGCACGGCAAAAGCCGCCCACGACAGCGCCAGGCCTTGCACCCGCGTGGCCAGCACCAGCGGCACCATCACCCACATGGTGTAGAGCTCCCACATGTGGCCAAAGTACGCCAGCACCGAGCTGCGCACCCGCGCATCGGTCCACACCGTGGCCAGGGCGCGCCACTGCAGCGTGGTCACACGCGCCTGCGCACCGGGTGCATCGGTGGTGCCCAGGAACAGCAGCAGGCCGCCCGCTGCCGCCAGCCCTGCTACGCCCAGCATCAGCGTGGGCCAGGGCAGGGCGTTGCCCAGCGCACGCAGTGCGTGGGCGCTGGCCGAGCCCAGCACCAGCGCGCCTATCAGCAGCCCCAGCGCACCCCCCAGGCCGCGCGTGTACCACTGGGCGGCGATCTTCATGCCCACCGGGTAAATCCCGGCAAGGAAGAAACCGGTGGCAAAACGCCAGACCAGCAGGGCGGAATAGTCGCGCACCATGGCCCAGGCCCCCACGGTGCAGGCTGCACCGGCCAGCGAACACAGCAGGAACACCCGGCGCGCCGAAAACCGGTCGGCAATGGCGAGCAGTGCGAAGACCAGCGTGCCCACGATGAAACCGAACTGCAGCCCCGAGGTGAGCGTGCCCACCGCCGCAGCGGGCCAGCCCAGTTCGCGCTGCAGGTCGGGCATGACGGCGTTCACGGCAAACCACAGCGAAGTCCCCGCAAACTGTGCGGTGACCAATACCGGTAGCACGTGGCGCGGGACGGGGGTTTGCACGGTGGGCTTGTCTGTCAGACGCCGCGTGCCCGGTCGGCCTTGAATTGCGCTCGGAACTCGGTGAAGCGTCCGGCGTCGAGCGCCTCTCGCACTTCGCGCATGAGGTTCAGGTAGTAGTGCAGGTTGTGCACGGTGGTGAGCATGGGGCCCAGCATTTCTCCGCAGCGGTCAAGGTGGTGCAGGTAGGCGCGACTAAAGCCGCCGCGCCCGCCCGCGTCCCACGCCACACCCGATGCGCCTGCGCAGGCGTGGCAGGTGCAACTGGTGTCCAGGGGTTGGTGGTCGGTCTTGTGGCGCGCGTTGCGGATTTTTAGATCGCCAAAGCGCGTGAACAGCGTGCCGTTGCGTGCGTTGCGGGTCGGCATCACGCAGTCGAACATGTCCACACCATCGGCGACGCCCTGCACCAGGTCTTCGGGCGTGCCCACGCCCATCAGGTAGCGGGGTTTGTGGGCGGGCAGGCGGTGGGGGGTATGCGCCATGATCTGCAGCATCTGCTCCTTGGGCTCGCCCACGCTCACGCCACCAATCGCGTAGCCGGGGAAGTCCATTTCCACCAGCGCCTCAAGCGACTCCTGGCGCAGGTGCTCGAACATGCCGCCTTGCACAATGCCGAACAGCGCGTTCGGGTTGCCCAGGCGCTCGAACTCGACCTTGGAGCGCAGTGCCCAGCGGCGGCTCATCTCCATGGACTTGCGCGCCTCGGCCTCGGTGGTCAGATGCCCCTTGGTCTCGTACGGCGTGCACTCGTCAAGCTGCATCACGATGTCGGAGTTGAGCGTGGTCTGGATCTGCATGCTCACCTCGGGCGACATGAACAGCTTGTCGCCGTTGACGGGGCTGGCAAAGGTCACGCCTTCTTCAGTGATTTTTCGCATGTCGCCCAGGCTCCAGACCTGGAATCCCCCCGAGTCGGTCAGGATGGGCTTGTGCCACTGTTCAAAGGCGTGCAGCCCGCCAAAGCTTTGCATCACGTCCTGGCCGGGGCGCATCCACAAATGGAAGGTGTTGCCCAGGATGATTTGCGCGCCCATGTCGTGCAGGCTTTGCGGCATCACGCCCTTGACGGTGCCGTAAGTGCCCACGGGCATGAAGATGGGTGTCTGGACCACGCCATGGTTGAGCGTGAGTGTGGCGCGCCGGGCGTGGCTGGAGGGGTCGGTGGTGAGAATCTGAAACTGCAGCATGGGCGCGATTGTCCCAGATGGCCGCCAGGCCGCCCACATGTGTGGCGCGGGCATGCTGGGCCGCTACACTGGTCTGAACAGAACACACAACAAAGGAATTGCCATGCCCAGAATCCTCATCGCCGTCGACGGATCGGAACTCTCGCTGGACGCCGTGCACCATGTGTTGCAACTGGTGCAGGACGGCCTGCGCGTCGATTGCGTGCTGGCCAACGTGCAGGAGCCCGCCTCGCTGTACGAACTGGTGGTCTCGCGCGACCCCGACCTGATCGTTGCAGCCAGCCTGGAGGCAGGCGAGCACCTCATGGCCTCGGCCCGTGCGCTGCTCGATGCGGCCGGGCTGGCCTACACCACCGAGATCGGGGTGGGCGACCCGGCGCACACGCTGGTGGACATCGTCGAAAGTACAGGTTGCGACCTGGTAGTGATCGGTGCGCGTGGCCAGGGTGCCATCAGCAGCGCGCTGTTGGGTTCGGTGTCGCAGGAGTTGGTGCATGCCAGTCCCGTGCCGGTGACCATCGTCAAGCATGCCGAGGTGATGGAATTGGACGACGAAGCCACCGAAGAGCCGCTGGCCTGAAAAAAAAGCCGACGCGCGTTGCGGCGGCTGGCTGGGGCTTTGGAGGTGGTCTCAGCTTTCCATGGAGCTGCGCTTCATCAGTGGCGTAAGAAACCGGCGCGGCCCAGACCAGCGGCCCCCGCGCAAGGGCCGTCCCGCCGCGCTGGGGGCGTCCCCCTTCCGCATCGCGCAGCGATGCCAGAGAAGGGGGAAGGAGCGAAGCGAGATAGGGGGGTGTTGTCCTTCACGCGGCTTTGCGCCAGGGCTCTGCCGGGCGCTGCAGCTTGCCATGGGGCAAGGTGGCCAGGCGTTTGAACATGCGGCCGCAATAGCCGCGAATCCACAGGCATTTATTCAATTCATCCACGGGCAGCGGGCCCGAGACCACGACGATGTCGTTGGCGACGTCTTGTGCGCCCGCAGCCCGCAGGCGGCGGCGCGTGTTGTTGGCCCACGACTGGATGCGCGTGGGGCTGCCATGCTGGTGCACCTCGCCGGTGTGCGCATCGAAGGCAATGGCCACGGTATCGGTCTTGAGCTTGAAGCGCCGCTCCCCCGTGACGACACTGGGCGCTTCGCGCATGTCATACAGGTAGTAGCTGCCGGCCTTGAGCTGGTATTGCATGTCCATGGTGTTGTTCCTCTTGGCTGCATTGTCGAGCGTGTGCCGCATCGCCAATGGCGGGGAAAACGGTGTGAAACAGGCTCTTTTCAGGAGCGCGCCACAATGCAGGTGATGCCGCAAGTGGTGCGGCTGCCATTGTGGCGGCTGCCTGAGACCGATTCAAGAAACAGCGCAGGTATTGCGTAACGGGATGTTGTCCCGGCAGAGCCTCAGAAATCGACCAGGCTCAATCCCACCGTGAACACGGTGCGCTTGCGGTTGTAGTCGATCATGCTGTCGCCGTAGCCCGAGAACAGCTGGGTGTGCAGCCGCAGATTGCTTTTGCCCCCACCGAGGGCGGTGCCCAGGGTCTGCATCCATTCAATTCGTGCCGAGCCGCGCGAATTGCTTTTCAGCGCGCTGCGTACCGTCAGGCCCAAGGTATTGCCCTGGTCCATGTTCCAGAACGCTGACAGTTCGCCGCGACCGACGAAGTCGCTGATGCCCGGGTTGTCGTCGCTGGTCGTGCTCTCGCCAATGCGCTTCCACAGCCGGGCGTTGACCGTCCACCGGTTGTCCAGTTCCATGCCGGTCATCAGGTAGGCGCGGTTCCAGCTGCGCGACAGGGGCAGGCTTTGCCCGTTGGACTGGTGTGCCACGCCGATGCCGCTGAAGCGCCAGCGCCAGCCCCAGGGCAACTGCGCGTCTGTGGGGTAAACGTACATCACCTCAGGCTCGTGGTCGGTGGTGCGGAACGGGCGCGAAATCTGGGGCGAGAACAGCTGCCAGTACGACTGCTGCGTGTAGCCAAACCACAGCGAATCCTTGCGCGTGGGGTGGCCCTGGGTAAGCAGGCCCTGGGCGATTTTGGTGCGCACGGAGAGCTGCAGGCGCGCCTCGGTGCGGCGGAAAGGTGTGGACTCCTGCGCCGTATGGTCGGCCGAAGGCGAACCGGGCTGGCGGTTCACATTGCTGGCCGCCACCACAGAGGCGGTGATGGGCCGGTAGCCGCGAAAACTGAAGGTGCCGCAGTCGCTGCCCGACTCCAGCTCCCAGAAGCGCGAGAGGGTGCTGTACTGCGGGTCGCGGCAACCGGCAGTCTGCGCCACCTCGATGATGCGCGTCGCCGGCAAGGTGGTGTCTACCAGTGAGGGAGCTGCTGGCGGGTCGTCCTGGGCCGCCGATGCCGCAGGTGCCTGCCAGGCCTGCTGGCCTGCCCACTGGTCAAAGCAGGCCAGGCGGGCAGCACTGTCGCTGGTCGCGGCGCAGCGCTGCCATGCCGCGCTGGGTACCTGTGCCTGTGCGGCCGGGTTGGCCAGCAGGGCGACCAGTGCCAGTGCCACGGGGGAGGCTTTCAAGGGGTAAGCAAGAGAAGGCATGGGCAGAGTCTTTCGCACGGGTAGAAAAAATTTCAATAAAAATGGCTTTTAACGCTTTATAGGTAAGCGTTACAAGCTACAAAATAGAGAGCGAATTGCGCCTGCGATTCAAGCCACATGGGGTGGCCTTCTATGTTTGGAGCGCCTGGGCTTTGCGCGCAAATTCGGCGCGCAAAGCCTTGAGTTTTTCACGCGGGTCCTCGCGCGCAGTGGTCTTGTCGAGCGCCATTTCCGCAATGAAGCGGCTGGGCTGCGCCGCCACCATCTCGCGGCCCTTTTTGCGCTTCTTGGTCCAGCTCACGGCCAGCGTGCGCTGGGCGCGGGTGATGCCCACGTACATCAATCGGCGCTCTTCCTGCAGGCGGGACAGCGTTTCGTCGCTGACCTTGAGTTGCTTGCCCCCATCGTCGTCCAGCTTGAAAGGCAGCATGCCCTCCGTGACCCCGGCCAGGATGACGTGCGGCCACTCCAGGCCCTTGGAGGCGTGCAGGGTCGAGAGCGTGACCACGTCCTGGTCCTTCTCGCGGTCCGACAAGGTAGAGAGCAGTGCGATGGTCTGCGCCACTTCCAGCAGGCTTTTGGACTCGCTGGCGACCACGCTGCCCGCCGTGTCGTCGATCTGGCCCCCGGCGCGCTGCGCCATCCAGTCGCAAAACTCCAGCACGTTGGTCCAGCGCGCGGCAGCGACCTTTTCGCTGTCTTCGCCGTCGTAGAGGTGTTTTTCGTAATCGATCTCTTTCAGCCAGTCGCAGAGAAAGGTTCGGGCGTTTTCCGCGCCCATGGTGTGCCGCGCCCGGTATTCCAGGTCGTTCACGTAGCGGCCAAATTCGTGCAGGCTCTCAAGCGCGCGGCGCGGCAGGGCGGCGGGGAGCATGGGCGAGAACAGGGCAGCGAACAGGCTTTGCTTGTGCTGCGTGGCGAAAGCGCCCAATGCCCCCAGCGTGGTGTGGCCAATGCCGCGCTTCGGCGCGGTAATCGCCCGCAGGAAGGCTGGGTCGTCGTCCTGGTTGATCCACAGCCGAAACCAGGCGCACAGGTCGCGGATTTCTGCGCGGTCAAAAAAGCTGGTGCCGCCCGACACCTTGTACGGAATGTTGGCGCGACGCAGGGCCTTCTCGAACGGTTTGGCCTGGTGGTTGGCGCGGTAGAGGATGGCAAAGCTCTTCCAATCCGGCGGCGGGTTGGCGGCGGCACGCAGGCTCTGGATGCGGGCCACGGCGCGGTCGGCCTCGTGCTCTTCGCTGTCGGCATCGACCACGCGCACCGGCTCGCCCTCGCCCAGTTCACTGAACAGCGTTTTGGGGAAAAGCTTGGGGTTGGGGCCGATGACGTTGTTGGCGGCGCGCAGGATGGCGGAAGTCGAACGGTAGTTCTGCTCCAGCTTCACGATCTGCAGTTGGGGATAGTCGAGCGGCAATTTTTTCAGGTTGTCCAGCGTCGCGCCGCGCCAGCCGTAGATGCTTTGGTCATCGTCGCCCACGGCAGTGAAGTGGCCTTGTTCGCCCACCAGGAGTTTCAGCAACTCGTACTGCGTGGCGTTGGTGTCTTGGTATTCGTCCACCAGCACATGGCCGAGCTGGCGCTGCCATTTCTCGCGCACCGCGGGGAAGTCGCGCAAGAGTTTGAGCGGCAGGCCGATCAGGTCATCAAAATCCACGCTCTGGTAGGCCGTCAAACGCTCTTCGTAGCGTTGCATCAGCACGGCAATGCTGCGCTCATGGTCGTCCTTGGCCTGCGCCAGGGCCTGCGCGCCAGTGAGGCCCATGTTCTTCCACAGGCTGATGGTCCATTGCCATTGGCGTGCGGTGGCGGCATCGGTGGTGCCACCGGCAGCATCTTTCAGGATGCTGGTGACGTCGTCGCTGTCCATGATGCTGAACTGGGGTTTGAGGCCCAGGAGCTTGCCGTCCTCGCGCACCAGGCGCACGCCCAGCGAGTGGAAGGTGCAGATCAGCACGTCTTTGGCCTGCCGCCCGATGAGGCTCTTGGCGCGCTCGCGCATCTCGGCGGCGGCCTTGTTGGTGAAGGTGATCGCGGCGATGGCCTTGGGCTCCATGCCGCGCTCGATCATGTGTGCAATCTTGTGCGTGATCACCCGCGTCTTGCCCGAGCCCGCGCCGGCCAGCACCAGGCAAGGGCCCTCGGTGTAATGCACGGCGCGCAGTTGGGCAAGGTTGAGACCAGAAGACATGGGGGAGGTGGAGCGAACGGAAACCGCGCAGGCGGGCGTCCAGGCAGAGAGGGTCGGGCGGCAATGATACCGGCGCAGCATTTTGCATGGCGCCAAGGGGTCATGGCGGGGCCGCCAGTTTCTTGCAAGCGCGCCGCTGCTGCAGCCCCCACAATAGCGCCCGTGCTGTCTGTCCTGCTGATTACCTTCCCCTTCTTTGCGCTGGTGCTGTGCGGCTATCTGGCCGCGCGCGGCGGCATTTTGCCGCAACCGGCCATTCCGGGGCTCAATGCCTTCGTGCTGTATTTCGCGCTGCCGTGCATGCTGTACCGGTTTGGTGCCACCACGCCCATTGGGCAGCTCCTGGACCCGGCGGTAGCCGGCGTGTATCTGCTGTGCGCGTCGGTGATGGTGGCGGGCACGGTGCTGGCTACGCGCGGGCCGCGCATCGGCTGGAACGACGCCGCCTTCGGCGCCCTGGTGGCGGCATTCCCGAACACGGGGTTCATGGGGGTGCCGCTGCTCGTCGCTCTGCTGGGCGCGCAAAGTGCGGGTCCGGCCATCGTCACCATCGTGGTGGACATGGTGTTCACCAGTTCGCTGTGCATCGCGCTCTCGCGCCTCGATGGTGCGGGCTCCCACGGCGTGGGTGTCGCACTGCGCAATGCCTTCCGGGGCATGGCGACCAACCCCATGCCCTGGTCGATTGCGTTGGGTGCGCTGGCGTCCGCCCTTCAGTTCACCTTGCCCGGGCCGGTCGATAAAACCGTGGCCATGCTGGCCGATGCTGCCTCGCCAGTGGCTCTGTTCACCATTGGTGCCGTGCTGGCGCGCTCGCAGATGAACCAGCACGAGCGCGTGCTGGTGCGCGACTACGTGCCCGTGGCGCTGGCCAAGCTGCTGGTGCACCCGCTGCTGGTGTGGGGGGTGGGCCGCGCGGCCATGGCGCTGGGGGTGCCGCTGGACCCGTTTGCCTTCACCGTGCTGGTGCTGCTGGCCGCGCTGCCCAGTGCCAGCAATGTGTCGTTGCTGGCAGAGCGCTTTGGCGCGCACAACGGACGCATCGCGCGCATCATTCTGGTGTCCACAGCGCTGGCGTTCCTGAGCTTCTCTGCAGCGGTGGCGCTGCTGACCTGAGCGCGTGTTTTTGCGCCGCCCTACACGCGGTTTGGGTTTTGTGGCTGCTAACGCTGTGTGCATAGGCGCCACGCATCAAAAAGATTGAAATATCAGCCGGTGGTACGGGGCCGTATCCATCGATCCACCATGGCTTGCAGCTGCGCAAAGTTCACTGGCTTGGCGAGGAAGTCATCCATTCCGGCGCTCTGGCAGCGCTCGCGGTCTTCGGCGTAGGCGTTTGCGGTCAGCGCGATGATGGGCACGCGCGCATGGTTTTGTGTTTTTTCCTTGGCACGGATGTGCTGCGTGGCGGCCAGGCCGTCAAGCACGGGCATCTGCATATCCATGAAAACCAGTGCTGGCGGCGTGCCGTTGCACTGCAGCCGCTCCAGTTGTTGCGCGGCCTGTTGACCGTCTTCGGCGACCACGGCGGTCAGGCCTATGCGCTCGAGCATGGCGGTGATCACGACGCGGTTGATGGCGTTGTCTTCCGCCACCAGCACCATCGCGCCTTGGGTGGTCGGCGGCGGCAACATGCCCTGTGGGCTTGCGGGCACCAGCACGGCTGTGGGCGCCGCAGCAAAGCCCACCTGTACACGGAACCAGAAACGTGCGCCCTGGGCCGGCTGGCTTTGCACCCCGGCGTCGCCGCCCATCAGGCGCGCCAGGCGGCGCACGATGGACAAGCCCAGGCCGCTGCCGCCGTATTCGCGCGTGATGGAGTTGTCAGCCTGCGAGAACGGCATGAAAAGCCGCGCGCTCTGCTCTTGTGACAGGCCGATGCCGGTGTCGGTGACGGAAAATTCCAGCACGGCACCGACTCCGGTCTGCGCTAACTCACGCGCCTCAATGCGCACCTCGCCTTGGGGCGTGAACTTGATCGCATTGCCGACCAGGTTCGACAACATCTGGCGCAGCCGCATGGCGTCTGCGGTGTAACGGGCGTCTTGTGGGCCGATCCAGCCTGAGAGCAGGCGCAGGCCTTGGTTGCGCGCGCATTCGGCGAACAGGCTCTCGATTTCGCGGATCAACTGATGAGGCTCGAAAGACACGGGTGCCAGCTCAAACTTGCCGGCTTCGACTTTGGAAATGTCCAGGATGTCGTTGAGCAGTGTCAGCAGGGTTTGACCCGACTGCACGATGACCAGCGCCGCTTCTTGTCGCGCCGATGAGTCCATGGTGGGCTGTTGCAGCATTTGCGCCATGCCCAGAATGCCGTTCATGGGCGTGCGAATCTCGTGGCTCATGGTGGCCAGGAAGCGGCTCTTGGCCTCGTTGTCGGCATCGGCACGGTCGCGCGCCTGCGCCAGATCCCGTTGCAGCCGCTCGCTGACGGTGAGCGCGATGGCAATGGGGATCCAGACGTTGTACAGAATGCACCAGAGATAGGGCGCGGCGTACAGAGGGCTTGATGCAAAGATCGACTTCGGTTCGGTCGGGTTGTATGCGGCATAGACCAACCGCCAAATAAAAACGCCCGCGCCGCCCCCAAACACCAGCAGCATCAGCCGGTTGACCCATTGCAGGCGTCCTGGTTTGCGCGTTTGTTCATTGCGCCAAACGGCCCACGCTGATGCGATCAGGGGTATCGCCAATAACAAGGCAATCACCACTACGCGCGCCGAAAAGCTGGGTTGCACATAGGTGGCCCACAGCAGCGACGGCACGCTGATACATGCGACCGCCCATGGCAGCCAGCGCGGCTGCGGCTGGCCCAGCAGCCCGCGCAGGGCCAAGAACAGCACGCCGCCGCCTGCACACAGCAGCGTATTGCCAGCGATGAGGGATGCGATGCCTGACGTCGGCGTGCCCCAGGCGTGTAACGCGCTGCCGAGCAGGCACAGCACGGCACCCAGCGTCCAGTCGCGCAGGTGAGTCTCTTTGGGGTGTACGCGCGCCATGACCATGGTGGTCAGCGCAAACACCATCCAGGCCATGGCTTGGAGCACAGAGAGAGTCCGGATATCGAATTCCATGCGGTCAATAGTATTCGGTCAACGCTGGCGTTGCGGGTGCAGCGGGCGACCAAGCGGGTGAATCGCTTGTAATTCAATAGCTGTCCGCGCTTATTCGGCAAGCGCTTAAGACCCAAAATCTATCAAATCGCCAGCGGATCCACATCCACCAGCCAGCGGATCAGCCCCTTGTGCTCGGGCTGGCCCCGCGTGGCCTGCAGCACCGGCTGCCATGCGGTCAGAAAGCGCTGCAGCGCGGTGCGGCTGCTGCCCTCGACAAGCATCTGGGCGCGCTCTACCTGGGCCACGCGCTGGATGGTGAGCGGCACCGGGGGGTAGAGCGTGACCTGGTCCAACCCTGGCAGGCTGTGGGCGTGCGCGGCGCTGCTCGCTGCGGCGAGGAAGCCCTGGGCCACCTCCTGCGTGCGCGCATCGGCGCGCACCAGGGCCTGGAAGGCAAACGGCGGCATGGCGGCCTCCTCGCGTTCCTTGAGCTGCTGCGCGGCAAAAGCCGGGTAGTCGTGCGTGCGCAGGGCCTCGAACACGGCGTGCTGCGGGTGAAAGCTTTGCACCCACATTTCGCACTGCGTTCCCTGCGCTGCCATATAGGCCGCGTCGCGCCCGGCCCGGCCTGCCGCCTGCATGAGCAAGGCCAGCAGGCGCTCGGGCGCGCGAAAGTCGCTGGAGAACAGGGCGCCGTCGGGCTGCACCGCGGCCACCAGGGTGATGCGGCGAAAGTCGTGGCCCTTGGCGATCATTTGCGTACCCACCAGCACATCGACCTCGCCCGCGTGCACCTGGGCCAGCTGGCTTTGCAGGGCACCCTTGGCGCGGGTGCTGTCGGCGTCGATGCGCGCCACGCGCACGGGGCCGCCGTCCGGGCGCTGCACGTGGGCCATCAGGGCGGCCAGTTGTTCTTCGAGCTGCTCGGTGCCCCGGCCCAGGGCCACGATGTCGGGGCTGCCACAGCCGGGGCAGGCGTGCGGCACGCGCACGGCAAAGCCGCAGTGGTGGCAGCGCAGGCTGCGGTCGATCTTGTGGAACACCTGGTGTGCGCTGCAGTGCGGGCAGTCGCTTTTCCAGCCGCAATCCTGGCAGTGCAGCACCGGGGCATAGCCCCGGCGGTTGAGCAGCACCATGCACTGCTCGCCACGCGCGATGCGCTGCGTCATGGCGGCCAGCAGCGGGGCCGAGAACACGGTGCGCCGGGGCTGGTGGTTCATGTCCACGCGGCGCACGCGGGGCAACTGCGCGGCGCCAATGCGGCTGGGCATGGCCAGCCGCTGGTAGCGACCGCCCTCGGGGTCATCCGCGCTGGGCGGGCGGCTGGCATGCCAGCTCTCCAGCGAGGGCGTGGCCGAGCCGAGGAGGACCTTGGCGCCCTGTTCGCGCCCGCGCCACACCGCCAGGTCGCGCGCCGAGTAGCGGGCGCCTTCCTGCTGCTTGTAGCTGGGGTCGTGCTCCTCGTCCACGACGATCAGGCCCAGGCCTGGCAGCGATGCAAACACCGCCATGCGCGTGCCCAACACAATGCGTGCCTGCCCGCTGTGCGCCGCCAGCCAGCTTTTGAGGCGCTGCGGGTTCGTCATGCCGCTGTGCAGCGAGACGACGCTGCCAGCGCCAAAGCGGGCCACAAAACGCTCTTCCAGTTGCGGCGTGAGGTTGATCTCAGGCACCATCACCAGCGCCTGGGCGGTGGGGCTGCGCGCCAGCAGGTCCTGCACGCAGCGCAGATAGACCTCGGTCTTGCCGCTGCCGGTGCTGCCAAACAGCAGGAACGGGCCTTTTTTAGCATCAATTTCGGCTCTAGCGCTTTCCTGTTCTGCGCTGAGCGCTATCAAAGGCGTAGCGTTGAAGGTGTCGCCCTGTGTGCTGGCGCGGCGCAGGCGGCGTGCCAGCTGTTCGGGCTGCAGGTCGCGCAGTTGCGGGGGCAGTGCGGCCAGGGCCACCTCGCCCAGGCTGCGCTGGTAGTAGCGCGCCGCAAAAGCCACCAGACGGCGCCAGGGGGCGTTCAGCGGGGCCAGGCCTTCCAGCACCCCAGCCACGGCGCGCAACTGGTGGGGGGATGTGCCCGGGGCATTGGCCGGTGTGTCCCACACCACACCCAGCACCTCGCGCCGGCCCAGGGGTATCCGCACCAGCGTGCCGGGAGCAAGCGGTTGTGTGCTGGTGTAGTCGAGCAGGTCGTCCACGCCGCTGTGCGACGGGGTGTTGACGGCCACCTGCACGGTGTAGGTGAGGGCGGTCACGGAGGGGCGATCAGGGCAAATGCCTTGATTTTCAGGCATTTGCACAGGCCGGGCCGCATTCTGTGGATAACTTTGTTGACATCCTGTCCGCCAGGCCGTATGGAGCTTGGCCGCGTTGTACCGGTGCTAGAAGCAGAAAATTGCTGCGGTGCAAAAAATACCTTTTGAATCAATGGCTTGCTACGACAGCATGCGCTTTGCAGGGCATGGGGTGGGTCGCAGCAATGCCGCTCTCCCAGAAATGTGCACAAGTCAAGTGTCCGTGGCGCGTCAGCGGGCGGCGGTGGATCGCAATAGCGTCAATCGGGGTGTCCAGTTCACTCATTTTTTTGCATTTCGGCCGCAAGTGCTTGTGGCGACAAGGGTTTTTGGAGTCATCCCACTTTTCTGTGGATAACTTTGTTGATATCCCGTTGGTGGGTCGCGCAAGCCCTTGTGCCGTCGTGCTTTGGTCGCTTTGCCTGCCAAAAAGGCATTGCCTTTGCCGCCTTATGAATCAACCACTTACGTTGATGCCATGGATTGGCTGCCACTTTGCACGCATGCGGCCAGGAGAACCGGCCGCAGTGCCCGCTGGGCCGTCCGTGTGCATAAGTGGCGCCGCGCGGGCGACGTCCAGGCTCAACGCTGGCGCTGCGCGCGCGAATAGCTGTGCACGGCTTCGACCAGCGCGGTCACATGCTCGGGCGGGGTGAACTGGCTGATGCCGTGGCCCAGGTTGAAGATGTGCGTCGGGCCGGTCGTCGTGCGGTCGGTGTGGGGCTTGCCAAAGCTGTCGAGCACGGCGTGCACCTGGCTCGCAATCTGCGCGGGCGGGGCGAACAGCACGTTCGGGTCGATATTGCCCTGCAGCGCCTTGCCGGGGCCACCCACCTGGCCACCCACGATGGCGCGCGCCTTGCCCAGGTTGGCCGTCCAGTCCAGGCCCAGCACCTCGCAGTCGATGTCCTTCATGTCTTCGAGCCAGATACCGCCGCCCTTGGTGAAGACGATGCGCGGCACATCCTGGCCATCGACGCCGGTGCGCTTGAGCTGCGCCAGCACGCGGCGGGTGTATTCCAGGCTGAACTGCTGGAACGCGCCATCGGCCAGCACGCCGCCCCAGCTGTCGAACACCATCACGGCCTGGGCGCCAGCGTCGATCTGGGCGTTCAGGTACTGCGCCACGGCGTTGGCGTTCACGGCCAGGATGCGGTGCATCAGGTCGGGGCGGCTGTACATCAGGCTTTTGACGAGGCGGTAGTCGTCGCTGCCCTTGCCTTCGACCATGTAGCAGGCCAGCGTCCAGGGGCTGCCCGAGAAGCCGATCAGCGGCACGCGGCCATTCAATGCCTTGCGGATGCTGGTGACGGCGTCGAACACATAGCGCAGCTTGTCCATGTCGGGTACGGCGAGTTCGGCCACAGCGGCTTCGTCGCGCACCTGCTTGGCAAAGCGCGGGCCTTCACCCTCGGCGAATGTCAGGCCCAGGCCCATGGCGTCAGGCACGGTCAGGATGTCGCTGAACAAAATGGCGGCGTCGAGCGGGAAGCGGTCGAGCGGCTGCAAGGTCACTTCCGTGGCGTAGTCCACGTTGGTGGCCAGGCCCATGAAGCTGCCGGCGCGCGCGCGCGTGGCCTTGTATTCGGGCAGGTAGCGGCCCGCCTGGCGCATCAGCCACAGGGGGGTGTAGTCGGTGGCCTGGCGCCGGCAGGCGCGCAGGAAGGTGTCATTGGTCAGGGGGGCGTAACTCATCCCCCGATTGTCGCCTAGCTCGCCGGGCGTCCCTGTGCGGCTCCGTCCAGGGCGTTGAGTCGCTGGTGTTCCACCAGGGTGCATTTGTCCTGCACCACAGCCAAGCCGGCGGCGCGGGCGTGCTCGCAGGCAGCGTCGTGGTGCACGCCCAACTGCAGCCACAGGCCCCGCGCGCCGATGGCAATGGCCTCGTCGGCAATGACCGGTACCTCGTCGCTCTGGCGGAAAACGTCCACCAGGTCGATCTGCACATGCCGGGCGGCCTCGGTCAGCGAAGGCCAGCAGCGTTCACCCAAAATTTCTGTGGCCAGCGGGTTCACCGGCACGATGCGGTAGCCCTGCTGCTGCAGGTACAGCGCCACATGGTGGCTGTCGCGGTGCGCCTTGGGCGAGAGGCCCACCACGGCAATGGAGCGGCACTCGCGCAGCAGGGTGGTGATGGCTGCGTCGGTGTCGACGTTGGGAGGTAAGGGGGTTGTCATTGGCTGGGTTATAGCGCAGTGCAGACACCGTCGCCCCTCCATGGTTGGCACAGGCGTGTGGTTCCACGCGGAAGGGGGGGCAAAATTTTGCATTAGCGGCCATTCCAACGCGGGCACAAACCCGCATGTCCGCAAGCACAATGACCCAGAAAGCGCAGGAGGGCCTTCAAAAATTGCGCCCAGCCCGCTGTCAACGACAAAAAGCAAGAAGGCGCCATGGGGCCGGAGCCCTCTGTTGGCGACCGCCATTGAAACGGCCACAAGGCCCGTCGTTTCCTCGCTGCAATGCCCCTGTGCGATCGCCTTCCAGAATGGCCATCGCCTTGCACGCGGCAACACGGGCGGTCGCCCCGTGCGCTGCGCTTTGGTCATGCCCATGTCATGCGCCGGGCACACAATAGCGCCAGCAACGCCGTGTGAGCAGGTCAAACCCTTTGTTGAGGGTGACAAGGGCGCCCGGTGTGTGCGAGGGACTTCATTGCGAGCGACCGGGAAAAGAGCTGCTTCATTGGCGGCTCTTTTTTTTGCCGCCGGGTCGCCCCAAGGCAAAAAACGGCCCCTTGGTGGGTAGCGCACCGCGCACCGCGCACCGCGTGGGAGCGTGTGGGGGGGGCCTGAAAAGTGCTAACGCCGCGCAAGGCGCGGCGTTAGCTAAAGCTTGCCGCCCCCGCAGGCAACGGCAGGAAGAGGTCGGCGGCATGCGCCGCCGCGGGTCAGAACTTGTGCACCAGGCCCAGGCCGAAGGTGTTGGAGCCGGTCGTGCCCTTGACCGCCTTGCCGGCGCTGTCGAGGCCGCCGTAGCCCGCGTAGAGCATGGTGCGCTTGGACAGGTAGTAGTTGGCGAACAGCTCGTAGGCCGTGGCGTCTTCGCGGGCGGGGTTGGGGTTGTCCGTCACGCGGGCCACCTGCGCGCCCAGTACCCAGGCCCCCAGCGGCATGGCCACACCCAGGCCAAAGCCCTTGCCGGTGCTCCTGGATTCGTCCTGCGTGTACAGCGCGCTGACCAGGAAGGACTGGAAGTCGTAGCGCGCGCCCAGGGCATAGCCGGTGCGGTTGTTGGCGCCTTCGGCCAGCTTGCTCTGCACCACGGCGCCCAGGTTCAGCGGGCCGCTCTTGTAGCTGGCAGCCAACTGGTACGAGCCCTTGCGCGTGTCGGCAGCGCCGGCGGCGGGGGCGGCCTTGTCTTCCTTCATGATCACCGATGCACGCGCCTGGAAGCCGCTCAGATTGGGCGAGGTGTACATGAACTGGCTGTTGGCGCGGTTGCCGCCCAGCGAACCGTCGGCGTCCAGGCCGAGGTTCTTCAGCGCCGAGGTGTTGTTGGCCGTGCCGTTGAGGTCGAACATGCCCATGGTGCGGTTCTGCGCCGTGGTCATGCGGCCCATGGCGAACTCGCCAAAGCCGCCGCCGACGGCCAGCCAGGCCGCGCGGTTCCAGGCGCCTGCCGCGCCGCCCGTCAGGGCGCCGTCTTCAATGTTGATGCCTTGTTCGAAGTTGAAGGACGCCTTCAGGCCGCCACCCAGGTCTTCCACGCCGCGTACGCCCAGCATGGAGGTTTCCTTGTAGTTGCTGATCATTTGCGACTTGCCGCCAAAGGGCTTGCCCAGTGCGGCGTCGGCGCGCCCGTACAGGGTGACATTGGATTGGGCCGCGGCGATGCCCGCAAATGTGCCGAGCACGGCCAGGGCGATCAGGGATTTTTTCATGGGAACAATTCCGATAGTTGTTGAAAAGGTCAGGGATGACCTGCACAACTCCCTGCGGTCTGCGATAGCGCGGCCTCGGGCGGTCCACTGCGTTGCTTTTCTTGCCAATAGCCGAGCTATTGGCCGCAAAAAGACGCCTTGTGGCCCATCCCGATCCGCACTACCACCGACTCGCGAGGGTTGTGCAGGTCACCCCAAGCCCAACAGGGCCTTCGTACAGAAGGCGCCGATGGCTTCCTGCCATTGCAACAACCGGATGTGACAGCCTGACTACATGACCCCACGAAGGCCTGCGGAAATCGGCCGGGACTCTTTCAGAGCATGGCCAGCGCGGCCCGCAGTTCCGACACGCTGAGGATCTCGCTCATCACCACGGGCGCGCGGCCGGGGGCCAGCAGCACGTACACCGGCACGCCGTTGCGGCCCAGCTGGGCCAGCGCGGTGGTGATGGCGCTGTCGCGCCGCGTCCAGTCGGCGCGCAGCAGCGTCACGCCGCGCTTGTCAAAGTCGGCCAGCACGCCAGCGTCCTGCAGGGCGTTGCGCTTGTTGTACTGGCAGGTCACGCACCAGGCGGCGGTGAAGTCCACGAACACCGGCTTGCCTTGCGCCGTCAGTTCCTGCACACGCTGGGCCGACCAGGGTTGCCACAGCGCACCGGGGGCGCTGCCCACGCCCGCCACGGGGGCCGGTGCCTCCATGGGTTGGAGCACATTCGGGCCGATGGTGCCCGCCAACCATGCGCTAAATGCTATCAAAACAGAAGCAATAACGATGCGCGTGCGGCCCCGTAGCGTCAGTGCCCACACCACGCTGCTGCCCGCCACCAGCAGCGCCAGCAGGGCGCCGGCGCCATCGATGCCGCTTTGCTGGCCCAGCACCCACACCAACCACACCACGGTGGCAAACATGGGGAAGGCCATGGCACGGCGGAAGGTGTCCATCCACGCGCCGGGGCGCGGCAGCCAGCCCACCACGGCAGGAACCCAGGCGGCCAGCAGGTAGGGCAGGGCCATGCCGACGCCCAGCGCGGCAAACACGGCCAGCGCCTGCGGCGCGGGCATGTCGATGGCAAAACCCAGGGCCGCGCCCATGAAGGGCGCCGTGCACGGCGAGGCGATGGCCACGGCCAGCACGCCGGTCAAAAAGGCATCGCCCGCCGGGTGGCGCGCCTGCAGCGTGGCCAGGCGCCCGGGCACGAACTGGCCGAACTCGAACACGCCTGCCAGGTTCAGCCCGATCAGCGTAAAGAGCAGCGCCAGCACCGCCACCACGGCGGGCGACTGGAGCTGAAAGCCCCAGCCCAGTTGCTCGCCCGCCGCGCGCAGGGCCAGCAGCAGGCCGCCCAGCGCCATGAAGGACAGCACCACGCCAGCGGTGTAGGCCACGCCGCCCAGGCGCTGCGCGCGCTGGTGGTTGCCATGCCGGGCAAAGCCCATCACCTTGATGGCCAGCACCGGGAAGACGCAGGGCATGAGATTGAGCAGCAACCCGCCAATCAGGCCGCCCAGCAGGGCCGTGAGCAGCGCACCGCCGGATGCAGCAGAGGGTTGCGGGGTGTTTTGGTTGGCCGCCAGGGCCGCGGCCAGCGCGGGGGACACGCCCGTGAGCGGCGCCGCACGGCTCCATTGCCCCTCGACGGCGGCCACGGTATGCCAGCCCTGGGGCGCGTCGCCCGCACTGCGGCCCTCGGGGGCCAGCACCAGCGGCAGTTGTGCTGGGCTGGCGCCGCGTTCGGGCGAAAGCGGCAGGCTGGCCGTCCAGGTGTCGCCCTGCCAGACCTGCGTCCAGTCCTGGCCGGGCACGGCGGCGGGCACCAGCACGGCTGGGGTTTCGGCAAACACTTCGAGCGGC
>NZ_BAAGQN010000033.1:62748-69898 GCF_054783455.1 Simplicispira piscis
CCTTGCGCCTGTGCGAACAGGGCGCTGTGCATGGCGGTAGAGCTGCGCACCGGCAGTTGCAGCACGAAGCTGCCCTCTTCGGGGATGCATTCCACGCGGCAGGCCAGCCAGGTGGCGCGCAGGCGGATGTCGATCTGGCCCATGCCGCCCGGCGGGGGCTTGAAGCTGGCGGGTACCTGCATCGGCGCGGCCAGCAGCACCTGTCCGTCGTAGCCGTAGTTGGCCAGCTTGCCGATGCGGAACAGCCGGGGCACGGGCCAGGCGGTCTCGCCCATGTCCAGGCCGGGCGGCAGCTCCCAGGTCAGCTCGGTGGGCAGGCCCGAA
The DNA here is from genome assembly GCF_054783455.1 of Simplicispira piscis. Classification (NCBI taxonomy): domain Bacteria; kingdom Pseudomonadati; phylum Pseudomonadota; class Betaproteobacteria; order Burkholderiales; family Comamonadaceae; genus Simplicispira; species Simplicispira piscis. Next base: position 63,073 of record NZ_BAAGQN010000033.1, read on the forward strand.
TCGCCGGGGTTCTTCCAGTAGGTATGCCAGTCCTTCTGGTGCGTCAGCCACAGGCCTACCCAGACGGTTTGGCCCGGTGTCAGCCCCTCGGGGGCATGGGCCACCAGCTCGGCGCGCACCTGTGGCGTGCTCACCACGCTGCTGGTGGCAAGGGCGGGTTTGTTGCTGAATTGGGCGTTGGCGCTTGTCCATCCTGCGCTGGCAGCTATGAAAACAAGAGCGTAAAAAAAGCGGTGAATGGTGCGATGGGACATGGTCGTCCTGTGGGAGCCGGGGGCGTGTGTTTTGGTTCCGGGGGCTCAGGCGGCAAAGTCCCAGACGACCCGGTGGGCGGAGGCGCGTTTTTTCTCGATTCCGAAGGTGTGGGCCACAAGGGCGCCATTGCCCAGTGGGTAGAGCATGGTGCGGTTCCGCCCAATGCCAGCGTCGGTGCAGGCGGTAATGCGGGCGCTGCATGCGTGCAGCCGGGCATCCTGGCGGAACAGTTCTTCGGTCATGGGGCGATGGTAGCGGGATGTGGGTGCGCCACAGCGCAGCCGTCTCCACTACCATGCGGGGCATGACTTCCAATGCGCCCCTTTCTGTCTTGCCCTCGCGCTTCTGGGCCGATCTGACCACGCGCGACTTTGCGCGCCTGCAGGCCAGCGGCCAGGCCGCGCACACCGTGGCCGTGCTGCCCGTGGCTGCCATCGAGCAGCACGGGCCGCACCTGCCGCTCAGTGTGGATGCCACGCTGCTGCAGGGCGTGATCGACGCCGCGCTGCCGCTGCTGCCCGCCAACCTGCCGGCGCTCTTCCTGCCGCCGCAGGTGGTGGGTTTGAGCACCGAGCACCTGGCCTACCCCGGCACGCTGTCGCTCGCGCCCGCCACGGTGATCGCGCTGTGGACCGAGATCGGCGCCTGCGTGGCGCGCGCCGGGGTCAAAAAGCTTCTGCTGCTCAACGGCCACGGCGGCCAGGTCAGCGTGATGGACATCGTTGCGCGCGAGCTGCGCCAGCACCACGGCCTGCTGGTCTACAGCAGCAGCTGGTTCAGCCTGCCGCTGCCGGGCGACGTGCAGACGCTGTTCAGTGCGCAGGAGCACCGTTTCGGCATCCATGCGGGCGAGATCGAGACGTCGATGATGCTGCACCTGGCGCCCCAGACGGTGCGCATGGACCAGGCGCGCGATTTCCGCTCCACCTCGCAGGACCGGGCCGAACGCTACGCTCTCCTGGGCAACGGCAAGAGCGCCAAGATGGGCTGGGCCATGCAGGACTACCACCCGGCGGGCGCGGTCGGCAATGCGGCCGGGGCGACGGCCGAGAAGGGGCGGGCGGTGGTGGAGGCGGCGGGTGTGCAACTGGCGGCGTTGCTGGGGGAGCTGTGTGCGTTGCCGGTGGAGTCGCTGGTGGCGCGGGGCGACTTTTGATGGATTTTTGGCTGTTGGCGCTTTGTGAGTAAGCGCTGGCAACTATCGAAACAATAGCTGCAAATGCAATATCAATAAGCGCAAAAGCCTAAATCAGGCGTGCGTCACCATTCCCGCATGCTGCGCGTCATTGAGGTGCGGCAGCGTGTTGAAGGTCTGCAGCATCAACCGCTTGGGCGACACGCTGAACTCGGTCACCGCGCTGTTGCGGATGCGCATGTTCAGCGCGATGGTCACTTCCGGCGCCGTGCCCAGTACCTCGCCGACGGCCGTGGAGATAGGGCCGCCGCTGCTCACCAGCAGCACGTTCTGGCCCGCGTGGTCGTGGCGCACCTTGTCGAGCGCGCCGCGCACGCCGGCCGAGAAATCCTCCCAGCTCGGCATGCCCTGCGGGCTGATGACGCCAGCCATCCACTGTGCAATGGCATCGCACAGCAGGCGGAAGTGGTGGCGGTACAGCTCGGGCGTGTCGGGCTTTTGCAGTGGTTCGTTGTGGATGGCGCGGATCAGCGCCAGGCTGTCGTATTCGTTCAGGCCCGGCAAGGCGATGGAAGGGGGCAGGCCCGGCAGGCCTTCGGCAATACCCTCCAGGGTTTGCGTGTGGCGGCGCAATGTGCCCAGCAATACCGCATCAAAGCGCTGGCCGCGTTCGCGCCAGTATTCACCCAGGCGCACCGCTTGCTGGCGGCCCAGGGGACTGAGCTGGTCGTAGTCGTCCGCGCCAAACGAGGCCTGGCCATGGCGCACAAGGTAGAGGGTTCCCATGGGAGAGATTGTCAGCAGTGGTCACCCCCGGGCCTGTCTCCGCAGCGACGAGCCAGGCCCGGGCGTGGTTTTGAGACACGTTATTCCATTTCTAAGAGCGATTCACAAAACTCTTTTGGCGTCGTTGCCGCGTCTTGTCGTAATACCCGTGCTGCCTGCGACACAGCGCCTCGCCAGAACCACTTCGCTGCGTTTTGTGATCCGCTCTAAACCATCCGTATCGTTGTTGCTCCGCCTTGCCGTGCTACAGCACTGTCTGCGGCTTCGCGCCTGGACGCGAATGATTTAGAAATGGAATTACCTGTTGCCGCTCATGCGGACAGGACTTTGCTGAATACCGGGGCGTCCACGTTCCCTCCCGTCAGAGCCAGCCCCACCACTTTCCCTTGGATTTGCGTGCGCTCCTGCAGCGCGGCGGCCAGTGACGCGGCACCCGCACCTTCGGCTACGTTGTGGGTGTCCGCAAACAGGGCGCGCATCGCGGTAGCCACTTCAGCGTCGCTGACCTTTACGATGTGATCGATGTGCGGGGCCATCACGGCCAGGGCTTCGGGGTCGGCCACACGGCAGGCCATGCCGTCGGCCAGCTCGGTGGTGACGGGCGCCTCGACCACGCGGCCTGCGGCCAGTGAGTCGGCATAGGTGGTGGCATGGCTGCTGACTACGCCTACCACGCGGGCGCTGTGGCCCAGCGCCAGTTTGGTGGCGATGGCCGAGCAGGCGCCCGAGCCCTGGCCAATGGGCACATACACCACGTCGAGCTGCGGCACGGCGCGCAGAAACTCCCACCAGTAGGTCGCAACGCCGCGCAGCAGGTCGGTGTGGAAGCTGGGCACCATGTGCGCGCCGCGCTCTGCGGCGATCCGCATAGCGTGCTCACGGGCTTCCTGGAAGTCTTCGCCGTGCTCGATCAGCGTGACGCCCAGTGCGCGCATGGCCGCATTCTTTTCGACCGAGTTGCCGCGTGGCACGACGATGGTGCAAGCCACGCCATGGCGCCGCGCGGCCCAGCCCATGCTTTGCCCGTGGTTGCCGCGCGTGGCGCTGATCACTTCACGCGGCAGCGCGCCGCGCTGGGCCAGTTGGTCGAAATAGGTCAGGCCGCCCCGGATCTTGAAGGCGCCCACGGGCGTGTGGTTCTCGTGCTTGAGCCAGCAGTCGGTGCCCAGGCGTTCGCTGAGCAGGCCCCAGCGGTACTGCGGTGTGGGCGCGAAGTCGCGGTAGACCACCTCGGCGGCGGCTTCGATGTCTTGCAGGGTGGGCAGAGGCATTGTTTCACTCCTTTTTTGAGAGCTGCCAGCGCTTGCTGCACAAGCGCTGGAGGCGTATTTTGCTTGTATTTACAACCGCACTGTGCCGCTGATGCAGGTGATGCTGTGGCCGCCGACCCAGATTTCGCTGCCGTCCTGCTCCACATGCACGCGCCCGGAGCGGCCCAGGGCCGTGCCCTGGCTGGCCACGTAGCGCGTGGGCGCCAGGCCCGCGCCGATGAGCCACTGCGCCAGCGCGGCGTTCAGGCTGCCGGTGACCGGGTCCTCGGCCAGGCCGTTGTTGCCGGGGAAGAAGGCGCGCACCTCAAAGGCAATGCCCTCGGCGTCGCTCGCGCCCACTACGCCGACCTTGCCGCGCGGCCCCACCACGCCCACGTCCAGGCCGGCCAGCACGGCGGCGTCGGGCTTCAGCCCCAGCACCTGCTCGGCCGAGCGCAGCATCACGCCGCGCCAGTTCGGGCCGTTGTCGCACCAGGCGTGGTGCAGGATGTCGGTGCGCGCCACGCCCAGGCCGCGTGCGATGTGCTGCACGTCGTCTTCGGCGAGCGGGCCGCTCTGGATCAGGGGTGGCGCGGCAAAGGCCAGGCGCTCGCCGTCCTGGCGCAGCGGCACCAGGCCCACGCCGCATTCCTGCACGATGCGGCCCGGCGCGTGCGGCTGGCCGCCCGCGGCAAGCCAGGCATGGCAGGTGCCCAGCGTGGGGTGGCCGGCGAAGGGCAGCTCGCGCCCCGGACAGAAGATGCGCACGCGGTAGTCCGCACCGGCGGCGCGGCCCTCGGGCGTGGGCGGCAGCACGAAGGTGGCCTCGGAGAGGTTGGTCCAGTTCGTGAACTGCTGCATGGCCTCGGTGGAGAGGCCTTCGCCATCGAGCACCACGGCCAGCGGGTTGCCCAGGCAGGGCGTGGCGGTGAACACATCGACTTGCTGGAAGGGGCGCTGGTGCATGGTGGATGGGCCTTGGTGTGTGGATGAGCGGTGTTTTCGGAGAGGGCCAGACGATGGGTGTGCCGTGAACGTGAGGCACGCCGGGGGCTTGCCGTCGTGCGGCCGCCTGTTGCCAGGCGTTACGGCGGCGCCTGTGGCGCCGGGTGCTCAGGGGAAAAGGACTTCGCCCTCGATGCAGGTGATGGAGTTGCCGCCCACCCAGACCTGGCCGTCGGCGTCTTGCGTAATGCGCACACGCCCGGCGCGGCCCAGGCATTCGCCCTGGGCCACCACGTACTGGCGGGGCGCCAGACCCTCGGGAATCAGCCACTGCGCCAGGCTGGCGTTGAGGCTGCCGGTGACCGGATCTTCCGGGTTGCCCATGGGGGCGGCAAAAGCACGCACCACCACGCCGGGCTGGCGGGTGTCGCTGGCGGTGGGGGCGACATGCACTACGCCCACGTCCTGGCCCAAGTCTTTCAGGCGGGCGTGGTCGGGCTGCATGCCCAGCACAGTGTCGGCGCTGTCGAGCAGCAGGCCCAGCCAGCGCGGGCCATTGTCCAGCATCTGCGCAGCCTGGATTTGCCCGGAGCGCAGACCCAGCGCACCCGTCACCAGCGCCAGCATGGCGGGGTTGGGTGCGCTGCGCTGCATGGGCGGTGCGGCAAAAGCCAGGGTTTCGCCCTGGCGCCGGATACGCACCAGCCCCCGGGCCGACTCCTGCACGATGGTGTCGGGGTCGTGCGGCTGGTGGCCTGCCTGCAGCCAGGCATGGCACGTGCCCAGCGTGGGGTGGCCGGCAAAGGGCAGCTCGCCGCCGGGGGTGAAGATGCGCACCCGGTAGTCGGCACCCGCTGCGCGGCCTTCGTCGGTGGGCGGCAGCAGAAAGGTGGTTTCCGACAGGTTGGTCCAGGCGGCAAACCGCTGCATGGTCCGCTCGGGAAGACCGTTGCCGTCCATGATCACGGCCAGGGGGTTGCCGTCGCCAGGGCGATGGCTGAACACGTCGATCTGCTTGTAAGAGCGCTTGTTCATGGGGGCTCCTGGTCGTGTGCGGAGAATTCAGGTACTGCGCGGGTAGGCCCGGATGGCTGCGGCCAGGGCGGTAATGCCGGTGTTGATCTGTGTGCTGCTGGCGGTCACGAACGACAGGCGCAGCGTGCGCGGGTCGGCGTCCGAGGCGTAGAACGCCGCGCCGGGCACGAAGGCCACGTTGCGCTCCACCGCCAGGGGCAGCAGCTCGATGGCGTTCATTCCTTCGGGCAGGCGCAGCCACAAAAACATGCCGCCCTCGGGGCTGTTCCACTCCACCTGCAGGCCGACCATCTCGCGCTGCAGTGCTTCGAGCATGGCGTCGCGCTGGTGCTTGTACAGCGCACGGATGGTGGGCACATGGCGGTCCAGGAAGCCGCCCTTCATCACCTCGGCCACCAGGCGCTGGTTGAAGCCGGGGGTGTGCAGGTCGGCGGCCTGCTTGGCCTGCAGCAGCTTGGGGAACACGGCCTTGGGCGCCACGACGTAACCCAGGCGCAGGCCCGGTGCCAGCACCTTGGAGAAGCTCCCCATGTAGATGCAGCCCTCGGGGTTGCGCGCGGTCAGGGGTGCGGGCGGCGGGTTGTCGAACCACAGGTCGCCGTAGGGGTTGTCCTCGACCAGCGGCAGGCCCAGTTGCGCGGCTTTTTCTACCAGGGCGGCGCGGCGCGACTCGCTCATGGTGCGGCCCGTGGGGTTCTGGAAGTTGGGCAGCACGTACAGGAAGCGGGCCTTGTCGGCGCCGCTGCCCACTTTGGCGGCCAGGTCGTCGATGAGCACGCCTTCGTTGTCACTGGCCACGGCCACCACCTGGGGCTCCATGGGGGCGAAGGCCTGCAGCGCGCCCAGGTAGGTGGGGGTTTCCACCAGTATGCGGCTGTCGGTGTCGATCAGCACCTTGGCGATCAGGTCCAGCGCCTGCTGCGAGCCCGTGGTGATGAGCACTTGGGCGGGATCCACGTTCCAGGGCAGAAGGTCGGCAATCGCCTCGCGCAGGGGGGCGTAGCCTTCGCTGGCGGCGTACTGCAGGGCGGCAGCGCCGTCGTGGCCCAGCACCACTTCGCAGGCCTTGGCAAAGGCATCGACCGGAAAGGTCTTGGGCGAGGGCAGGCCGCCAGCCAGGCTGATGATGCCGGGCTTCTCGGTCACCTTGAGGATCTCGCGGATCACCGAGGGGTTCATCTTTGCGGCGCGTGAGGCCAGGGTCCAGTTCGTCATTCCAGTCATCTCCATTGTGTGCGCCTGTAGGTGGGGCGCAGCGTTTTCAGTCAATAAAGCCATTGTGCGGCCTTGCGGCGACCCGGGGTCGGGCGCCGGACCAATAGCTTAACCGCAGGGCCGCTTTCAATCTGTTCATGCTGTGGGCTCTTTGCGCGAGACATGCAACCGACGCGGCCCAGGCCAGGGCTCCCGCGCAAGGGCC
>NZ_BAAGQN010000033.1:70016-133606 GCF_054783455.1 Simplicispira piscis
ATGCGCCGACCTGCCAAAACGGTGACCATGACCGCCAAGCCAAAGCCCAGGCTGACGGCGTCGAGCCGCTCGCCCAACAAGGGCACGGCAAACAGCATGCCCAGAAACGGCTGCACCAGTTGTACCTGGCTGACGCGCACCGTGCCGCCCAGCGCCAGACCCCTGTACCAGGCAAAAAAACCCAGCCACATTGAAAAAACGGACACATAGCCAAATGCAGCCCAGGCCACAACCGGCACCGCCACCTGTGGCCAGGACAGCGCCGCCAGTGGCACCGTGACCGGCAGCGATAGCACCAAGGCCCAGCAGATCACGGCGTCGGCGCGCATGTGGTGCGACAGGCGTGCGCCATAGCCATAGCCCACCGCCGCACACAGCATGGCGCCCAGCAAGAGCAGATCGGCCGGGTGCAGCGCCAGGCCCGCGCTGCCCGAACGCAGCAGCGCAAACGCCACCACCAGTGCCGTGCCCAGCAGCGCGCAGGCCCAGAAGGCGGGCGACGGGCGCTGGCGGTGCAGCAACGCCCCCACGGCCGCCGTAGCCAGGGGCAGAACGCCCACGATCACACTGGCATGCACGGCGCCTACATGGCGCATGGCAATGGAGGTCAGCAGCGGAAAGCCAAACACCACACCCAGCGCCGTCAGTACCAGGGGCCACCAGTCTGCGCGCTGGGGCCAGGGCGCACGCTGCGCCCACAGCAGCATGGCCGAGAGCGCCCCTGCCACGGCCGCGCGGCCCATGGCGATGAACAGGCCCGACATCAAGGGCGCCTCGGGCGTGCCCACGGCCAGCCGTGTCATGGGCAGCGTCAGGGCAAAAATTACCACGCCCAAGAGGCCCAGTGCCAGGCCCCGGGTTTCGGCGGTATGGCGGGCCGACGTGGTTGCGTGTGGTGTGGCGGATGGGCGGGTGCTCATGCGGTGGTCATCCAGGCGGCGGTGAGCACCAGCACCAAGGCCATGCAGCGGTTGAACCACAGCAGGCGATTTCCCTGCGCCAGCCACTGGCGCAGCAGAGCGCCGGTAGCGGCATAGATGAGGTTGCTGGTGAAGGCAAAAAACACCATCACTGGCAGCACGATGGCCAGGCGCGGCAAAGCGTCTTCGCGCCCGGCGATCCACCCAGCCACGATGGTCAGGGCCAGCAGCCAGGCCTTGATGTTGACGAACTGCAGTGCCGTGCCCTGCCAGAAGCCCACGCTCAACTGCGCCGTGCTGGCTTCGGTCAGGCGGGCGCTTTGCGCCAGTTTCCAGGCCAGCCACAGCAGGTATCCAATGCCCAGGCCCTTGATGGCCAGGCGCAGCAGCGGCACTGCCACCACCATGGCGCCCAGCCCGCCGGCGCAGAGCAGCAGCAACGCCGACCAGCCCACGGGTACGGCGCAGACAAAGCGCATGGCCTGGGGAAGCCCCCGGTTGGCCGCCAGCGCGGTCGAGAGTGTGGTGTTGGGGCCGGGCGTGAAGCTCATGGCTGTGGCCAGAACCAGCAGGGCGGTGAATTCGGCAAAGGGCATGGAGAAAGGAGAGGAAAAGAGCCGTGCGATGCAGCCCACTGTAGAGAAATTACCATTACAGTGCCAGTACAGATTTTTTGACAAACAAGCAAACTGTGCTGGTGTTCGCATTGGCACAGCTGCACTGATTCCTCCCATGCTGACCCGCACTGCCCACCGCACTCTGACCGAACAACTGGCCGACCGCTTTGCCGAGCGCATCCGTTCGCGCCTGTTGCCCGCCGGGGCACGCCTGCCGTCGGTGCGCGATTGTGCGCGCCAGCAGGGCGTAAGCCCCTACACCGTGGTTGCGGCCTACGACCAATTGCTGGCGCAAGGGCTGGTAGAGGCACGGCGCCAGCGGGGTTTCTATGTGCGTGATTTAGTGCAAAATGTGCCTGTAGCGCCCATTGGTAAAGCGCAAACAGCTATTGAAAATGTAGCAAATAAAGGGCAGCTGCTGCGCGAGGCAACGGGGGCCTTGCCCTCGGGCGCGCACATCAACGCCACGGCGCTGATCCGGGGCATGTTCCACCAAGGGGCCAACCTGCCGCAGCCGGGCTCGGGGGTGTTTCCCGGTGTCTGGCTGGAAGAGGCCCGCTTCATGCTGGCAGCGGTGCGCAAGGTGACGGCGGGCAGGGCGCTGCAGGAGGGCACCTTCAGCTATGGCGAGCCCCTGGGTGACGCCGGTTTGCGCCAGGCGCTGGCACGCCGCCTGAGTGACCTGAATGTACCGGCACGCCCGGCCCAGATCATGACCACCGTGGGCGCCACGCATGCGCTGGACATCGTGAGCCGCACGCTGCTCAAGGCGGGCGACCCGGTGATGGTCGAAGAGCCGGGCTGGTCGGTGGAGTTTGCACGGCTTGCTGCCCTGGGCATGCGGGTGCTGCCGGTGCCGCGCCGGGCCGAAGGGCCCGACCTGGAAGTGATGGCGCGCTACTGCGAGGTGCACGCGCCCCGGCTGTTTGTGAGCGTGAGCGTGCTGCACAACCCCACGGGCTACAGCCTGGCGCCAGGGTGCGCGCACCAGTTGCTGCAACTGGCGCAACGGCACAACTTCCACATCGTCGAGGACGACACCTACAGCCACATTGCGCCCGACCATGCCACCCGTCTCAGTGCGCTGGACGGTCTGCGCCGCACCATCTATGTCAGCGGTTTCGCCAAGGTCCTGGCGCCCAGCTGGCGTGTGGGTTACCTGGCGGCGCCGGCGGATCTGACCGAGCGCCTGCTCGATACCAAGCTGCTGTCGACCTTGACCACGCCGTCCATCCTGGAAAAAGCGCTGGCGCTGTGCATCGAGCAAGGGCAACTGCGCCGCCATGCCGAACGCATGCGCCTGCGGCTTGCCCAGGCCCGCGCGCGCAGCGTGCAACTGGCGCTGGACGCGGGCTGCCGCTTCGTGACAGAGCCTGCGGGTCTGTTTGGCTGGGTGGATACCGGGGTGGACACCGATGCGTTGGCGCAGCGCATGCTGGACGAGGGCTACCTGCTTGCGCCCGGCTCGCTGTTCCATGCCAGCCGCCAGCCGGGCACGCTGATGCGCATCAACTTCACCACGACGCAGGAGGCGGTCTTCTGGCGGGTGTTTGAGCGCGTGCGCGCGCAGTTGAAGTGATTCATCCTTCCTCTTGTTCATCGCTGCGCGATGCGCAAGGGAGACGCCACCAGCGCCCCCTGTGCATCGAGGGATTGGCGGCCCTGGCGCAATGGTTGCTGGTTGTGGGCTGCACCAGTGTCAGAGACTTCTGGCGCATGGCAGGCCGCCTGCCTGGGTTCAGTGGCCGGGGCGGATGACTTCCAGGCCGGAGAGCACGCGCAGCAGGGCACGGTTGACCTCTTCGAGGTCCATCTCGTGGGTTTCGCACAGCTGGCGAATGGCGCTGGCATCCTCGGTTTCGAGGGCGCAGGCCATCTCCAGGCTGGCGGCGTAGGGGCCGGTGTGCATCACGATGGCATCGTAGATGCGCTCGGACAGCGGAATGCGGTGCAGGATTGTGCCCAGAGGTTCGCGCATCAGCTCATCGAGCTGCGAGAAAAGGCCGCACAGATACACCTCGCGGCGCAGGTCGTTTTGCACGCCCGATTGGAGCAGGTGCTCGGTGAGCCGTGCACGCAGCACGCTGGCCTCGCGCACCGGGCGCAGGCTGGCTTCGGTGTTGGCGTGCGGAAGTTGATCCGAAAGCCAGCGCTTGATCGAGCTGTAGCCCATCATCACCAGCCCACGGCGCAGCGAATCGATGCCGGTGCGCAGGCCCAGCGAGGCCGAGTTGGTATAGACCATGAAGCGGTAGGCCAGCAGCGGGTCTTCGTTCAGGATGTCTTCGAAGACCTCCAGCGACTGCTCGGCCTCGATGGCCTTGAGCAGTTTGAGGATGATCGCGTGCGCTGGCTGCATCTGCTGGTGGCGCAGGCTGTAGAGCACATCTTCCGTGGGCCAGCCCGCCAGTGCCATGGCTTTGCGCTCGTCCAGGCAATGCTCCATCAGTGCGCGGCTGGCGACGTTTTCGTACATCTGGCCGCCAATCACCGGGCTGGAGCCTTGTGGCACCGCGGGCGGCATGCCCGGGCGGGGGGGCGGTGGTGCGGCCTGCAGCGCGGCCACGGCATCCTCGGGGCGCAGGCTGAGCAGGCTGTTGTCAAAACAGCGGGCGATGTCAGGCTCGGGCAGGCTGCCCAGCTCGCCCCGCCACACCATGCGCAGGCCACGCTGGTGCGCCGCTTGCACGCCGGCATGGATGGCGGACTCGGCCAGCCAGGGGCCAGGCACGCTGATCCAGGGGGCGTTGCGCGGGGCATGCTCCAGCATGTCGCTCAGCAACTGGCGCGTCTGGGGGGTTATGAGCAGCGGGGGGGAGCTGGCGCTCCACATTTCCTGCAAGGAGTGCAATAGGTGGGCGGTATCGACCTGGGCCGTGCCTTCGCTGCGCACAAACAACTGGATGCCCACCAGGGCCCGCTCCCGTCCCCAGAGCGGGCGATAGCCAAGAATCAGACTACCCAGGACGGATTGAACCATGGTCAAGAAATGAAATTGAACAGCGATAACTTCTGAACCATGGAGTAGGACTTGAGGGCAGCTTCGTAGCCCACCTGCTGGTTCTGGAAGTCCGAGATGCCCTTGATCATATCCAGGTCCTCGGCCCGAGAACGGTCGGCTTCGAGCTGAATGCTGCGTGTTTCCTGGTTGCCGGTGATGCGGTCGGCGCGGTTGAGCAACTCACCCGCATTGCCGCGCACGGTCTGCAGGCGCTCCAACCCGCGGTCGATGTTTGCCAGCGCCTGGCCCACGGCCTGCGCCGCGCCCTGGCTGTCGGCGGCGTTGCTGACTTCGCGGATGGCGGTGTCCACCACGCTGAAGATGCTGGCGCTGGGTTCGAGCGTCGCGGTGTCGCCGTTGGCCGGTGTGCCCTTGAAATCGACGCTCAGGCCCGGTATCCCCGTGACGGTGATGGTGACCGGCTTGTCGGAGGGGAAGTCGGGCACCGTCACCGGCGGCTGGGCGATGCCCGTGGTGGTGTTGGTGATGGTGTAGGTGGCCGTGGTGGTGCCCGTGGTGGCACCGGGGCCGACCGCGCTAAAGGAGATGGTGTAGTTGTTGCCCGTGACCAGGGACGGGTCGGTAGTGATCACCGCGTTGGTGCCGAACTGGCGGGTGTTCGGAATGGTGCTCATGGCCGCGTGGTACACGCCGTCGCGTTGCGGGCGGAACATGAAAGCAGCGTCGCCGTCGAGCGTCAGGGGGATCGAGACGTCGTTGCTGGCCGTCTGCCCGGGCAGGCCCTCGAAAGTGTAGTCGGGCGCCGGCGTTTGCGGGCCCAAAAACGGCGCCAGTGCGCTGCCCAGCCCGTTGAAGAGGGGCAAGCCGTTGGTGTCCTTGCGGTTGGCCACACTCAGTAGTTGCTCGCGCAGGCTCAGGATCTGGTTGGCAATCGTGCGGCGGTCGGCCGGTGTGTTGGCACCGTTGCCCGCATTGACCACGAGCTGGCGAATATCCTGCACCAGGGTAATGGCGTCGCCCAGCGAGCTTTCGGCTTGAGCCATGGCATTGCGCTGCACTTCAAGGGCGCGCTGCTCGGTCTGGATGCGGGTGATGCGGGTGAGCGAGCGTTCGGCTTGCGCGGCGGCCACCGGGTCATCGCTGGCGCGCACCACACGCTTGCCCGCGGTGAGGTTTTCCTGCAGCCCCACCAGGCTCGACTGGCGTTCGCCCAGGTTGCGCAGGGCGTTGTCGTACATGTTGGCGGTGCCAACCCGGGTCAGTGCGTTGCTCATGTTGAACTCCGGTCTTAGCGGCCCATTGTCTGGATCAGGCTGTCAAAGATACTCTGGGCGATCTGGATCATTTTGGCCGAGGCTTGGTAGGCCTGCTGATACTGGATCAGGCGCGCCGCTTCTTCATCCAGATTCACCCCGGAGACCGCTGTGCGGTCCTTCTCCAGTTGTGCCGCGATGCCTTCGGACACCTTGGCGGCGAACTGGGCGCTCTGGGTGCGGGTGCCGATCTGCGCCATGGCGCTGGCATAACCATCGGCCATGGTGGATTCGTCGAACATTTTGACATCGCGCAGGTCCAGCATGGCGCCTGCGTTGCCTGCATTGCGCTTGTACTGGTCGCCATAGGCGGGGGCCAGGGCGTTGTCGATGGTGACGGTATCCCCGGCGGCTGGTGTGCCGTTGAGGGTGATGGACCAGCCTGTGGGGGGCGTGGCGCTGTCGTAGGTGATGGGCTGGCCCGAGATGTAGCCGTAGCTGGTGGCCCCGGTGTCCGAGCGCGTGTAGGTGTTGGGCCCGGTGAAGGTGAGCGTGATGGGTGCCGTGGCGCCCGGCGGGTTGGAGCGAGCCGTCAGCTCAGCCATCTGCAGCTTGCCGCTGTTGTTGGGGCCCATCATCACGTTGACCGGGTTGGCTGCGGCCAGGTCGCGCGGTGAGTACACCATGGCCTTGAGATCGGTGGCCGCACTTTGTAGCGGATTGACCAGGAACTGGTCATTGGCGGCCGGGGCGCCGGTGAGGGTGAGCGACAGCCCCTGGGTGGCAAAAAAATCGTTTACCGTGGCAAAACCTGGCGGGGGCAGGGCGGGGCCAAACTGGAAAATCTTGCCATCAGACTCGCGCTGCACCGTGCCCGCGCCGGGCGCGCTGTAGTTGATGCGGTAGTTGGAAGCCGCCAACAGCGTGGGGTCTGAAACCGCCAGACCGATGGTGGCCCCGGAGGTGTTTTTCAGGCCGGGCCGGGCATCAGGCAGGTTCACGGGGGTGAACAGGTTGCTCCCTGCCTGGCCGTCGAGCGTCACGCCCAGCTTGTGCTGGGCGTTCATGGTTTCGCTGATCGCCACGGCCATGCGGCCCAGCAGGTTGCGGCCTTCGGTCAGGTCGCTGTTGTGAAAGCGCAGCAGGCCAGCGACTTCGCCGCCGCCCAGCATATCTTCATTGAGCTCGATGGGTGCGCTGCCCGGGTTGTTGAAAAACAGCTTGACCTTGCCGCTGCCCGCGAACTCCGAGGAATCTCCGATCGACAGGGGCGTTGCCGTATTGCCCAGCACCAGCGGTTGGCTACCTGCCACGAAAATGCCCACAGAGCCATCGTCGGCAGGGATCTGCGAGGTCTGCACGTAGTTGTTCAGGTTGCGAATCAGCGTGTCGCGCTGGTCCAGTAGGTCATTGGGACTTTGGCCGTTGCCCTTTGCGCGGGCAATTTCTTCGTTGATGGCCGCGATGCCTTTGGCCAGTTTGTTGATTTCCTGCACCGCGCCGGTCAGTTCGTAGCGCACCGTGCTCTGAATTTCATCGAGCCGGGCGGAGGCTGCGCGCATGCGTCCGGCGGTTTCGTCGATGCGCGTAAGCACTAGGCTGCGCGCCGCCAGGTCGGTGGGAGCGGTCACAACGTCTGAAAAGGCGTTGACCATGTCGTTGATGGCCGCGCCCAGGCCCGTGGCGCCGCCACTGAAAACGTCCTGCAGTTCGTTGAGGCGGATGGCACGCGCCGTGTCGGCCGAAGACACCGCACCAGCCGACGCCGCTTGCCGTGTCAGCAGTTCGCTGTGGTTGCGCAAAATGGTGGCGACGTTCACGCCCTTGCCGATGTAGCCACCGCCGGTGAACTGGCCCTGCACAGTCTCCAGCACAACGTTCTGGCGCGAATAACCAGGCGTGCTGACATTGGCGATGTTGTGGCCTGCGGTTTGCAGCGCAGTTTGGTTGGCCAACAAGGCCCGGGATCCGACGTTGAGCAGGCTCATGGTGTTTCTCCCGGGGTCATGCCATGGCGCGCAGCGCGCTCTGGATGGCGCCGCTCAGTTTGCGGGCGTAGGCGGGGTCGGTGGCGTAGCCGGCCTTCTGCAGTTCCATGGCATAGGCGGTGGCCGAATCGGTCTGGGCCCGGGCTTTTTCGTAGCGCGGGTTGTTGTTGATCAGCTTGGCGTAGTCCCGGAACGAATCCTCATACGAGTCGTAGGCGCGAAATTTAGCGACCACTTTGCGGGGAGTGCCATCGATGTATTCGGTGGTCGTCACTTCGGCCACCTTGCCGGTCCAGCCCTTGCCCGCCTTGATGCCGAACAGGTTGAATGAGCTGGAACCATCGGCATTTTTGATCTCGCTTTTGCCCCAGCCGGTTTCGTGCCCGGCCTGGCCGAGCATGAAGCTGGCCGGAATGCCGCTGTCCTGGGCCACGCGCTCGGCCGTGGCACCCAGGTGCTGCACAAAATCATCGCGACCCTTGGGGGCTGGCCCACTGGCGGGCGCTGCAGGGGCGGTGGCCGGGGTGCGCAGGCTGGGGGCAGCGAGGCTGAGCGTGGAAGGGGGCGAGGATTGCAACGCACCGCCGCCCATCAGCATCGAGAGCTGGCGTGCAATGGCCTCGGACAGGCCGCCCGGCTGGCCAGACATCTGCACAGAAAGCTGCTGGTCCAGCAGGTCGGTGCTCAGGTCGCCCTGGGCGCTGTCGAGCAAGCCTGACTTCATGGTGGCCTCGCGCATGCTCTTGATCATCTCGCGCATGAAAAGCGATTCGAACTGTTTGGCCGCCTCGCGCGTGGCTTGCGGACTATCGCCTGCGGAAAACTTCAGGCGGTCGAGTGACCGTACGTCTGCCGCAAGCGCATTGGAGGTGTTGAGGCTGTTGGAGGAAGGAAGGGAAAGGGCCATGGCTTAGCACTCCTTGGGCGGTGCTTCTGCAGGCACAGGGGGCTGTGCATGCATCAGATGACCTCCAGCTCTGCGTTGAGCGCGCCAGCGGCCTTGATGGCTTGCAGGATGGCGAGCAGGTCGCCGGGCGTGGCACCCAGCGCATTGAGCGCGCGCACCACATCGGTCAATTGGGCTGACGGAGGAACCTGGATGACGTTGCCGGGTTCCTGGTTGATCTGGATGTCGCTTTGCTGCGCAACCACCGTTTGCCCTTGCGATAACGGGTTGGGCTGGCTGATCACGGGCCGCGAGCTGATGATGATCGACAGGTTGCCATGCGCCACGGCGCAGGGCCCCAGCGTGACGGCCTGGTTCAGCACGACCGATCCGGTGCGCGCATTGATGACCACCTTGGCGGCCGGCACCATGGCCTCCAGCGGTAGTTCTTCGATCTGGGCAATGAAGCCGACCCGCTCCCCGGGTGCGGATGGTGCCTGCACCTGCACCGTGCGGCCATCGATAGCGGTGGCACGCCCCGCACCCATGCGGGTGTTGATGGCCTGGGCCACGTGCTGCGCCGTTTGGAAGTCGGAGGCGTTCAGGCCCAGGGTGATCGAATCGCCCTCGTGTAGTGGCGTCGGAACCGAGCGTTCAACCTGCGCGCCCTGCGGAATGCGGCCTGCGCTCAGGTGGTTGATCTGCACCTTGCTGCCGCCCGACGATGCGCCTGCGCCACTGACCGCGAGATTGCCTTGGGCCAGGGCGTAGATTTCGCCATCGGCGCCGCGCAGCGGGGTGGTCATGAGCATGCCGCCCTTGAGGGATTTGGAATTGCCCATGGAGGAAACGTTGACGTCAATCAGCTGGCCGGGTTGGGCGAATGCCGGCAACTGGGCCGTGACGATCACCGCTGCCACGTTCTTCAACTGCAGTTGCCCGGCGGCGCTGGGAGGCAGGCTGATACCGATGTTTTGCAGGTAGTTCTGCATGGCCTGCGTGGTGTAGGGCATTTGGGTCGTTTGGTCGCCCGTGCCGTCCAGGCCGACCACCAGGCCGTAACCCGTCAGCTGGTTGCTTCGCACGCCTTGAACAGCGGCCACTTCCTTGATGCGCAGCGCGTGGGCCGGCACCATGCCGCACAGTACTGCCGTGGCCAGCAAGACGCGCAGCAGGCGCAAAGGGCGCGGCAAAAAGGAGCAGGACGGGGCTTTCATGCCTCGATTGTGGTTCTCCGCCGCCAGAACTAAAACCCAAAAAGAAGCCGGTTCACCGGTCTATTGCCTGTGCCAAGGGCTTGTAGATGGTGCTTCTTCACGATAAGAAAAAACACATAAAAACAGCCACTAACGCTTATACAGTAAGCGGTAGCAGCTATTGTTTTTGATGTTTTGGAGTGTGTTTCTTAGAACGGCAATATCGTGAGGAAGAACCGGCCTAGCCAGCCCATCACCTGCGCTTCGCTTTGTGCGCCGCGGCCCCGAGATTCCACGCGCACGTTGGCTACCTGGGTGGAGTTGATGATGCTGCCGGGCTGCAAGGCGCGCGGGTCGATGGTGCCCGAGAAGCGCAGCACATCCACGTTCTGGTTCACGCCGATCTGCTTTTCTCCGGCCACCACCAGGTGGCCGTTGGGAAGCACATCGATGACGGTGGCCGTAATCGATCCCGAGAAGGTATTGGCGCTTTCAGTGCCGCCCTTGCCTGCAAAGGTATTGTCGGACTTGGCCCCCAGCGTGGTCTTGTCGGTGAGGGATTTGTTCACGAAGGGCAGGGCGCT
Organism: Simplicispira piscis; assembly: GCF_054783455.1. Lineage (NCBI taxonomy): Bacteria > Pseudomonadati > Pseudomonadota > Betaproteobacteria > Burkholderiales > Comamonadaceae > Simplicispira > Simplicispira piscis. The sequence continues at coordinate 80,423 of NZ_BAAGQN010000033.1, forward strand.
GATACCGGCAGAAATTTCAGAGTTGCGATCTACGCTGGACGAGGATTTCTGGCTCGCCGTTACGTTTTCCACGATCTGGATGGTGACGTTGTCGCCCACCATGCGAGCGCGCCGGTCTTCAAAGGCGGGTCGGTAGCTGGCCTGCTGGTACAGACTGCCTGTGACCGGCGGTGGTGTGCGGGGCGCGACGGCCAGCGGCGGCGGTGTCGTGGGCAGGATATCGACCGGCGGCGTGGGCGAAAGGCTGGCGCAGCCTGGCAAGACCAGTGCGGCCACCAGGGCCAGGCAGCCTGCGCGCAGACGGGCCATGGAGGAGGAAATTGTTCTCATGGTGGTGCTCTCCCAATCCTGTGATCAGAGCTGGCTGAGCTTGGCCAGCATCTGGTCGGAGGTCTGGATGGCTTTGGAATTCATCTCGTAGGCGCGCTGGGTCTGGATCATGGTGACCAGTTCTTCCACCACATTCACGTTCGATGCTTCCAGAAAACCCTGGCGGATGTAGCCCAATCCGTTGGAGCCTGGTGTTCCCTGCTGGGGCTGGCCCGAGGCGGCCGATTCCTTGAACAGGTTCTGCCCGATGGGCTCCAGGCCCGCTGAATTGATAAAGCTGGACATCGCCAGGTTTCCCAGCGGCTGGGGTGCTGGGTTGTTGCCCACGATGGCCGATACCGCGCCTTCCGTGCTGATGCTTACGCTGGTGGCGCCCGTCGGAATCGTGATGCCGTTGGCCACGGGCAGGCCGCTGGAGGTGACCAGGCGGCCTTGGGCATCGACCTGGAAGGAGCCGTCGCGTGTGTAGCCGATGCTGCCGTCGGGCATGGTGACCTCGAAGAAGCCGTTGCCGTTGATGGCGACGTCCAGGTTGTTCTTGGTCTCCTGGAGCGAGCCTTGCGTGAAATTACGGCTGGTCGCGACCGTGCGCACACCCAGGCCCAGGTGCAGGCCGGTGGGCAGCTGGTTTTGCTCGGTGGTGTTGGAGCCGACCTGGCGCAGGTTCTGGTAAATCAGGTCTTCGAACACGGCGTTGTTGCGCTTGAAGCCGGTGGTCGATACGTTGGCCAGGTTGTGCGAGATGACGTCGAGCTGTGTCTGCTGGGCAGACATGCCGGTCTTGGCGATCCAAAGGGAGTTGATCATGGTGGATTACCTCGGTCGTATCAATGTTTCAGTGCCTGTGGGACTGGCGTGGCCAAAGTCGCTCGGGGCGCTGTCGTTTGCCTCTTCAGCCGTTCATGCCCAGCAGCTGGCTGGCGGATTTATCGTTGGTTTCGGCAGTTTGCAGCAGGCGCATCTGCTGCTCAAACTGGCGTGACGCGGCAATCATGCCGACCATGCATTCGACCGGGTTCACATTGGAGCCTTCAATGGCGCCGCTGAGCATGCGTGCGTTGGCATCGCTGGGAATCGGGTCGCCCGATGCTGCGCGGAACAGCCCGTCGTCGCCGCGTTTGAGGGGGTCTTCCAGCGTGGGAGTGGCCAGCTTGAGACGCCCGACAGCGGCTGCCGGCTGCCCCGCCGATTTGGCCGTGACGGTGCCGTCAGAACCCAGCGAAACCTCTGCGCCCGGTGGAATGTCGATGGGCGCACCACCATCGGAGAGCACGGGCAAGCCGGTGGACGTGAGCAACTGCCCTGCAGCAGAAACTTCGAAACCGCCGTTGCGGGTGTAGGCCTCGGTACCGTCGACGCCCTGTACGGCAAACCAGGCGTTGCCCACGGCCATGGCATCGAGGTTGCGCCCCGTGCGCTGTACCGGGCCAGCGGTGTCCCGGTGGCCCGAGGTGGCTTCCAGCGCGAAGACGCGCGTGGATGCCCCATCGCCCTGCAGGGGTACGGAGCGAAAGGTCGACATCTCGGCACGAAAGCCGTTGGTCGAGATGTTGGCCAGGTTGTTGGACAGCACCGCCTGCCGGTGTGCGGCAGCGTTGGCGCCGGTCATGGAGGTGTAGATGATGCGGTCCATGGTGACTCCGTTGTCTCAGGCGGGCGCGTTAGCGCAGGTTGACCAGGGTGGACATCACCTGGTCCTGGGTTTTGATGGTTTGCGCGTTGGCCTGGTAGGTGCGCTGCGCCGTCATCATGTTGACCAGCTCGGCGGTCAGATCGACGTTTGAGTCTTCCAGTGCGCCCGAGCGCAGCGCGCCAAAGTTGCCGTCCGTGGGGGTGCCGATGACCGACGCGCCGGATTCAAACGTTTCGACCCAGGCGTTGTCGCCAACGGCAAGAAGGCCTTGCGGGTTGCGGAAATTGGCCAGGGCAACCTGGCCTTCTGCGCGCGTCACGCCGTTGGAGTAACGGGCCATGACCATGCCGCTGGCTTCCACGTTGATGCCCGTCAGCGTTCCCGAGGCATAGCCGTCCTGGCTCAGGTCGGAGACAGAAAACTTGCTGCCGAACTGGGTCACGCCATCGAGGCTGATCTCCACATCAAAGGGCGGGAGATTGTTGGGGTTGGGCGGACTGGGATTGATGCCCGTCAGAGGCAGGATGAATCCTGTGGCGGGGGGCGTGGCGGCCGGGCCGGTGATGGCGCCGTTGTTGTCGAACGTGATCTGGCCAATCACAACGCCCACCACGGGTGGTGTGGCCGAGGGGTCGTCCAGCGTGTCGTACACGTCCCAGGTGTTGGCGGTGGCGGTTTTCTGGAAATAAAGGTTCACCGGCTTGGCAACGCCCTGGCTGTCGTAGACGTTGATGGAAGTGCCGTAAGTGGCGCGGGGTGTGGGGGCTACGGGCGGTACAGCGGCCGGGTCTCCAGCAGCATCCTTGGCGCGGGCGTCGAGGTTGAACTCGGCGACGATCTTGGTGGTCTGCTTTGCCGGAATGGGCGCGCCCGTGGGAAAGCTGAGTGGCGAGGGGTCGCTGGCGGTTCGCAGGCCCGTGATCGGATCAATCGGAAAGCCCATGACCTTGGCGCCATTGTTGGTCACCAGATTGCCTATCTTGTCGAGCTTGAAGTTGCCGGCCCTTGTGTAGGCGGAAGAACCGTCAGGCTGCTGCAGCTTGAAAAAACCGCTGCCGTTGATGGCCACGTCCAGCGTATTGCCGGTGATGGTGATGTTGCCCTGGCCGAACTGCTGCGCCACGGCCGACACTTCCACCCCGATGCCGGCATTGCTGCCGCCGGCAGCGCCGATGGCCGAGGCCACCATTTCCGCAAATTCGGCGCGCGATGCCTTGAACCCTACCGTGTTGGTGTTGGCGATGTTGTGGCCGATCACGTCCAGGTTCTTGCTGGCAGCGTTCAGGCCCGAGAGACCTTGTTGAAAACCCATGGTGTGCTCCTGAAAATGTGACGTGAGGGTGGTTAGAGAATGGCCTTGATGGCGTTGTAATTGGTGCTGCCACCGCGCGAGAGTTGCAGGGACAGCGTGCCGTTGTCCAGGCTGACCGCAGTCACCTGATCGACCGAGAGTGCGGTGGCATCGACAGCCGTCTTGCCGTTGGCGGCGAGCACCTTGAAATGCAGCGGGCCGGTGCCGGTGTATGTCGATGCATCCCATTCGAAGTTGTAGCGGCCTTCCTTGAGAGCGCCCAGTTCCACGGTGCCCACCAGCTTTTCATTGGCGTCGAGCACCTGCACAGACACGCTGGCGGCAGAACCTGCCAGGTCGAACGCGCCGCCGCCTACGTGGTTGGTGGTGTCCATGGCGAGGGTGTTGTCTGCGATCAGCACGTTGCGACCGACCATGGCGCTGCCCTGCATGAGTTGCTGGGCTGCGAACTGGCCTGCCAGGCCCTTGACGGTCTCGTTCAACTGCTGGATACCGGTGACGGTATTGATCTGCGCGATCTGCGATGTCATCTGGGCGTTGTCCAGCGGGTTCATCGGGTCCTGGTTGTTCAGCTGGGCTACGAGCAGCTTGAGAAAGCGGTCCTGGGCCGCCGCCGGGTCGGAGGCCGCGTCGGCTTTGGTCGTGCTCGTGCTGGTAGTTGCTGAAGTGGCGGCGGTGGCGCTGGTGATCATGGGGAGACTCCTGCAGGCTTACTGGCCCATTTGCAAAGTCTTGAGCAGCAGCGTTTTGGCTGTGTTCATGACTTCAATGTTGTTCTGGTAGGACCGCGAGGCAGAAATCATGTTCACCATTTCCTCCACCGCGTTGACATTGGAATGCGTCACATAGCCCTCGGCATCCGCGGACGGATGGCTGGGGTCGTGCACGCGGCGGCCTGGTACTTCGCTTTCCTTGACGGCGCTCACGCGCACGCCCGCAGCGTTGTCGGGCCCCATGGGTGTGGTCTGAAAAACCAGTTGCCGTGCCTTGTAAGCCTGACCGTCGGGGCCGGCCACAGCGTCCACGTTGGCCAGGTTGCTGGCCACGGTGTTCAGGCGCTGGGATTGCGCACTCACTGCGCTTCCCGAGACATTGAAGATGGAGAACATTGACATGGCAGTACCCGCTTCTCAAAGAATGTCACTGGCCTTGAATGGCGCTCAGCATGGTCTTGGCCTGGCCGTTGAGGAAGCGCAGTGTGGCTTCGTAGCGCACTGCGTTGTCCGTGAAGTTGGCACGTTCGCGATCCATGTCCACGGTGTTTTTGTCCAGAGACGGTTGTGTCTGCACGGTGTAGCCCAGCTTGTTGTCGGTGCTGCTGCTGCCGGGCAGGGTGGACGACAAGGGTATGTGGCGTGGGCTGGTGGCGCCTGTCTGGGGATTGGCTGCACCAGGCAACTGGCTGCCCGCTGCATTCGCTTCGCGCAGTGCGTCGGTGAAATGCATGTCGCGGCCGACATAGCCGGGGGTGTCAGCGTTGGCGATGTTGCTGGCAATGATGCGCTGACGCTCGCCACGCAGGATCAGTGCGTTGCTGTGGAAATTCAGCTGGTTGGTCATCTTGTCAAGCATGGGGCGCCTCACACCGTAAGTTGCAGTAACGCCAGGGCCCTGAATGGACTGCTGGCGTGGGCTGATTATGGAAACGCCACGTTTTTTCTAAAGGGGGAAGAACGGAGGAATTGGTGTGCAGTTCGGTGTTTCCCCGGGCGGTGTGCCGCCTATAGTTCAATGGCTTGTGGCTTGCTTGCGGGCACCGAATTTCCAGGAGGCCTCCCATGACATACCGATTTGCCTATTTACTGCGCGCCGTAGGGGCGGCTGTCTTGTGTGTGGCTGCGAGTGCTGCTCAAGCGCAGGTGAACCTGGAGCAGATGACCCAGCAATGGCTGGATGAGGCCCTGGCGCGCAACATGCCTGCGCAATCGCCCTTGCGCATGGAGGTGAGCGTGGGTGTGTTGGACGAGCGCCTGCGCCTGGCGCCATGTACCCGTGTGGAGCCCTACCTGCCCGCAGGTGCCCGTCTGTGGGGGCGCACCCGTTTGGGTTTGCGGTGCCAAGACGCTGCAGTGCGCTGGAATGTGTTTCTCCCCGTGACGATCAAAGCTTACGGCCCTGCCTGGGTTCTGACGGGTGATGTCACCATGGGCTCAGTGCTCACTGCGGCCGACGCGATCGAGACCGAAGTGGATTGGGCGGCGGAGAATGCCTCCATCGTTGCCGAGCCCAGCTTATGGGTTGGACAGGTCGCTGCGCGCCACCTGAAGGCAGGCCAAGCCCTGCGCCAGCCAATGTTGCGTGCGCCCCAAATCTTCCAGGCGGGTGCTCTGGTGAGGGTGGTGGCCCAAGGACGGGGCTATGCCATCAGTGCGGGAGGGCAGGCAATGACGGCCGGAGCCGCAGGCCAAACTGTGCGCATCAGAATGGATAATGGGAAGATAGTGACCGGCATTGTGAATGATGACGGGACGATAGGCGTCCAGCTTTAGGTTGTTTTTGCGATTTACCGCTAAAGTCTGCGCACGACAGGTCGAAAACATTGCTACCTGGTCCCATATTTCAAGGGGCAGCGGAGAGAGCGATGAAAATAGGACAAAAACCGGAACTGCCGGGCGCACTAGCGCAGGCAGCGCCTGCCAAGCAGCAGGCAAAAGCGGCCGCACAGGCCGCAGGAGGGTTGGCAGCAAGCGCTTCGTCCGCTGTGGCCGCCGCCGGTGTGCCGGTAACCTTTTCATCGGCAACCAAGTCGCTCGATCAAGCCAGTCGCAATCAGGGCGATTTTGACGCGGGTAAGGTCAAAGCCGTACGCTCTGCCATCGAGAGTGGCTCCTTCAAGGTGAATGCCGAAGTCGTGGCAGACAAAATGCTGGCGAATTCCCAGGAATTCTTTTCCCGCGCAAAGGGCTGATGGTCTAGCCTTCTGAGTCGCACCTGAATCGATCACTTTTTACTCGAAAGACCGTTAAAGGCGCGCACACCATGCTTCTTGTCCAGGCTTTGGAGGCCGTTGAGGAACAACTGACTCAGGCATCGGCTGCACTCAAGTCGACAGATGCATTGGCACTGGAGAAATTCAGCAGCTCGCTACGGCAGGCTGCTGTTGATTTTTCCAATGCCATGGAGCGCGTGCAAGGTGAAATGCCTGCTGAACTGGTTCCCAGAATCCGCCAGGTAAGTGCCGAGTTGGCATTGCAGAGAGACCAACTGGCCCGCGTAGCCGCCTTGGTAGAAAAACAGCTTGCGGTGGTTTTGCCCCCTGTCGACAATGCGTCGACCTACGGTAGCCCAGGTCGGGGCGGCTCTTCAGGTGCGCGTATTTACCGGTCTGCCGGGTGATTGTGCCGCCCTGCTGGTAGAGATACCGGGGCGCAAGAGATCAGTGACTGCGCATTTTTGCGCGTAATCGGGCAATCGACTGGCTGTGCAACTGGCAAACCCGTGATTCGGTCACACCCAGCACAGCCGCAATTTCCTTGAGATTCATGTCGTGTTCGTAGTACATGCCCATGATGTACTGTTCGCGCTCGGGCAATGATTGAATGGCAGTGACCAGTGAGGAGCGCAGGCGCTGGTTACGCAGCATGGCCATGGGGTCGCCTGCGGGATCTGCGGCATCGTGGTGTTCCAGGAACCCGTCGTTATCTTCGCTGTGCGACATGTCTTCCAGATACACCAGTTGGGTGCCGCGCACCTTGCTCAGCAGGCTTTGGTAGTCGACCAGTGCCATATCCAGTTCGGCAGCGATTTCAGACTCCAGCGGGCTGCGCCCCAGCTTTTGCTCCAGGCGGCGCAGGGCTTTTTCAATATCTTTTTGGCTTTTGCGCGAGCTGCGCGACATCCAGTCGCTCTCACGCAATTCATCGAGCATGGCGCCGCGGATGCGCTGTGTGGCAAAAGTTTCGAACTGCACACCTTGTGCCACCTCATAGCGTGTGAGTGCCTCAGACAATCCGATCATTCCTACCTGGATCAGATCGTCCAGCTCTACATTGGCAGGGAGCTTGGCAATCATATGGTGCGCCAATCGACGAACCAGCGGAAGGTACTGGCGAATCATCGCGTCGCGATCGAGATGGCCCTTGGCGGTGTATGTCACTTCAATGGCTTTGAACAATGGGCGAGGAAAAACCTGCCGCAGCGGCAGATGGTAGCGCAGTTCCCAAGCCCGAGGCACTGATGGTGCTCGCGTTTTCCAGCAGTTGCAAGGCCAGCCGCTGTAGATCCTGGGCGCTATTGGTTTGGATGAGTGACGTTCGTATCTTTTGGCCCAGGTGGCGTGCAGCAGTGTCGCGCAGCGAAAGCAGCGCTTGGCGGGTCAGGGCATGCTGTCCTGGTTGCTCTGGGGGAGTGACGCAGGCCACCGTGCCTGTCAGGCCCGCGTGCAATGCCAGGTGTTTGAGTTGGCGATAGCTGTCCACGGAACCTTTTTTCCCAGGGGACATGAGTAGCAGAGGGGAGACCATGGTTCCCTCAAGCAGCGGTGATGCCAGCAGCCCCACGGGGGCATGGATAACGACCAGCGCATAACGCCGGAACAGCGGGTGCAAAGCCTGTAGCGGGTGCTGATGCTGCTGAGGCGGGTTCGCCAGGCTTTGTAACCCGAGCATGGAAGGCAGCACGGCCAGCGACGAGGCATTGCGTTGGCGGGCGGGAGGCATGCTTTCGCTCCAGGGTGCATTCGCCAGCAGATCGATCAGCCCGGGGCTGTCTTCGCTTTCCCGGGCCGTGCCGTCCAGCACCACCACCGGATAGCCCAGCCGCTGTAAATGTAGGCAGACTTGCCAGAGAATCTCCAGTCCATGCGTCTCCGTTTGCGGACTGGCTACTGCGATCAGCCGCAATTCATCCTGTGGCGCATGGCTGTACAGGCTGGCACCTTGGTGAAAGCCAACGTCAAGCATCGACCAGCCCCTTCTCGTATGAACTCTCTGGAGAATGTGAGAAGAAGAAGTTCAAATCCGTAGCTTTCGGGTCGAACGCCGAGCGCACCGACGCACGCATGGATGCGCTGACCAGCTTGTGTGCATCGGCAGCTTCCCAGTCTTCTGGAACGCGCTGGCCGTTGGTCACGCCGCGCAGCATCATCTGGTGGCGGATCAATGCATCAATGGCGGGGCCCAATTTCACGGTTTCGTCCACTTTGGACAGGATGGCCTGCTGCGATCCATCGGTCTTGAAGGCGCCCAGCGTGTCGTCGAGTGTGTCGCCATGCGAGCCCGCGTTGAGCACCAACAGGCGGTTAACCTGGGGCAGGTTCAATACTTCCAGCATGTCGCGCTTGCGCGGGTCTCGTGGCGCTACACCGGTGGTGTCGATCAGCACCATTTTTTTGCCACTGAGCAGTCCGAGAAGATCTTGCAGCGCAGCACGGTCATGGGCCAGGTGGGCGACGATGCCGAGCATGCGGCCATAGCTGCGCAGCTGATCGTGCGCGCCCACGCGGTAGGTATCCAGCGTGATCAATCCCACACTGCCGGGGCCGTGGATGCGGGCACACATGGCTGCAAGCTTGGCCGTGGTGGTGGTTTTTCCCACGCCAGTGGAGCCCACCAGCGCGAAGATGCCCCCTTCTTCGTAGAGGGGGGGCATGCCTGCGTCGGTTCTGAGGTTGCGTTCCAGCACTTCCATCAGCCAACGCACTGATTCGGCGGCATCCATTTCTTCGGGCATGCGCTCCAGAATGGCGCGCGCCAGAGATGGCGAGTAGCCTGCGCGGATCATTTTGAGCATGAGGTTCGATTGAATCGGGTTTTGCCGCGCCTGACCCAGCCAGGACAGCGTATTGAAACGGTCCTCGATCAGATCTTTCATGGACTGCAGCTCATGCATGAGCCCCTGGGAATCCATGGACGGAGCCATGAGAGGCGCCACACTGTTTTCGCGCCGGGCCGTGCGTGGCGTGGTCTCTTGGGGAGGGTGGATTGGTCGCAGGGGGTTGTGCCGCACCACTGGCGCGGGAGTAGGGCGCTCACGGAGTGTTTCGGGTTCGCGTTCTGCCAGAGCTGTCGCCAAGGGGTTTGCTTCTTGCAGGGCCTCATGGCGGCGGCGTAGCATGCGTTCGCGCACATAGTCCTGGAACGAGAGCGTACTCATCGCCAACTGCTCGGTGTCCTCTTTGACCGGATTTCGAGTTTCCAGGGCTGCACGTTCCTGCAGTGAGCGCCGTGCAGGAGGCATTGCCTCGGGCCGGTGTTCGATCTGCAGGCTTTCCTTGCCTTGATCAATGTTGCCCAACGTGTCTTCGGCTGTGGCGACCACCTCGACGCCGTTGGCGGTGGGCCGGTTGGACAGGATCAGCGTGCCATCGCCAAAAGCCATGCGGGCTTTCGCCAGAGCTTCACGGGACGTGGCAGCGTGGAAGCGTTTGATGTTCATGCCGATGCTCCTTTGAGGATGGGGCCAATGCGGATGGTGTGGGTCTCAGGAATCTCGCTGTGTGCGAGCACCTGTAGGCGAGGCGCTACACGGCGCACCAGGCGGGAGATGGCGCCGCGGATCTGGTCAGGCACCAGCAGGCAGGCGGGAAGCCCCATCTCCTCCTGCTTGAGTGCCACTTCAGCGGCTTTTTGGGTCAGAATGTCGGCCACGCCAGGGTCAAGTGCAGGGCCTGCGGCATTGCCCAGGGCCTGCACCAACAGACGTTCCAGGCCAGGTTCAATGGCAATGACATTGAGTTCACGGGTGGGGCCATAGATCTGCTGCACGATGGCTGGTGACAGGGCGATGCGCACGCGCCGTGCCAGTTCTACCGGGTCGGTGATGCTGCCAGCAAACTCGGCCAGGGTTTCGATGATGGTGCGAATGTCGCGGATATGCACGGATTCCTCCAGCAGCAACTGCAGCACCTTCTGGAACGTTGCGATCGAAACCATTTTTGGAACTACTTCTTCAATGAGTCGGGGGGCCAGCTTGGCCACATGCTCCACGAGCTGCTGTGTTTCTGTGCGGCTGAGGAGCTTTGCGGCTTGAACTTGCATCAAGTGTGACAAATGCGTCGCCATCACGGTTTCCGAATCAACCACGGTAAAACCAGCCATTTGCGCCGCTTCTTTCTGGCGTTCATCAATCCAGTGCGCGGGGAGCCCAAAGGCAGGGTCAGTGGTGGGTGTACCGATCAGGGGGGTGGTGATGCCGCCAGGATTGATGGCCAGGTGCATGCCGGGGAATGCCTCGCCCTCACCCACGACCACGCCACGCAGGGTGATGCGGTAGCCGCTGGGCTTGAGTTCCAGGTTGTCGCGCACATGCACGGGGGGCGGCAGGAATCCAACCTCTTGGGCAAACTTGCGCCGTACTCCCTTGATGCGCGTGAGCAAGTCGCCCTGGCGCGTCTTGTCCACAAGCGCAATCAGGCGATAGCCCAGCTCGAGGCCCAGCAAGTCCACCGGTTGCAGGTCATCCCAGGTGGCTTCACCATCGCCCGCAGGGGCGGGTGGGGCCTCGACAGGAGGAGGCGTCTTTGCCTTCTGTAGCAGTGACCATGCCAGGTAGCCCAGCAGCGATCCGATGGCGAGAAATACCACATGCGGCATGCCGGGGATGAGGCCCAGGAAAATCAGAATTCCTGCAGTGACGCCGAGTACGCGGGGCGAGGTGAATAGCTGGTGCACGATCTGATGCCCCATATCCGTGTCCTTGCCAACGCGCGAAATCACCATGGCTGCAGCCACCGAGATCAGCAGGCCCGGAATCTGTGCTACCAGCGCGTCACCGACGGCCATCAGGATATAGGTGTCGGCAGCCTTGCTTGCCGAGAGCCCGTGCTGCAGCATGCCGATGGCAAAGCCGCCCACGATGTTGATCAGCAGGATCAGGATACCGGCGACGGCATCTCCGCGGACGAATTTCGAGGCGCCGTCCATGGAGCCGAAAAAATTGGCTTCTTCGCCCACCTCTGCGCGCCGTCTTTTGGCTTCGGCCTCATCGATCAAACCTGCATTCAGATCGGCATCCACCGCCATCTGTTTGCCGGGCATGGCATCCAGGGTGAAGCGTGCGGAGACCTCGGCGATACGCTCGGCCCCCTTGGTGATCACGATGAAGTTGATGACCACCAGGATGGCGAACACGATCAGACCCACGGCAAAGTTGCCGCCAATCAGAAAATGCCCAAAGGCCTCGATCACGGCTCCCGCAGCGCCGGGGCCGGTGTGGCCTTCCAGAAGCACCACGCGGGTGGAAGCCACGTTCAGCGACAAGCGCATCAAAGTGGTCAGCAACAGGACGGACGGGAATGCCGCAAAGTCCAGCGGCTTGAGCATGTAGGCCGCCACCATCATCACCATCAGAGCCACCGCAATGTTGATGGTGAAAAAAGTATCCAGTAACCAGGGGGGGATGGGCAGCACCATCAGTGCCAGGATGGCAACCACCAGCAAAGGAGCCGACAAACCTTGGGCTGCCGCTGCATTGGCTCCAGCCCACTGCCGGGCTGAATTCATGGAAATGTTCATGGTTGTTTGCCTTTGCGGGGGATTTTCTGCAGCGGATCGAGTTCAGGCGGGATGTAAGGATCCGGCTGGTCATCAGGCATGCGACCCTCACCGCGCAGGGCTGCCTTGAGGCGATAGACATAGGCCAGCACCTGTGCCACGGCGGTGTACAGCGTGGCCGGGATGGGCTGGTCCAGGTCGGCGTGGGCGTATAAGGCCCGTGCCAGCATGGGAGACTGGAGCACCGGTACGGCATGGGCCTTGGCGAGATCGCGAATCTTCATGGCGATCAGGTCGGTTCCCTTGGAGATGACCTGGGGTGCACTCATGGTGTCGTCGTAACGCAGCGCAACGGCATAGTGCGTAGGATTCATCACGACGAAATCCGCCTTGGGTACGGCACTGACACTGGCGCCGTCGGCGATCTCTCGCTGGCGCTGGCGCATGCGGCCCTTGATTTGCGGGTTGCCGTCCGACTCCTTGTGTTCCTGCTTGACTTCCTGGTGCGACATCTTCAGGCGGCTCTTGAAGAAGAACGCCTGTAGCGGGACGTCGACGATCGCGGCGAGGAACACCACCAGTAGCAGCAAACCGATGCCTGTGGTCAGCCAGTCGGCCGCATGGCGAATGGCGATAGGCGAGGGTTGCAGTACCAGCATGGCGACCTGGTCAATGCTGCTGCCCAGGTACTTCCAGGCGACAGCCGCGAGGATGCTCGTCATGAGCACCATCTTGGCCACGTTGGTCATTTGCTGCTTCGAAAACAGGTTGGCAGCCCCGGAAATAGGATTGAGGCGGTTGAATTGCGGCGTGATGGGCTTAAGGCTGAAAATCCAGCCCCCTGCTCCAACCGCACTGATCAAAGCCGCAGCACTGGTCATGATGGCAAAGGCCGCGCTGGCGAGAATGCCTACAAATGCCATGTCCTGCAGCCGTGTGAGCATGTAGGCGGGGGTGTGCACTGTGGTGGCGTCGAACACCAATTGCTGCCCCATGGCGCGTAGCAGTTGGTCAAACAAGGGTTGTGCAAAAACCAGCATGCCCGCCGCACCCGTGCCCAGGATGGCCAGGTGCGACAGGTCGCGTGAACGTGCTCCCTGGCCGTCCGTGCGGGCCTTTTGGAGCTTGCGCTCGGTGGCGGGTAAGTTGCGGTCTTGACTGGATTCCATGATGGCATGACGCGGGTGTCATGCCATTGTCGTGAGGGGGGCCGGAATCTAAAGCCCGATAAGCGGGCGCAGTCTGCGCTTATTCAGCCATGGTGGCGCTGCAGGCTTTGCCGCAAGAGCCACCATGGCCCGTGTTCAGAAACCCAGGCTGGCGAGCAGGTCGTCCACCTGGGACTGGTCTGTGACCACGTCGGTACTTTTCCCAGGATCGACCACCGGGCCGGACAGCGGTGCGCGGGTGGTCTCGATGGTCGGCGGCGGCACTGCATTGGGGGGCGCAGTTTGTATGACCAGTTGAACGAGCTGCTGCTCGATGGTTGCTGCCAGGGCTACCACGCGGGCAATCACCTGCCCGGTCAGATCGTGGAAATCCTGGGCCATCATAATTTCCGTGAGATGTTCATCGGAAATCTTGGTGATGTGCTCCACATCGGTCAAGAAATTCATGATCTCGCCCTTGGCCACTGCGGCCACCGGATCCTTGACCATGGACGCAATGGTCTGCCGCGACTGTTCGGCCAGAAAATCGTTTTGGGTTTTTGCCTGCTCGACGCGGGTCAGTACCTTTTCAGCGGCTTCACCCGTGAGGCGGGCAATGTAGGACAAGCGGCTTTGCGCGTCGGGCAGCTCGCCCATCGTGCCGCGCAATTGATCGGCATAGCCCAGCTCCTTCAGCGCATCATGGAGCTGGCGGGTCAATGCACCGATCTTGAGGTGAACATCGCCATCCGGCGCGGGCGGACTCTTTGAAAGGTGGTTGTCGGAATCCATGGCGCCTACAACCCTGCTTTCTTGATGATGAGAGTCACCTTTTCTTCCAGCGTCGCTTTGGTGAAGGGTTTGACGATGTAGCCTGCGGCGCCGCCCTGGGCTGCGGCAACGATGTCTTCCTTGCGTGCTTCGGCTGTCACCATGAGAACAGGCAGGTGCTTGAGCTTTTCGTCAGCCTTGATCTCGCCCAGAAGCTGGAATCCGTTCATGTTCGGCATGTTGATGTCAGTGACGACGAAATCAAACTTGCTGTTGCGCAATTTGTTCAAGGCAGCGACGCCGTCTTCAGCCTCGTCGGCCTCGGTAAACCCGCTTTCCTTGAGCAGGTTACGAACAATGCGCCGCATCGTGGAGAAGTCGTCAACGATCAGGAAGCGAAGGGCAGTGGCCACGTGGGACCCTTTCGGTCGGAAATTACAGTGTTGATTGTCAAGGATGTGAGCGAAGGTGACAAGTTGTTACCTTGCTTCGCCATCCGGGGGCATTTCGTTTTTTTCTTCCAGCAATTGTGCCGCAGGCAGGCCGGGAATGTTTTTTCCCAACAATCGTTCCTGTGCTTCGCGGGTAAGTACTGTGATGGTGATGCGTCGATTGGCGGGTGCGCGCGGGTTTTCGGTGTCGAGCAGGTCACTGGCAGCAAGCCCCACTACGCGCGCTAACTTGGCGTCGGGCATGCCGGCCGCCACCAGTTCACGGCGCGAGGCATTGGCGCGGTCGGCTGAGAGCTCCCAGTTGCTGTAGCCGCGCTCGCTGTTGCCGTAAGGGACAGCATCTGTGTGTCCCGACAGGCTGATGCTGTTTTCAACCCCGGCAAGGGCCGTGCCAATACCGCGCAGAATGTCACGCATATAGGGTTTGACCAGTGCGCTGCCGCTGTCGAACATGGGGCGGTTTTGCTCGTCCACGATCTGGATCTGCAGGCCATCGGGCGTCACATCCATCCGTATCTGTGAGCGGTATTCGTTGAGTATCGGACTGGCGGTGATGATGGCGTCAATCTTGGCCTGCAGCGCCTTGATGCGCTCTGCGTCCTGGCGCGCAATATCGGCACGCATTTGCTCTGCCGACATGCGGCGTTGTTTTTTCGTGTCGGCGTCAGAGCGGCGCACCTGTCCATGCACCTTGCTCAGGTCGTTGCCGCCACCGGGGATGACGCTGGAGCTGTTGCCCGCACCATCGCCACCCACCATAGCCACCTTCAGAGGTGCATTGAAGTAATCCGCAATACCTTGCAGTTCTCCCTTGGCGGTGGAGCCCAGCAGCCACATCAGCAGAAAAAAGGCCATCATGGCCGTCACGAAGTCGGCGTAAGCGATCTTCCAGGCACCGCCATGCACGGCATGGCCGCCTTTCTTGATGCGCTTAATGATGATGGGCTGGAGTTTCTTTTCTGCCATTGCGGCGCGTGCCTATTTTTTGCCCTTCACATGGCTCTCCAGCTCGGTGAAACTGGGGCGATCGCCTGAGAAAAGCACTTTACGGCCGAATTCAATCGCCGTGGCAGGGTTGTAGCCCTGCATGCTGGCCAGCAAGGTGGATTTGATGCACTGCAATTCTTTGGCTGCATCCTCGGTCTTTTGCTCGACCAAGCCGCCTAAAGGTTCCACTACGCCATAGGCCAGCAAAATACCCAGGAAGGTACCCACCAGAGCCGAGCCAATCATGCCGCCCAGCACCGATGGTGGCTGCCCCACGGAGCCCATGGTGTTGACCACCCCCAGCACGGCGGCAATGATGCCGAAGGCGGGCAGGGCACCGGCCAGGCGCGCCAGTGCTGCGACCGGAGCGTGGGCCTCTTGGTGGTGCGTTTCGATCTCGCTGTCCATCAATGCTTCAATTTCGTGTGAATTGAGATTGCCCGACACCATCATGCGCAAATAGTCGGTGGTGAATTCAATCACGTGGTGATCTGATCCTACGGTGGGGTATTTTTTGAAAATCTCGGACTCGTGCGGCGCCTCGACATCCTTTTCGATGGCCATCAGCCCTTCTTTGCGCGCCTTCTGCAAGATTTCATAAAGCATGGCCATAAGCTCCATGTACCGCGCTTTGGTGTACTTGGAGCTTTTGAGGGCCATAGGAATGGCTGCCATGGTGGCTTTGAGAACCTTGGGCTGGTTGTTGACCACGAAAGCGCCGAGGGCGCCCCCCAGAATGGTGACCGTCTCGAACGGTAGCGCCTTCAGGATCACGGCAATGTTGCCGCCGTGAAGGATGTACATCCCAAAGATGCAGCCGAAGGCGACGACGTAACCAATGATGACAAACATGCTTTATGAGGGTATGCGGCGGTTGAGCGGGTGTGCGCAGCGGGCCTGCACGGTTCAATTGTGCATTCCCTGGTTCCAAATGTATCGGATTACGACCAAATGAAGCTTTCAAGTAAAGCGAAAACGGCCTCTATCTTGAAGTATCAGGGCTCTCGTCAGCGCAATCCCGGCGATTGAGGGGGCATTGGGTGGGAATTCTTCTTTTTCAGCCAGTGATACTGAAATATGCTGTGCCCATGAAAGCTGTTCTGCTCGCGGGAGGGCTTGGTACCCGCATCTCCGAAGAGTCGCACCTGCGGCCCAAGCCCATGATCGAAGTGGGCGGGCGGCCCATTCTTTGGCACATCATGAAGATGTACGCCGCCCACGGCGTGAATGACTTCATCATCTGCCTGGGTTACCGTGGGTATGTCATCAAGGAGTATTTCGCCAACTACTTCCTGCATATGTCCGACGTGACCTTTGATATGGCCAGCAACCGCATGGAAGTGCACCACCGCCATGCCGAGCCCTGGCGCGTCACCCTGGTGGACACGGGCGAGAACACCATGACCGGCGGACGCCTGCGCCGGGTGCAGGAATATCTACCCGCCGGCGAGCCCTTCTGCTTTACCTATGGCGACGGCGTGGCCGACCTGGACATGGCAGCGCAGTTTGCCTTCCACCGCCAGCATGGCCGCCAGGCCACCGTCACCGCCGTGCAGCCGCCGGGGCGCTATGGCGCGCTGGTGCGCCATGGTGATGCCGTGACTGGCTTTGAAGAAAAACCGCGGGGCGACGGGGGCTGGATCAATGGCGGGTTTTTCGTTCTACAACCCGAGGTGATCGGCCATATCGCGGACGATGCCACGAGCTGGGAGATTGAGCCCATGGCCCGGCTGGCCCAGACCGACCAGTTGCGCGCCTTTGAGCACACCGGTTTCTGGCAACCCATGGACACCCTGCGTGAGAAGAACCTGCTGGAAGAACTGTGGCAGACAGGCCGCGCCCCCTGGAAATGCTGGTGAACATGTGTCCTGATCCCCACTTCTGGCGCGACAAACGCGTGTTGCTTACGGGCCACACTGGTTTCAAGGGTGTGTGGCTGGCGCTGTGGTTGCAGCGCCTGGGCGCGCATGTCACGGGCGTGGCGCTGGCGCCCGCCACCCAGCCCAACCTTTTTACGCTGGCCCAGGTGGAGCAAGGCACGGACAGCCATATTTGCGACGTGCGCAATGCCCAAGCCCTGGCCGACTGCGTACGTGCCGCCCGGCCCGAGATCGCGCTGCACTTGGCCGCGCAGGCTCTGGTGCGGCCTGGCTACGCAGCGCCGCTCGACACCTTTTCCACCAACGTCATGGGCACGGCACATCTGCTCGATGCCCTGCGCGGGCTGGCTGGCGTGCGCGTGGCCGTGGTGGTCACCACCGACAAGGTCTACCGCAACCGCGAATGGGCCTACCCCTACCGCGAGGACGACCCCCTGGGCGGGCACGACCCCTACAGCGCCAGCAAGGCCGCCACCGAGCTGGTCACGGCCAGCTACCGCGATTCCTTTCTGGCCGCGCAGGGCATCGCCGTGGCCACCGCGCGCGCGGGCAACGTGATCGGCGGCGGCGACTGGGCGCAAGATCGCCTGCTGCCCGACGCGGTGCGTGCCTGGGAAAAGGGCGCAACCTTGCACATCCGCCGCCCCCAGGCCACGCGCCCCTGGCAGCATGTGCTGGAGCCGCTGGCCGCCTACCTGCGTCTGGCCCAGCGCCTGTGGGAATCTCCCGCCTTGGCCGGTGCCTACAACTTTGGCCCGCTGCCCCACGAGGCGGCCACGGTCAAAAATGTCATTGAATTGGCCTCTACCGCCTATCCAGCAAGCGCTACCAGCTATGAAAACGAGAGCGAAGGACCGCACGAAGCCGGCTGGCTCGCGCTCGAAACCGCCCATGCCCGCCAGGTGCTGGGCGTGGCCCCGCACTGGTCGCTGAATACCGCTGTGGCCCGCACCATGAACTGGTACCGCCAGCAACACGGCGGCGCCGACGCTCGCGCGCTGTGCCTGGCCGACATCGACGCCTGGGAGGCGCGCCCATGAGCCGACTGGCCCTGGCGCCACTGCCGCTGGCTGGGCTTTTCCGTGTTCAGCGCCAGCCGCTGGTGGACGAGCGCGGCTTTTTTGCGCGCCTGTTCTGCGCCGAGGAATTAGCGGGCGCGGGCTGGACGGCGCCCATCGCCCAGATCAACCAGAGCTACACAGCCCTCCAAGGCGCCGTGCGTGGCATGCACTACCAAAAGCCGCCACACGCCGAGATGAAGCTGGTGACCTGCCTGCGCGGCGAGGTCTGGGACGTGGCCGTGGACCTGCGCCAGGGCTCTCCCACCTTTTTGCAGTGGCATGCCGAGCATTTATCCGCAGACAATGGCAACGCGCTGCTCATCCCCCCTGGTTTTGCCCACGGCTTCCAGGCGCTGACCGACCATGCCGAGCTGCTGTATTGCCACTCTGCGGCCTATGCGCCTGCCGCCGAAGTGGGCCTGAACCCGCTGGACCCGCGCCTGGCCGTGGCTTGGCCCCTGCCGGTGGGGCAAATGTCGCCCCGCGACGCAGGCCAGCCCGGGATGACCGAAGAATTCGAAGGAGTGCGCCTGTGAAGTGCCGACACTGCGGCAGCCCGCTGCAACTGCCGTTCCTGGACCTGGGCAGCGCGCCCCCGTCCAACGCCTACCTGAGCGAGGCCGCGTTGCGCGCGCCCGAAACCTGGTTCCCCCTGCGCCTCTTGGTGTGCGAAACCTGCTGGCTGGTGCAGACCGAAGACCACGCCGGGCGCGAGGCGCTGTTCACCGACGACTACGCGTATTTCAGTTCGTTCTCCTCGTCGTGGCTGGCCCATGCCCAGGCCTATGTCGAGGCGATGCGTGAGCGCCTGGGCCTCACCGCCGCCAGCCGCGTGGTCGAGGTCGCGTCCAACGACGGCTACCTGCTGCAGTATGTGCAGGCGGCTGGCATTCCATGCTATGGCGTGGAGCCCACGGCCAGCACGGCAGCGGCGGCCCGCGCCAAGGGCATAGCGGTGGTGGATCGCTTCTTTGGCGTGGCGCTGGCCGACGAGCTGGCCGCTGCCGACCGCCAGGCCGACCTGATTGCCGCCAACAATGTGCTGGCCCATGTGCCCGACATCAACGGCTTTGTGGGCGGCTTCACGCGACTGCTCAAGCCCCATGGCGTGGCCACCTTCGAGTTCCCGCACCTGCTGCGCATGGTGCAGGGGTGCCAGTTCGACACGGCCTACCACGAGCACTATTCCTATCTGTCGCTCACGGCGGTGCAGCGCATTTTTGCGGCCAATGGCCTCGTGGTGATTGACGTGCAAGAGCTGCCCACGCATGGCGGCAGCCTGCGCGTGTTTGCCGCCCGCGCCGACGCTCCCGGCCACCGTCAGGCCACGACCGAAGGCGCCGCCCGCGTGCAGCAACTGCTGGCCACCGAGGCAGCGGCGGGCATGCTGGGCGCAGGTTTCTATAGCGATTTCCAGGCCCAGGCCATACGGGTCAAGCGCGAGCTGCTCACCTTTTTATTGCAGTGCCAGGCCGCAGGCATCACCGTGGGCGCCTACGGCGCGGCGGCCAAAGGCAACACGGTGCTCAACTTTGCGGGCGTGCGGCCCGACCTGCTGCCCTATGTGGTGGACAAGAACCCGGCCAAGCAAGGGCAATACCTGCCCGGCAGCCACATCCCGGTGGTGAGCGAGGCGCACCTGCGCGCCCACAAGCCGCAGCGCATCCTGATCCTGCCCTGGAACCTGCGCAGCGAGGTGGCTGACCAACTCGACTACACGCGCAGCTGGGGCGCCCAGATGGTGGTGGCCGTGCCCCGGTTGGAGGTGTTCTAGGTGATCGAGCTGCACCCCACCGTCAAGGTCTCGCACCTGGCCGACATCGAAGACTCGGTACGCGGCACGCGCATCGTGGTGGGCGCGCATTCGGTGATCGACAGCTTCGTCAAGGTCAAGCCTGCGGGCGGCAGCGGCGACCTGGTGGTGGGCGAACATGTGGTCATCAACGCGGGCTGCGTGCTCTACACCGGCAACGGCATCCACATCGGTAATTACGTGGCGATTGCCGCTAACTGCACCTTTGCGCCGGTCAACCATGCCTATGCCGACCGCAGCCGCTTGATCCGCGAGCAGGGCTTTCTGCCCAGCAAGGGCGGCATCGTGATCGAGGACGACGTGTGGATCGGCGCAAACTGCGTGCTGCTTGATGGCGCCGTGCTGCGGCGCGGCTGCGTAGTGGGGGCGGGCTCCATCGTGCGGGGTGAGCTTCAAGCGTACACAGTGTATGCCGGGCAGCCGCTGGCGGCTGTAGGGGAGCGCCGGTGACGGATGTGCACTTCACCGTGCTGGGCGCTTCGGGTTATGTCGGTAGTCACTTGGTCGCGTATTTGCGTTCCTGCGGATACGCGGTCTGGGCCCCGGCCAAGGGGGATACCGAGATATTCGCCCGACCTTTGGGTCGGGTTTTCTACTGCGTTGGTCTCACGGCAGACTTTCGAACGCGACCGTTTGAAACCGTAGAGGCCCACATCGGCTTTCTGGCTGATGTATTGCAACGGGCACAATTCGACGCACTGCTCTACCTATCGTCCACCCGTGTGTACATGGGTGGGATCAGCACCCACGAGGATGCGCCTTTGACAGTGCGTCCCGCAGATCCCTCGTATTTGTACAACCTGAGCAAACTTGCGGGGGAGAGCCTATGCCATGCCTGTAATAAACAGGGTGTGCGTGTGGTGCGTCTTTCGAATGTGGTTGGATCGGGCATGGAATCCCAAAGTGGTAATTTCATTGCATCGTTGCTGAGCGAAGCACGCACCGGAAAAATATTGCTGCGCAGTGATCTGGAGAGTGCAAAGGACTATATCCATATAGACGATGTGGTGAAAGGTCTGCTGCTTGTTTCTCTGAATGGTTCTGCTGGTATTTATAATCTGGCAAGCGGCGAAAATACAACCCATAAGCATTGGATGGCCTGGATGAGGCAATACCAGGGCTGCTCTTTTTCGGTTGAATTGAATGCGCCGTTACAATATTTTCCAGTGATCGATGTGGGTCGGCTGCAGAAAGATATAGGTTTTTATGCGCGTACTGTGTTGAATTCCGGTGAAATATCGATAAAAAAGCAACGAGAGAATATATGACAAATCATTTGACATCGCAGTTTTTTGGTCTGAAAGATCCTGCTGGATTCATTCAGGGGGTGCAGCAGGCTGTGGATAGCATGGCTCTCCAGGATGGCATTTATACTGGTGATAATCTTTTTACCTATAACAGAAATCTTGGGTTTCTGGACGACAAGCCCTTCATGGACGCATTTTTGAACCATGCAACAACAGCGGTTGAACAGGCCGTTTTGTGGCGAATGTCCACCGTTCTTTGGGGTTTTCGAAATGGCTTGAAACTAGAGGGTGACTTTGTGGAGTGTGCCTGTTATAAAGGTACAACGGCAAGAATTATCTGTGATGCCGTTGATTTTTCAAAATATATCGATCGACATTATTATCTGTATGATTTGTTTGATCATGATCCTTCTTTGCCACACCATGCAATGCCAGAGCACAGCAAGGAGCTGTATGCTTCGGTGAAAAAAAGATTTGATTCATTTGCGAATGTGACGGTCACTCAGGGCAAGGTGCCTGATATTCTTTCGGCGATTTCCCCGAAGAAAATCGCTTTTATGCATCTGGATATGAATAATGCCGATGCGGAAATTGGTGCGTTGGAGGGGCTGTTTGATCGCATGGTGCCTGGAGCCGTGCTGATTCTGGATGACTATGGGTGGCTCGGGTATCGTGCGCAGAAACTTGCGGAGGATCCCTGGTTTGAAAAGCGTGGCTATCGTGTGCTAGAACTGCCTACGGGACAGGGATTGCTCATTAAATAGTGAACGGAGACTGATATGAACCCTGTCGATCAATTCCAGCAAGAGCGTCTTTCACGCGTACATGCTTATGGTTCAGACATTGCCTTCCAGGCCCTGTCCCGTGACTGGCTTCGTGAGTCCATGCGGCGGCAGTACGTCTACAACTTCGACTGGATGGGCCGACCTATCATCCAGTACCCGCAGGACATGGTGGCCATGCAGGAGCTGGTGTGGCGCGTGCGGCCGGACCTCATCATCGAGACCGGCATTGCACATGGCGGCTCGCTGGTGCTCAGCGCCTCGCTGCTGGCCCTGCTCGACATGAGTGACGCCATCGAGGCGGGCACCACGCTCGACCCGCGCGTCTCGCGCCGCAAAGTGCTCGGTGTGGACATCGACATCCGCGCCCACAACCGCGCCGCCATTGAATCCCACCCCATGGCCAGCCGCATCGCCATGATCCAGGGCTCCGCCGTTGCATCAGATGTAGTGCAGCAGGTGCACGACTTTGCCCAGGGCTACCAGCGGGTGTTGGTATGCCTCGATTCCATGCACACGCACGACCATGTGCTGGGCGAGCTCGACGCCTACGCACCGCTGGTCACCCCTGGCAGCTATTGTGTGGTGTTCGACACCTTCGTGGAAGACATGCCGCCCAGGTTCTTTGCCGACCGCCCCTGGGACGTGGGCAACAACCCCAAGACCGCCGTGCACCAGTGGCTGGCCGGGCACGCCGAGTTCGAGGTCGATACCGAAATGGAACGGTGCCTGCAAGTGACGGTCGCGCCGCATGGGTTTTTGCGGCGCAAGGAGTGATGGGCCAGCCCTGGCCATAAAAAATAGATAAAAATAGTTTCTAGCGCTTGGCGGTTAAGCACTGGCAGCTATTTAATTTATAGCGACTGTGTGGACAGGGCGCATCTGCTGCCGTGGCGCCCTGGCGTCAGGTGGTTGCATCGGAGCCCAGGCCCATCGCCTGCGTGGCATGTTGCAGATAAGTCACTGCAAATTCCGTGTGGCCATGGGCGTGCTCTACCTCGGCCAGGCAGGCCAGGGCTAGCGGATCGTGGGGTGCAGCGCTGAGCACGGTTTCTGCCAGTTCGGTTACGGCGATCCAGTGGCTGTCCGTGATCTGCATCCCCACAGCGTCTTTGAGTGAAGGAGGCGGGGCGGTCTTGGCTTTTTCCACCAGGTTCTGCAAGCGCTGGTGGGCTTGCTGCAGGCCGACCCGTTGGCCAGGCTCCAGGCCCACACCCGGCACGGGGGGGTGGCTCCATTCTTCGGGCAACTGGGGCAGCCAGTCCTGGATCGCCTGTGTCTGGGCTTCGGGTGCGTTGGGGTGCTGCATGCGGGCAGCCCATTGCAGCCACATGGCACGCAGCCCTTCTCCCATGCTGTGGTTGAAAAGATCCTCGCGCATCAGCGCAGAAGACTCCATGGCATCGCGCAGACCCAGGCGCAAGGTGTTGAGGGCCTGTACATCGGCCGCCAGACCCTGGGCGATGCGCACATAGTCCTCTGGTGTCTCGGCCAGCCATTCGGCGCGGTCCAGGCAGTGGAGGATGCCTGTGCCCATGCGGCTCTTGAAGCTTGCGCCGACCATGGAGACGATGGGCACGCCCATCCAGAGCACGTCAAAGGTGGTGGTGCCCCCGGTGAGCGGAAACGGGTCGAGTGCGATGTCGATGAGGTGGTAGGTGAGGTATTGGTTTGTGCGATCCAGCCCCACCAGTTCAAGGCGATCCGTGTCTATCCCCAGCGACTGGCAGCGTGCGCGGTAGCTTTTGGCAAATTCCTCGTTGCCAAGGTTTTTGCCTTCGATCAGCAGGTGCGACCCTGGCACCGTGCGCAGCACTTCGCCCCAAAGCGCCAGCACTTCGTCGGTGATTTTTCCCAGGTTGTTGCACGATCCAAACGTGATGTGCCCCGTGGCCAGCGCCGGAGTGGGGCGCACCGCATAGGCGGGTTGGTAGCGCCAAAGCGGGTTGCGCAGCATGGGCCGGTAGCAGCAAAAAAAGGTCGGCAGTCGGTAGAGTTGCTCTGAGTACTGGTCTTGCGCGTCGGCGGGGTCGGTCACCTCGTCGGTGAACCGGTAATCCATGGCGGTCAGCCCCGTGGTGGCCGGATAGCCCAGCCAGGACACCTGGATAGGCGCAGGTTTGCTGGCCAGGGCCAGCAAAGCGTTGTGGCCTGTGTGGCCTGCCAGGTCGATAACGATGTCGATGTCCTGCGCCCGAATGGCAGCCGCCTGTTGGGCGGGCGTGCACTGGGTGAGGTGGATGAAATGGTCGACATGGCGCTGTACGCGCTCAGTCACGGTATCGCCGCGTGGGTATAGGAAAAACGCGAACACTTCAAATTGCCTGCGGTCGAGCTGGGCCAGCAGGCCCTCGACAAAATACATTACCGCGTGGTCGCGCAGATCGGGGGATACAAAGCCGATTTTCAGGCGCCGCCACGGGGAACGGTCGCGTTCTGTAAAGGCAGGCCAGTGCTTGCGCTGGGGCGCCTCGAACACGGCGGCGAACTGGCAGGCCGTCTGGTGCAGGTCGTGGGCGTCACGCTGTGGATCGGCCAGCATGAACAGCAATTTGTTGGTGTAGTTGCCGACGTTGTGCGGCTGCAGCGCGATGGCGGTGTCGCAGTCTTGCACGGCTTCGCGCACTTGACCCAGTTCGCGCCGCTGGATGGCGCTTTGCATCAGCGCGGCCACGCGCTCTTCATCGTTGCGGGCCAGGGCCGCAGCCTTCTGGCTAGCGCGAAATCCTTCGTCGTGCCGGTTCAGAAAATAACAGCACTGTGACAGTTTGATCCAGCACACGACCTGCGCAGGCCGCAGTTCGCATACCTTTTGCAGTAGCGGCAAGGCGTCGCTGTAAAGGGCCTGCTCTACGTAAAGGTTGCCAAAATTGATCAGCAGCTCCGGGTCATCGGGCCATTGTGCAAGCGCCTGACGGAACACCTTGACCGCGTCTTCGGTCTGGCGCTGTTGTGTCAGTGCATAGCCCAGTAGCCGGTGCGCCGCCAGGTTGCGGCTGTTTTTGCGCAGGGCCTGTCTACAAAGCCGGTTCAGAAGAGGCCAGTCGGATGCGGACAGGGCGGCCTGCAGGCGGGCTGATTCCTGGTCGGTCTTGGACGTGTTCACGGTGGCGGTATCTTGAGAAGTGAGTCTGTTTTAGTCAACCGCCGCCGCCCTGGCGTGCTGATGCTTATTTCAGCAGTGCCAGAACGCCTTGCGGTATCTGGTTGGCCTGCGCCACCATGGCGGTACCGGCCTGCTGCAGGATCTGGGCGCGCGAGAGATTGGCGGTTTCTGCGGCAAAGTCTGCGTCCAGGATACGCGAGCGCGAAGCCGTAAGGTTTTCAGAGGTGATGTTCAGGCTGGCGATCGATGTTTCAAAGCGCGACTGCAAAGCGCCGAGCTTGGCGCGTTCGCCACTGATGAAGCTCAGTGCCGAGTCCACGGTCTTGAGTGCGTCGGTTGCCTTGTTGAAGGATGTCACATCCAGATCTGACACCTTGCGCAACGTGGAAGCCGTCACGCCCGTGGCGCCCAGGGCGGTGGTTGTGGTGGCATTGGCACTATAGGACTTGTCGGAATCAAGGGTGATGTAGCCACCGGTTACCACGGCATCCGCCTCTGTACCATTGGCCAGCGCCTGTGCGGTGCCCACCGTGGCGGGCGCACCAGCAGCGTCACGAGACATTTTTTGAACAGTGGCGACGCCACCGTTTGTTGCCCCACCGTCGCCCACCAGAATATTGTTGCCCGTATTGTTGCTCAGGATCACGCCGGTGCCCGTGCTGTTGAGCTGGGCAATGATGCCCGTCTTGGATGATTTTTCGTTGATGGCGGAAACTGCGCTTGACAGGCCATCGGCGCCAGAAATCGCACTGATCGAGAACGAAACTGTTTCGTTGGTGCTGTTGTCCGAACGCAGGGTCAGGCTGTAAGCGCCGGCCGTGCCAAAGGTCACTTGTGCCTCAGTGCGGGCCGTGGCGGTCACGCCCGTGCTTTGCGTCTGCAGGTTGATAGCGTCGGCCGTGATTTTGGCCGTATCGTTATCCACGACCGTGATGTTCTTGCTGCCCAGCGAGCCGTTGATGGCCAGCGTGCCGCCCACCACACCATTGGTGCCGAAAGCCGTGGCCTGCGTGCTGGCGGCCTGGGCTGTTGCACCTGAGCCGACCACCTGGTTGTTGCCGTACTGGTTGGTGCGTAGGTTGGCCGTGGCGGCCACAATGGTCTGGTTGGCGTTGGCACCCACCTGGAACTGCTGCGTACCGAAGGTGCCGTCGAGCAGCTTGGCGCCGTTGAATTCGGTGGTTTGCGAGATGCGGTCGAGCTCGGAGACGAGCTGCGTCACTTCCTGCTGCAGCGCCTGGCGGTCGCCCGGGCTGTTGGAGGCATTGGCCGACTGCACCGCCAGTTCACGCACCCGCTGTAGGATGTCGCCCGCAGCCTTCATGGCCCCTTCCGCCACCTGGGCCAGGGAAATTCCGTCATTGGCATTGCGCGCTGCCTGGTTCAAACCGCGGATCTGGCTGGTGAAGCGTTCGGAAATGGCCAAACCAGCGGCATCGTCTTTGGCGCTGTTGATGCGCAGACCAGAGGAAAGGCGCTGAATCGAGGTGTTGAGCGAGGCCTGGCTCATGCCCAGATTGCGCTGTGCGGTGAGTGAACTGACGTTGGTGTTGATCGTGGCGGCCATGGAGGGGCTCCTTGAGGCTGAAAATAAACATCTGCGCCGGTTGGAAAAACACCGTCCGGCAGACACGACGGGAACGATGGGCTCATTGTGGGCAAGGTCTTATGCCTGCAGTGGGTGGATAAGCGCTGGAAAAACCGAACTACTTGCAAGTTCATGCCTAAAGTTTTCCGCGCACCGTCCGAAAACAATTGCAACGGGAGGTAAACGCCCGCCGTTCACCAGAAGGCCATGGAGGCGCTGTGAACTGTTTGGCCAGGTGGATTCGCCTGGCGACCCTTGGCGGCAACGCCATATTCAGTCAGTTCTTTATTGGAGATCGTCATGGCAGCTACCATCAATACCAACGTCGCATCGCTTACTGCCCAGCGCAATCTGGGCATGAGCCAAACTTCGCTCAATACCTCGATTCAGCGCCTTTCCTCTGGTCTGCGCATCAACAGCGCCAAAGACGATGCCGCTGGTTTGGCCATTTCCGAACGCTTCACCAGCCAGATCCGCGGTTTGAACCAGGCCGTGCGCAACGCGGGTGATGGCATCTCGTTGGCACAAACGGCAGAAGGCGCGCTCAAGGCGTCCGGCGACATCCTGCAACGGGTGCGTGAACTGGCGGTGCAGTCGGCCAACGCCTCCAACAGCGCAGGCGACCGCCAGGCGCTGCAGCAGGAAGTCTCGCAACTCGTCTCCGAGCTCGACCGCATCTCGCAAACCACCGAATTCAACGGCGCCAAGCTGCTCGACGGCACCTTCGGTACGCAGCAGTTCCAGGTGGGTGCCAACGCCAACCAGACCATTGTGGCCGCTACAGGCAACCTGCGCACCAACCAGTACGGCAACAACCAAGTCGTGGGTTCTGGTGCAGCAGCCCAGGCCGCCAGTTCGCAGGCTACTGCTTTCAATACCAATGGCGTGGTGGGTGGCACGCTGGCCATCAACGGCTCGCTGGGCAGCAAAAATATTACAGTGACAGCCAACGACTCGGCCAAGATCACGGCCGATGCCATCAACCTGCAGACGCAAAGCACGGGCGTGACCGCCACGGCGCGCAGCGAAGCACAGGTGACCTTTGGCACAGCCGGTGCTTACAGCCTGACCCTGCGTTCGGACAACAGCACCAACGAAACGGTTTCGTTCTCGATCAGTGCGACCACCGGTGCCGATGGCCTGTCGAACGCGGTGTCTGCGATCAATGAAAAATCGTCCAAAACGGGTATTGTGGCGCAGCTCAACAGTGCGGGTACAGGCATCGTCCTGAGCAATACCTCGGGCAACAACATCCTGGTGGGCGATGGTGGTGCGGTCAATGCAGGGGTGACCACAGTGCAAAAGCTGGCACGTGATACGACGGGTGCCGTCATCACGGCGGGTGGTACGCAGGCGCTGGACAACACAACAGCCGCCAGTTCTAATGATGCCGTGGTCACGGGCGGCTACATCACTCTGGATTCCGATAAGTCCTACAGTACCAACGCCACCACCACGACCGCATTGGGCGCTACGGGCGTGACGGCTTCCACGCTGCGCAAGGTGTCAGACCTTGATGTAACTTCCTTCAACAATGCGACTGATGCGCTCAAGACCGTGGACTCGGCCCTGGGCTTTATCAACGGTGAGCGAGCCAAGCTGGGTGCTCTGCAGTCGCGTTTCGAAACGTCGATCAACAACCTGCAAGTGACGTCGGAGAATCTGTCTTCCTCGCGCAGCCGTATTCTGGACGCCGACTTTGCTGCAGAAACCGCCAACCTGTCCCGCGCCCAGATTCTGCAGCAGGCCGGTACCGCCATGGTGGCGCAGGCCAACCAGCTGCCGCAGGGTGTTCTGGCTCTGCTGCGCTGATCAATCGGTGCAATGCGAGGCGCAGTGCGCCTCGCTCGGAAGCCAGGCGGCGGCAGTCACACTGCCGCCGCCCTTTGGCTTTCTGGCCTGCATTCGCCAGGGCCGCAGGAACTGGCGGGTTTACGGGTGTGAATACAGCGGTTCACGCGGCGCGTTTGGCGACATAATTTCCGCTGCATTTGAAAGGGGTTTGGTATGGCAACGATTTCATCGCCCGGTATCGGCAGTGGTCTGGACGTCAAGTCGATCGTCAAGCAGCTCGTTGACATTGAAAGGCAGCCACTGGACAAGCTCAAGCTCCAGGCCGCCACGGTGCAGACCAAGATTTCGGCTTTTGGCCAGATCAAATCCCTGGTGTCCACCCTGGCGGATGCCGTCGGCAAGCTGACCAGCGTGACCGGCTGGAATGCTGTGTCCGCCACGTCGTCCAACAATGCTGCCGTTTCGGCCAGCGCGGTGGGGGGTACCCTGCCCACCACTTTCAGCGTGGAGGTGCAGGGTTTGGCCAAGGCGCAGGCCACGGCTTCGGCCAGTCTGCTCCCGGTGGGCGGAGCCTTGGGGGCGGGCACCTTGCGGCTGGAGCTAGGACAGTGGAGCGTATCCCCAGCTTCTTTCACGCCGGGTGCCGGTATGCCGGTGGACATCGACATTACGGCCACAGACACGGTGATGGATGTGGCCAGCAAGATCAACGGGGCCAATGCCGGCGTGACGGCCACGGTGCTCAGTGATGCGTCGGGTCAGCGCTTGCTGCTGCGCAGCAAGAACACCGGTGAAGAAGCCGGGTTTCGCCTGAGCGTGACCGACACCGATGGCGTGAATGACGATGTTAGCGGGCTCTCGCGCCTGGTCGCGGGCAGCACGGTCACCCAGGCGGGGCTGAATGCGCGCGCCACAGTCAATGGTCTGCCCGTGACATCGGCCACCAATACCTTTGCCAATACCGTGTCGGGGGTGACCTTCAAGGCGGAGGCGGAAACTACGGCGGCGGTGGATATCACCGTGGCCAAGGACAATAGCGCGTTGACCAAGAATATTGATGACTTTGTGGCTGCGTACAACGCCATCAACGAGCTGCTCAGCGATGCCACCAAGTATGACGGTACGACGAAGAAGGCCGGGCTGTTTCAGGGGGATTCGACAGCCATTGGCCTGCAAAATGCCTTGCGCAGCGCTGTGCAGTCCATTTCCACGGCTTCTTCGGCCTTCCAGCGGCTCGCTGATGTGGGGATTACGCAGCAACTTGGCGGTAATCTGGCTGTCGATTCGTCCAAGTTGGCCAAGGCGCTAGAAAAACCCGATGAAGTCAAGAACATGTTCCGCAGCACCGAGTCGGGTTCGGCCCAGGGGATTGCGGTCAAGATCAAGGCGTTGACGACCAGCCTGTTGTCCACCGATGGTTTCTTCAAGGCCAAGGATGCCACCCTGCAGCTCAGCCTGGACCGCAACGCCAAGGATCAAGGCCGTGTCGCCGAGCGTGCGCAGGCCGTTGAGGTGCAGTTGAACCGGCGCTATAGCGCGCTCGATACCCAGCTCGCTAGCCTCAATGCGCTCAATGCTTACATTGGTCAGCAGGTGACGGCCTGGAACAAGTCGAAGGAATGAGGGAAGGGCGCTACAGTTTTGTTCTGAAGCGCCGATAAATCACTTATCTCTCTGCAAGGAAGCCCAGCATGTTCAGCGCCCACTCTCCCCGCGCAGCCAATGCGTACCAGCGCATCAATGTTGAAACCAGCATGCACACCATCGACCAGCACCAGCTCGTCAGTCTGTTGTTGCAGGGCACTATCAGTGCCATTGCCACAGCACGCGGCGCACTGGCACGGGGCGATGTTTTGCTCAAGTGCAATTCGGTCGCCAAGGCAATTCGCATTATTGATGAGGGGTTGAACACTGCGCTCGATCGCGATGAGGGCGGTGAACTGGCTGTCAATCTTGGCAATCTGTATGACTACTGCATGCGTCGTTTGATTTTGGCCAATGCGCGCAATGACGATGCCATGTTGCTCGAAGTGCAGCGCCTGATCGAGCCCGTAGCCCAGGGGTGGAGTGAAATCCGCAAGCCGACGGGCAGTACCGACGAGGTGGCCAATTCGGCGCGCGCTGCGCTGCAGGAGGCTTGACCCATGTCCACCCTGATCGATTATTACAAAGCCATCGAAGACAGCAGCTGCAAGATGCTGGAAGCCGCCCAAGCCCGGGATTGGGATGGTGTGGTGCGCTACGAAGGGGCCTGTGCCGTGCTGATCGAAGAGCTGCGCTACAAGGCCCAAGAGCATGAGTTGCTGCCCGAGCAGCGCAAGGAAAAAACGGTGATCATGCAGCGCATCCTGCGCAACGATGCGCAGATTCGCTGCCTGGCCGAGCCGTGGCTGGCGCAGTTTGAACATATGTTTGAAGGCCAGCCGCAGATGATGCACTGAGAGTGGTGCCCAAAAACGAAGCCCCGCATAGCGGGGCTTCGTTTTTGATGCTATTGTTTTGTGAGCTTTTGGCGCTTGATTTAATTGAAATCTAGGGGTTTTTGTATTTGAATTGCTTGTCTATCAAGCGCGGGTAGCTCTTTTTTAGATAGCAGTTTTGCGGTTTACACCTGCATGTTCATGATGTCGGTATAAGCCTGCACCATGCGATTGCGCACATGCATGGTGGCCTGGAAGCCGATTTGCGCTTTCTGGATGGCCACCATGGTTTCTTCCAGGCTGACCGAGGGGTTTTCCAGCTGCACTTCCTTCTGCAGGTTGGCGGAGTTGTTTTGCGCCGCACTGACCGATTGCAGTGCGCCCTTGAGGGCGCCTGAGAAGCCTGCGTCTTTGGTTTCAATGGAAGGTGCTGCGGCACGGCGCGCCAGGCCGACGCCCGCCAGCGGGGCGGGAGAGCTTGAAATGCGAAGATCCATGGCAGTGTCCGGTGGGAATGGGGGATGGCGCAATCCTAGTGGGGGATGGGGGCGATCATCCGGGGGAATTGATGGTCAAATGCGCGGCTTATCCAGCGAACATGGTGGGGTGCGCGCCCGAATAATCGACACCACGCCAGGATCGTCGCCGGGCCTGCCATACTGGAAAGCAAGATGTCCGCAGTTGTCGAAGCTCCCTTGACCCCCCCCGCTAGCCCCACGTGGCTGCAGCGGCTGTCCGCCCTGGATCGGGCGCAGCGCATGCGGCTGGGTGTGGGTGTGGTGCTGCTGGTCGCCGCTGCCCTGGCCGCGGTGGTGCTGGGGCGCCAGCCCGACTATCGGGTGCTTTTCTCGAATTTGTCGGACAAGGATGGCGGCGCTATCGTGGCGCAGCTGTCTCAAATGAATGTGCCCTACAAGCACGCTGACGGTGGCGGTGCAATTCTGGTTCCTTCGGACCGGGTGCACGATGTGCGCCTGCGCTTGGCCTCCCAGGGGTTGCCCAAGGGATCGATTTCAGGCTTTGAGCTGATGGAAGCCAATCGCTTTGGCATGACGCAGTTCCAGGAGCGGCTCAATTTTCAGCGGGGTCTGGAAGGCGAGCTGACGCGGTCCATCCAGGCGCTGTCATCGGTACAAAGTGCGCGTGTGCACTTGGCACTGCCCAATCAAAACGGGTTTTTCCGTGAACAGCAGAAGCCCTCGGCCTCCATCCTGGTCAGTCTGTACCCCGGCCGTTTTCTCGACCGCGCACAGTTGGCAGGTATCGTGCACCTGGTGGCTTCCAGTGTTTCTGAACTGGCACCTTCGGCTGTCAGCGTGCTGGATGACACGGGTAAGTTGTTGTCGCAATCGCCCGATGGCGGCGCGAGCAACGGTGTCGATGCGCAGCAGTTGCAATATGTTCAGCAGATCGAGCAGCAGTACACCCGCCGGATCATGGATATTCTGGAGCCGGTGGTGGGCCGCGACAATGTCAAGGCGCAGGTTACGGCGGAGCTGGATTTCAGTCAGACCGAATCTACCTCGGAGCAATACCGGCCCAATCAAACGCCGGATGCTGCTGCTATCCGCAGTCAGCAGGTGCTTGAAAACAAAGAAACCGCCAGTGCACAAGTCGGCGGTGTGGCGGGGGCCGTGGCGAACCAGCCCCCTGCTCCATCGGCGGCGCCCATCAATGGCGCCAACCCGGCACCTGCGGCGGCGGGTCAGCTGGGAAGTGAAAAGGGCGTCGCCAAACGTGAATCCACCACCAACTACGAGGTGGACAAGACCGTGCGTGTGGTGCGGGGCAACAATTGGGCTGTCAAGCGCGTGAGCGCCGCCGTGGTGGTCAACTACCAGTCGGCGGAAGAAAAAGGCAAGGCCGTTACCAAAGCGCTGACCCCGGAGCAGATGGAGCAGATGACGGCGCTGGTGCGCGAGACCATCGGTTTCAATAAAGAGCGGGGCGACTCGGTCAACCTGATGAATGCGCAATTCCGCATGGATGCGCCCGCTGCCGACAATACTCCGCTGTGGAAGCAGCCTGAGACCATTGAGTTGGCACGCAGCTTTGCCTGGCCTGTGGGCATGTCCTTGTTTGCCGCGCTGGTTCTGCTGGGCCTGGTGCGCCCTGCACTCAAAACGCTCGGCAAACCGCGCGCCATTCCGATGGCCGGTGCCCAGCTCGATGCGCTGGAGGCCGAGACCATGCAGCGCCCGGCGCTGCCCGCACCGGCCAGAGATGGCGAGCCCCAGCCAGTGACGCCAGAGCAGCAGCGGCTGGAAGACGCACGTGCGTTGGTGCGCCAAAATCCGATGGCAGTGGCCAATATTGTGAAAAACTGGGTCAACGGCGATATCGGCGGGTGACCCGCAGACTGAACGGCAAGAAGCACCATGGACGATCAGGGTCTCAACGACGCCGCGATTTTTTTGATGTCTCTTGGCGAGGAGGAAGCCGCCGAGGTATTCAAGCATCTGTCACCTAAAGAAGTGCAGAAGCTGGGGGAGACCATTGCCCATATGCGCAGCGTGTCCCGCGAAAAGGTGGACGAAGTCGTCAGCAAGTTTTCTAACGCTGCGGCGGCACAAAGCCTGTTGGTGTCGGATACCGGCAACTACGTGCGTGCGGTGCTCAGGCGGGCGCTGGGCGATGACAAAGCAGGTTTGCTGATTGACCGCATTCTGCAGGGTGGCGATGTTTCGGGCATCGAAAGCCTGAAATGGATGGATCCGCTCTCTGTAGCAGAGCTGCTGCGCAATGAGCATCCACAAATCGTGGCAGCAATTCTTGTACACCTGGACCACGAGCAATCTGCCGGGGTGCTCATGCAGTTTACGGATCGCCAGCGCAGCGAAATTTTGCTGCGCGTTGCCACGCTGGAGGGCATTCAGCCCACGGCGCTCAAGGATCTCAACGAGGTGCTCTTCAAGGTGCTGGCGGGCGGCGACAAGATTCGCAAGGCGTCGCTCGGTGGCGTGAAGGCTGCGGCCGAGATCATCAACATGCTGACCTCGAACGTCGATGCGGTCGTGCTGGAGTCGATCCGCAGTCACGACCCTGACCTGGCCCAGAAGATCATGGACAAGATGTTTGTGTTCGACGACGTAGCCAAGCTCGACGACCGTGCCATCCAGACGGTGCTCAAAGAAATTGCATCGGAGACCCTCATCGTCGCGCTCAAAGGTGCGGTGCCCGAGTTGCGCGAGCGCTTCCTGTCGAACATGTCGACCCGCGCGGCCGAAGCCCTGCGCGAAGATTTGGAGTCGCGCGGACCCATGCGCCTGTCCGAGGTGGAGGCGCAACAGAAGGAAATTCTGAAGACCGTTCGGCGTTTGTCGGATGAAGGCCAGATCGTGATTGGAGGCAGTGGTGACGACGCATTCGTCTAAAAACCGTCTCTATGCCCGCTTTATTCCGAGCGAGGAAGTGGGCGATGTGACCCAGTGGCATTTTGGTGCCGTCGATGGCACCGATGCCGTTGTGGAAGTGCCCGAGGCAGAGGCCCAGGTCGAAGTGGATGTGGAATTGGAAGAGGCTGCACGGCAGGAGTTGCTGGAGCAGGCCTGCGCAGAAGCGTTTGCAAAGGGTCAGGAGCAAGGCTCCGCCCAAGCTGCGCTGCAGTGGCAACAGCGCCTGGATGACTACATCGCAGGGCAAGGCCTGGAGGCGGCCCAGCGGCTCGATGCGCTGGTGCAAACCCTGCAGGCGCGCTCGCAAGACCTGCAGCAGAACATGGCGCAGGAGGTGCTGGAGCTGTCTTGCGAGATTGCGCGCCAGGTGGTTCGGCAGGAACTGCGCTGCAACCCGCTGGTGCTCAAGCCCGTCGTACAGGAAGCGTTGGGCATGCTGGTCGCCGATGGGCGCCCTGCAACCGTGCGGCTGCATCCGCAAGACCATGCCCTGGTGGCCGACGCCTTGGCGCAGCAACTGGCAGCGACATCCGTGCAGTGGGTGGCCGATGCCGCCGTTCCACCGGGCGGCTGTGTTGCAGAGCAGGCCGGCATGGTGGTCGATGGCACGCTGGAAAAGCGTTGGCAGCGTGCTATCGCCCCCCTGGGCCTGGCGTCAGTCTGGGAGGAAAGCGCGCATGACGACGACCACTGACACGACATCGCCCTGGTCGCGCTACCTGGCCGATGCGCAGCGCAGCGTTTCGCAGCCACATGCCCTGGAGACATACGGGACACTGACGCGGCTCACAGGATTGGTGCTGGAAGCGGTGGGTATCCGCGTTCCTGTGGGATCGCAGTGCCTGGTGCAGCAGGCTGGCCATGATCCGGTGTTGGCTGAAGTGGTCGGTTTTTCGGGGGATCGTGCGTTCCTGATGCCTGCAGGCGATATCCATGGTCTCTCCAACGGGGCCAGCGTGGTGCCCACGGTGCCGTATGCACCGGTACCCCGTCTGGACGATGCAGGTGTCTGGCGTGCGCACAACCGGGTTGGTAGCTTGCGTGTGCCCATAGGCGAGGGCTTGCTGGGGCGCGTGGTCGATGCCCAGGGAATTCCTCTGGACCATGGCGGCCCCTTGCAGGATGTTGTGGCTGAGGCCATGGACCGGCGGCAAATCAATGCCATGGATCGCGACCCGGTGCGCGAACCCATGGATACGGGTGTGCGCGCCATTAATGCCCTGCTGACCGTGGGGCGTGGGCAGCGGCTGGGCCTTTTTGCCGGATCAGGCGTGGGTAAAAGCGTGTTGCTGGGCATGATGGCGCGCTACACGCAGGCCGATGTGATTGTGGTGGGTTTGATTGGTGAACGGGGCCGCGAAGTCAAAGAATTTGTCGAAGACATTCTGGGTGCCCAGGACCGTGGCCGTGCCGTAGTGGTGGCCGCACCGGCCGATGCCCCGCCGCTTTTGCGCATGCAGGGTGCCGCTTATGCCACGGCGGTGGCCGAGCATTTTCGTGACAAGGGCAAGCATGTCTTGCTGCTGATGGATTCCCTCACCCGGTATGCAATGGCCCAGCGTGAAATTGCCTTGGCCATCGGCGAGCCGCCTGCCACCAAAGGCTATCCGCCATCGTGCTTTGCCAAGTTGCCCCAGCTGGTAGAGCGCAGTGGTAATGGCCTGCATGGCGTGGGCTCCATTACCGCTTTTTATACCGTGCTGTCTGAAGGCGACGACCAGCAAGATCCCATTGCCGACGCTGCGCGGGCCATTCTGGATGGGCATATCGTGTTGTCCCGGGCGTTGGCCGAGACGGGGCATTTTCCGGCCATTGATATTGAGCAATCGGCCTCTCGGGTCATGCACAACGTGGTTTCGCGAGAGCATTTTGAGGTGGCACGACAGTTTCGTGCCATCTATTCACGCTACCAGAAGAGCCGTGATCTGGTGCAAGTGGGGGCCTATATGAGTGGCTCTGACCCCTTGCTGGATGAGGCGATCCGCCTGCAGCCCGCCATGGTCGGGTTTTTGCAGCAAGACATGTTTGAAGCCGCGACATTGCAAGAGAGTTGCAACGCCATGGCCGATGTGCTGAGTTGATGGCAAAGGGGGGTGCACGCAATGGCAACTTCCAATGCACTGTCCGTCGCTGTCGAAATGGCAGTGCGCCAGCGGGACGAGGCTCGCCGGGTTCTGCAGGATGCGTGCAGCGCCCGCCAGGCGGCTCAAGACCAGTTGAGCCAGCTCGAAGGCTACGCGCGGGAGACGCAAAACCGTTGGGGTATGCGCCCGGATGCCGTAGTGATGCCGGAAGTGATGCACCACCATTACCACTTTATGGACCGGCTGGACCATGCCGCAGGTTTGCAGACGGGCGTGGTGGGGGATCAAACTGAACGGGTGGATGTGGCGCAGCAGGCGCTGCTGGCCACAGAGCTACGGCTGGCCAGTTTGCAGAAGCTGGTGGAAAAGCGCCATAGAGAAGCCTTGCAAGCCCAGGCACGACGTGAGCAGAAACAAACCGACGAGCGCGCTGCAATGCAGTTGCGCAAAACGTTCAATGGCTCTTGAGGGGCCGGGAGCAAAGCACCATGGAACAGGCACGTATCACCACTCAACAACCCAGCCAGGGACACCAGGCTGTGCGAGGCAAACAGGCGAATCAGTCGCGCGATCCTTCGGGCCAGGCGCAAGACAGCGCCAATGGGGGGTTCCTTTCTCTGTTGGCGGCTTTGGGTGACAGCGTTTCACTGGACGGCACGATGCTCCAGGACGGCAGCCTGGTGCCGGATGAAAAGGGGGCCGTGGCGACGGACGGGGCTGGCCAGAATGGAGCTATTGCATGGCCCTGGATGTCGGCACAAGCCTTAATGCCGGTGGATGCAAATGCGGCCTCTCGCCTTCCGCTGGCGCCGTCAGCAGGGTCCCCCTTGTCATCGACCGAAGCATTACAGGACGGCGTTCTGGGAGGTGCGAGTGGTTTTCGAGCGACATCGGCGCTGGGAAGCCTCGGCAGTTTGGAGACTCTGCCGCAGAATGGTTTGGTTGCCCAGACGGCGCTGCTGGATTCTGCGGTGAAGAGCCGTGAAGGAGAACTAGAGAGCGACGGCATGGACGCGCTGCAGGCAGCGGTTGCGGGCGGAGTGCGCCGCGCACCTTCGCGTGCAAGCGGTGGTCTGGTCTCGGTGGGTGGTTTGTCCGCCATGACCGGCGCCCAGGGCGCGCAAGCGTTGAAGAGTCTGGGGGGCGCGAAAGATCCGAACGTGATGCAGGCCGTGCAAGCGGCGGCGGGGCAGAGTTCGGCTGCTGAACACCGTGGTGGTGCCGCGCAGTCCCGGGAGGGAGTGCGGTTTATGGACCAAGACCCCGCCACGTCTCTGGCGCCGCCCGCCACCTTTGTGCCGGGTTTCTCGGAAGCGGGAGGGCGTTTCACACAGCACAATGGCGATCAGAATGGCTCTGCCACACCAGGTTTTGGTGCCCCTGGGGCCAACGCAGAATCCCAGGGGGCGCCGTCGGCCGATATCGCAGTCGTCGATACAGGCATGGCAGGAGCTGAAGACGCTGTGGCAGAACAGGTGGCCTTCTGGGTGCACCAGAATATTCAGAATGCGGAAATGACCATACAGCACGATGGCCAACCCGTGGAGGTGAGTGTGTCACTGTCCGGCAATGAGGCCCGTGTGGCATTCGGCAGCGATCAGGCGGAGACACGAAGCCTGTTGGATGACAGCGTGGCCCAGTTGCGGGAGATGCTGCGCCAGGAGGGGTTGTCGCTGTCCGGGGTGACCGTGGGAGAGTCTGGCCAACGGCAGGCTTCCGAAGAGTCGGGTCGCAACAATCAGCAGGGCGGGCCCAGGCAGACAGTGGTTGAAGTGTCTGCCGCGCCACAGACGCAGCTGAGCCCCAAAGCGGGGTACCAGACCGATCGTTCGATCGATATCTTCGTTTGATCAGGCATTTGCCTTGCGCGCGAGTGGCAAGCGTTGCGCAACCCACGGGAATGCCATGGTTTTGCTCTTTTATTCTGGCTATTATGGGCCGGTGTGCGCCCAATAATGGGCCATGTGCAAAGGTCGGGCGTTCATGCCGGGCCTGTGCTGACCGTATCCGACGCTAGGAAATTTCAACGTGTCCTCCAATGTCTCCGCAGACGACTCTGCAAAGAAACCTGGCAAAAGCAAGAAGCTGATCGTCATCATTGCCGTGGTCGTGCTGCTGCTGGCCGTTGTGGGTGGTGGAGCCGCATGGTTTTTGTCGAAGCGCAATGCTGCAGATGAGGATGGAGAAGCTGTCTCCGCGAAATCACATGAGCCCGTCGTGGCGCCCACTTTCCTGCCAATCGACACCTTGGTGGTCAACCTCGCCGATAACGGTGGTGAACGGTTTGTGCAGCTGGGAATTACCCTGGAACTGGCCGATGGTAAAACCGCAGATCTCGTCAAACAGCATATGCCCAGCGTTCGCAATGGCATCATCATGCTGGCTTCGCAGCGCACTTCCGATGAGCTGCTGGCCCGCGAGGGCAAGGAAAAGTTGGCGACGGATATTTTGCGCGAGGTGTCGCAGACTTTGGGCATTGATGCGCCTGTGTCAAAGAAGGGTGCGAAGCAAAACGATGATGATGGCGCGGAGGACGTGCAGTCACGAAGCCGCAAGGCCGCTCCCAATCCCGTTCGGCGTGTGCTTTTTTCCGGTTTTATCGTTCAGTAGGCGTCCAAAGGCATTGCCATGAGCGAATCATTTTTATCCCAGGAAGAAGTCGATGCCCTTTTGGAGGGTGTGACGGGGGAGAGCCAGAAGACGGAAGAAGAAGTCTTCGATAAAGGCGAGATACGCAACTACGATATCTCCAGCCAGGAGCGTATCGTTCGTGGCCGCATGCCGACGATGGAAATCGTCAATGAACGGTTTGCGCGCAATTTCCGTATCGGCTTGTTCAATTTTATTCGCCGCAGCCCCGAAATTTCGGTGGGTACCGTTGCGGTGCAGCGCTATAGCGCGTTCTTGCGGGAACTGGCGGTACCAACCAATTTCAATATTGTGGCGATCAGGCCGCTGCGCGGTAGCGGCCTGATCGTGTGCGAGCCGTCACTGGTTTTTGGCATCATCGATACCCTTTTTGGCGGCGTGGGGAAATTCCAGACCCGGATCGAGGGACGCGACTTTTCCCCCACAGAGCAACGCATCATCAATCGACTGGTCGATGTGATCTGCTCCGAATACAAGAAGGCATGGCAAGGTATCTATCCCCTTGAGCTGCACTACCAGCGCTCGGAGATGCAACCCCAGTTTGCCAATATTGCTACACCCAGTGAAATCGTGGTTTCCACAGCTTTTCAGCTTGAAATTGGGGACCTCTCGGGTGCGATTCATATCTGTATGCCCTATGCCACGCTGGAGCCGATCCGCGATGTGCTTTATTCCTCCACCCAAGGGGATTCGATTGAGGTGGATCGTCGCTGGGTACGTGTGCTGACGCGAGAAATCCAGTCGGCAGAGGTCGTTCTTGTGGCAGAGCTGGCCCGTGCCGATGCCACGGTGGAGCAACTGCTCGCCATGAAGCCGGGTGATTTTATTGAACTGGATCGCGAGCCGCGCATACGCGCTTCGATTGGTGGGGTGCCGGTATTTGAGTGCCAGTATGGGACCCACAACTCCAAATATGCAATTCGCATTGAGGAGTGTCTGCGCAATTCAGACATGAACTGGATGGGAGAAAAAGATGTCGGCTGAAGATAATCCGGAAAACAAAGAAGGCGCGGAAGCCGCAGACGATCCCTTTGCGGGTTGGGCTGAGGCGCTGGAGGAGCAGAAAACCGCGGATGCGGCGCCTGGTGATGCGGAGCAAGGCGGGCCTTTGAGTGGTGAGCCCGCTCGCCCGTTTTCTGCTGGTGGCGTTGATGGTACGTCGCATGACATCAGCATGGTGCTGGATATTCCGGTTCAGCTGTCGGTCGAATTGGGGCGGACCAAGGTGCCCATCAAATATATTCTGCAACTGGCCCAGGGGTCGGTGGTGGAGCTTGATGCGCTTGCGGGCGAACCGATGGATGTGCTGGTCAATGGCTACCTGATCGCGCAGGGTGAAGTGGTGGTGGTGAACGATAAATTTGGTATTCGCCTGACCGACGTGGTGACCCCCTCCGAGCGTTTGCGCCGGGTCAGTCGTGGGTAACGCGGACATGTCGCAGACGCTGTGGGTCGTGGTGCTGTTCGTCGCAGCCATGGCAGCTTTGCCCTGGCTGGTGCGACGCATCCAGCAGCGGCAGGCTGGCGCAGGCTTGGCGCCGGGTGCAACGGCCAGGGTTCTGTCTGCGGTGGCCGTAGGGCCGCAGCAGCGCGTGGTGACTGTGGAGGTGGGGCCAGAGCATGCCCGCATCCAGATGGTGCTGGGTGTGACTGCGCAGCACATCACTTGCCTGCATGTTCTACAAAATGCGAGTGTTGTACCGCCGCGTGCTGATTTTTCTCAGGAAATGCAGAAACACCATTCTGCCCTTGCTGCTCACAGCGCCCTGGATGTAGGGAGTGCGCCCCCATGACCGCGGGAGTGCTCCAATACAGGTCTGCCGCTTTCTCTTGGACTGCCAAGCTACTGGTGCCCAGTTTTTTCTTGCTGGCCGTTCACTCGCCTGCGTTGGCGCAAGCGGCCGGTTCGTTACCGGTACTAGTGGGTTCCGGGAGTAATGGCACGAGCTTCTCCGTGCCTATTCAGACCTTGCTGTTCTTTACGGCGTTGTCTTTTTTGCCCGCCATTTTGTTGATGATGACCGGGTTCACGCGCATTGTCATCGTGCTTTCGCTGATGCGGCAGGCGATTGGCACGCAGTCGGCGCCTCCCAATCAGGTCATCATCGGTCTATCGCTTTTTCTGACCCTGTTTGTCATGGGGCCGACCCTGGACAAGGTGTACCAGGATGCCTATCTGCCGTACACCACTAATGCCATCAGTTTCGAGCAGGCGATTGAGAAGGCTGAAGCCCCTATGCGGCAATTCATGCTCAAGCAGACGCGGCAGTCCGATTTTGCGTTGTTTGCCCGGCTGGCGCGGCTGGAGGCCTCGGTGACCGCGGAGACTGCGCCTTTGCGGGTTGTGGTGCCTGCGTTTGTCACCAGCGAGCTCAAGTCGGCATTCCAGATCGGGTTCATGATCTTTATTCCCTTTCTGGTGATCGATATGGTGGTGTCCAGCATCTTGATGTCGCTGGGCATGATGATGCTGTCTCCCGTTTTGGTGGCTCTGCCGTTCAAGTTGATGCTATTCGTCCTTGCTGACGGATGGAATTTGCTCATCGGGTCCCTGGCCGCCAGTTTTGTGACGTGAAGGAGCCGCCATGACATCACAAATGGTTTTGACCATTGGGAGTGAGGCGTTAACGCTTTTGTTGATGATTGCTATGCCTGTTCTTGGCGTGGTGATGGCGGTGGGCTTGCTGGTCAGCATCTTTCAGGCAGTGACGCAAATCCATGAGGCGACGCTGGCCTTCGTTCCCAAGCTGATTGCCGCCATGGTGGTCTTTGCAATCGCAGGTCCGTGGATGGTGAGCACGCTGGTGGACTACATACGGCGCACCATTGAGTCCATCCCGTCAATGATTGCTTAAGCGTTTTAGTCATACTGTGATCACGTTTTCTGAATCGCAGTTGGTCGCTTGGCTGTCGCCCATCCTGTGGCCCTTTTTACGGATTTTGGCCGTGTTTTCGGTGGCGCCTTTGTTTTCTCTGCGCGCTATCCCCATGCGCGCCAAGATTGGGCTCGCGTTTTTCGTCGCACTGTGCGCGCAGGCGGCGCTGGTAGATCAGCCCGTTATTTCCTTGAACGGTCCTGAAGCATTCGGCGCGGTTGCACAACAGGTTGCCGTAGGCTTGGCCATTGGCTTTGCGGTCCGGTTGGTGTTTGCTTCCGTCGAGCTTGCGGGGGAAGTCATTGGCTTGCAGATGGGTTTGAACTTTGCTTCCTTTTTCGATCCAGCCAGCAATGCCCAGGTCAGTGCTGTGGCGCGGTTTTTTGGAAACATGGCCATGCTCTTGTTTGTGGTGATCAACGGCCATTTGATGGTGTTGATGGCCGTGGTCAAGAGCTTCGACCGTTTTCCTGTTGATGGAAACGCCTTGCATGGGCTGGCCCAGATGCGGCTGTATGAAATGGGGGGGGCATTATTTTCCAGCGCGCTGTGGATTGCCCTACCCATGGTCGCCTTGTTGCTGTTCGTCAACTTGACGCTGGGCATCATTTCACGAGTGGCACCGCAAATGAATATCTATGCGGTGGGTTTCCCTGTCACGCTGACGGTGGGGCTGTTGGGCATTGCTGCCACGCTACCAATGCTGGAACAGCCGGTATTGACGCTCATGCAGCAGGCCATCGACCTATTTGCTGCGCAGCGCTAAAGTGTTTTAAACGAGCTGATTGCGGATGGCGTAAACCGTCAATTCCGCATTGTTGTTCAGCTTGAGCTTTTCTAGCACCCGGGCACGGTAGACGCTGACGGTTTTAGGGCTCAGCATCAACTCATCAGCGATCTCGGATAGACGCTTGCCCGAGGCGATTTTGAGAAGCGTCTGGAGTTCCCGCTCCGAAAGCGCTGCATGGGGGACTTCCTGCTCGGGTTGAGAAACACTGTCGGCCAGCATTTGGGCCACTTCTGGCGTGAGGTATTTGCGGCCCTGTGAGATGGTGCGGACCGCATCGATGAGGGCGACCGGATCGCTAGCCTTGCTGGCATAACCTTGGGCCCCTGCACGCAGACAGCGCACTGCATATTGGTCCTCCGGGTTCATAGAGACCACCAGTACCTTGATCGATGAATCCGTCTCGCGCAGACTTGCCAAGACTTCAAGGCCATTACGGCCAGGCATGTTCAGGTCCAGAAGCAACACATCACATTCAGCCGTGCGTAGCACTTCGCGTAATTCGGGGTAGCTTCCTGCTTCTCCAGTAATTGCAATGTCGGGCGCCTCGGTCAATGTGTCCCGGATGCCTCGCCGTACCACAGCGTGGTCATCGCACAGTACCACCCTAATCATGGTGTGTTGTCCTTTTCAGGCGGCGGGCATAGAGGCACCGATAGGATGATCGAAGTGCCCTGTCCGCTAAGGCTACTGATGTCTAGCCAGCCATCGACTGTTTTGGCACGCTCGCGCAGACCCGTCAGGCCGAAGGACTTGGGTTTTGTGAGTGCGCCGTCTTCCAGCCCACGTCCGTCGTCACTGATCTCCAGCGTAAAAACGCCCCCGGTGTCCGCCATGTCGATGTGAATGGTTTGGGCTTGTGCGTATTTGGATGCGTTGGTCAGCGCTTCTTGTGCCGTGCGATAGGCTACCAGTTGAACCTCCGGAGGAAGATGGATCACCGTGGCATTAGAGCGTACCTGTGTTGCTACGCCGCTACGCCGCTCAAACCCACTGGCCAACCACTGTACGGCGGCCACCAGTCCCTGGTCCAGAACAGGCGGGCGCAGATTCATCATGATGCGTTGGCTTGCCCCCAGCGCATGCTGCAGCATGTTCGTAGCGGCTTGCGCATGCTCACAGACCTCGGTTTGCTGAGCGTGGCGGCCAATCCAGGCAAGATCAAACAATATGGCGGTCAGTGACCCACCAATGTCGTCATGAATTTCCCGTGAAATGGCTGCGCGCTCTTGCTCGATGGAGCTTTGTAGGTGTTCGGTCAGTTCAGCCAGGTGTTGTTGCGAGTGGGCCAGTTCTTGCACTGCCTGCTCTCGCGCAATGCGTGCTTCGTGTACTTCGCGTGCACGCTCAATCACATGGGGAAGCCGGGCGATTTCGTCCTTCAGAACATAGTCTGCAATCCCCAGGCGCATGGCATCTACTGCGGCGGCTTCACCAATGGCCCCGGACAGAAGAATGAAGGGTGGATGCCCCGGTTGCCCGGAAATCAGTGCCCAGGCATCCAATGCCGTAAAGCCCGGCAAGTTGTAGTCCGCCAAAACCACATCAAAGGATTCTTGGCCGAGGCTGTCCCGAAATCCCTCCAGCGTGTCCACCCGGTGCAGGGTATGCCCCAAACCGGCGCGGCGTAAAGTCAAGCGGGCCAGTTCGTGATCCGCAGTCGAGTCCTCAAGATGCAGGATGCGCAATGGCAGGCTATTGGAGTGGGGTGCCATGGGAGCGGCTATCATAGGATACAAATTGGAACAATCAAGGGGTGCTTGTCCTGTAGGTCGGTCTCTTGTTCTGCGGTTGAATGACGCAAAG
The DNA here is from genome assembly GCF_054783455.1 of Simplicispira piscis. Lineage (NCBI taxonomy): Bacteria > Pseudomonadati > Pseudomonadota > Betaproteobacteria > Burkholderiales > Comamonadaceae > Simplicispira > Simplicispira piscis. Next base: position 124,776 of record NZ_BAAGQN010000033.1, read on the forward strand.
CTCAGGGAGTGTGCGAGATGTTTATTGTTCTTGAGCGTACGACGTTATCTGGGATTCGTGTATCTTGTCGCTATCTGCGTCAGGGGAGAAGCGATGCAATCAATGCAAACAGGATCTGATGGGCCCGGGGTTCGTCTGCCGGTGATGGTGGCTGCAGAATTGCAGGATTCATTGCTGGTCGTGATGCATGATTTGCACCGCCTGGAGGGCTTGCTCAGCCACGCCACGGACAATCTGCTTGAGCGGTTCGGGGAGGCCAACGAGTCTTTGACGGACTCCGTCGTTGGCGACTCCCCCGAGTTGGCCGCAGCGCGAACAGCGTTGCGCAGCGCCGTGACAGAGCTGCAGTTCCAGGACATGGCATCGCAGCTGATCTGGCATACCACCAAGGTACTGCAAAGCTGTGCTTTTCGGCTTGCCGCGGAATCCATGGGCTCCGAGGACGGCGAAGAAGCAGCGCCTTTTGCGGAAATGGCCCCTGATCGCCCCAATCCAGTGACGCAAAGTGAGATGGATGCCGGATCCATCGACCTGTTCTAGTGCGGTCAGAATCCTGATCTAATCAATAAATTGAAGCCTGTTGGAGTTCTAAATGCAATCGATCCTTGCCGTTGATGACTCTCCGTCCATGCGGAAGATGGTGTCTTTTACCCTCTCGGGTGCGGGCTACCATGTAGTCGAGGCGGTAGATGGTCAAGATGCGCTTGAAAAGGCCCAGAACCACGCCATAGACCTTGTTTTGGCAGACCAGAACATGCCGCGTCTGGATGGCATCGGGTTGACCCGTAAGCTGCGCGAAGACCCTAAGTTCAAAACCATACCCATTCTTATCCTGACAACGGAGTCCAGCGATCAGATGAAGCAGGCAGGACGTGCAGCCGGGGCCACTGGGTGGTTGGTAAAGCCATTTGATCCCAATCGATTGATCGAAGTGATCAAAAAAGTGATCCGTTAGATCCATTGTTGACCATACAGCAAGTACACAGGAGCGCCATATGGGTGAAACCTATCAAGAAGGATCCGGATCGGGTGCAGACTTTGACCTGACTCAGTTCTATCAGATTTTTTTTGAGGAAGCGAGTGAGAACCTGGATCAGATGGAGAGCATGCTTCTCGATCTTGATCTGGAGAAGGCGGATGATGAAGAGCTCAACGGTATTTTCCGTTGCGCGCACTCCATCAAGGGCGGTGCAGCGACTTTTGGCTTCTCTGATGTGGCGGAATTGACGCACCAGATGGAGTCGTTGCTCGACAAATTGCGGCGCCATGAGTTGCAGCCTGTTCCGCAGATGGTGGATGTGCTGCTGGAGTCCGCTGACGCCTCGCGCAATCTGCTGGCGCGGCACCAGTCGGGAGCGCAGGATGAACCTCCTTCCTCCGCTGATCTCGTGCGCCGTATCAGCGAGTTGGCGGCTGGAGGCGTTCCTGTGCAGAGTGCTGCTGTCGCGGCGCCCGTGGCGCCCAGCGCGCCCCCACCGCCGCCCGCGCCCGTTGTTCAGGCTGCGCCCAGTGCGCCGTCGACAGCCCAGGGGCCTCGCAGCCTGCAGGTGCGTATCGGACCTCTGGAGCGCATGGACCAGGCCGATGCCATCAAGGAGTTGTTCCGCGATATTCCCGGGCTGGGCACGATTGCGGATCTGCCCTCTGGAGATGGTGCAACAAGGCTTTTTGCGGTGGAAACATCGTCATCTGACAGTGACTTGCTGGATCTGTTTGCGTTTCACGTGGCAAAGGAGCAGGTGCACATTGCGACAGTGTCGGCGGCACCAGACGATGAGTTGCTAGAGGCGGCTGCAGTCCCCGCATCTGCGGAGGAGGCTTATGGGTTTTTCGATAATTCACCGGGTATGCCTGCCGGCAACGCCATGGCGGCTGTGCAAGCCATCGAGCCCTCTTCGGCCGTTACCCGCATAGCGCCCAAACCTGCAGGTGACACCAAAGGTGGAAGCCAGGCGCAGGTGGAGTCCACCACCATTCGAGTGGCCGTCAACAAGGTCGATCAGCTGATCAATCTGGTGGGCGAGTTGGTCATTACCCAGGCCATGCTGGCGCAGAACAGCCTGGGACTGGACTCGGCTGTGCACCAGCAGCTGCTGGCCGGGCTGGCCGATCTGGATCGCAATACGCGCGATTTGCAGGAATCGGTCATGTCCATCCGGATGATTCCGATGTCCATCGTGTTCAGCCGTTTCCCACGCATGCTGCGCGACCTGGCCAACAAGCTGGGTAAAAAGGTTGAATTGGTGACGTTGGGCGAGGCCACTGAGCTCGATAAGGGACTGGTGGAAAAGATCACAGACCCTCTCACCCATCTGGTGCGCAACAGCGGCGACCATGGCATCGAACTGCCTGCCGAGCGTTTGGCCAACGGCAAGCCTGAGCACGGAACCATTACGCTTTCTGCCTCGCACCAAGGCGGTTCTATCGTTATCGAGGTGAAAGATGATGGAAAGGGCTTGTCACGCGAAAAAATCCTGAGCAAAGCGCGCGAGCGTGGCATTGATGTCTCGGATCAGATGAGTGACGCTGATGTTTGGCAACTCATTTTTGCTCCGGGTTTTTCAACAGCCGATGTGGTGACCGATGTGTCAGGCCGAGGCGTTGGAATGGACGTCGTGAAGCGCAATATCGCAGCGCTCAATGGCTCGGTCGAGATTGATTCATCGGAGGGATATGGCACCAAGGTTTCGGTGCGGCTTCCTTTGACTTTGGCCATCATGGACGGGATGTCCGTCGGTGTCGGGGAAGAGGTATACATCCTGCCCTTGTCCTCGGTGGTGGAATCATTCCAGGTGAACGCCAGTGATGTAAACACTGTCGCTCAAGGCTCCCAGTTGGTCAAGGTTCGTGATGAATACATGCCCGTCATAGGGCTGGAGCGCATTTTTGAAGTGCCGCGTTTCGATCTCGAAAAATCCAGCACCATCATGGTGGTGGTAGAAGCCGATGGCAACCGGGTGGCCTTGCTGGTGGATGAGTTGTTGGGACAGCACCAGGTGGTGGTCAAAAACCTCGAATCCAACTACCGTAAAGTGCCTAACGTTTCGGGCGCGACTATTCTGGGCGACGGCAGAGTGGCCCTGATTCTTGATATTGGTGGCTTGGTGCGCAGAGCGCGCCATTAAACGCGCAAGCCTCACCATCGACCCCCACCACTGCAACGTAAGGAGAATTCACATGAGCGTGATTGGCAAAGCAGCAGAAACAGTGTCATCGGGTGCCCGGGAATACCTGACGTTCCGGCTGGACCAGGAAGAATACGGAATCGATATTCTCAAGGTCCAGGAAATCAGAGGCTACGAGCCGCCCACCCGGATCGCGCATGCTCCTGAGTTCATCAAAGGGGTGGTCAATCTCCGGGGGACCATTATTCCCATCGTGGACATGCGCTTGAAGTTCAATTGCTCGCAGGCAGAGTACAACGACTTCACCGTGGTCATTATCCTGAACCTGCGCAATCGCGTCGTGGGCATCGTGGTGGACTCCGTGAGCGATGTCATGGAATTGGCTCCCGACAATATCCGGGCGGCTCCGGATATCGAAAGCGTGATCGAGAACGATTGCATTCTCGGTCTGGGCTCGGTGGGCGAGCGTATGCTGATTTTGCTGGATATCGAGAAACTGATGTCCAGCGTCGATATGGGACTGGTAGCTGCTGGCGGATGATTTCCATGGCCTGAGAAGGCTGTGCAGCGAAGCAATGCGACGGGGCTGCGCTGCTTCCGTTGCGGATGTTTCAGGTCATTGAGTTCATCAAAACTGCTCCAGGAAATTTCATGCTTCGCAACCCCCATTCCGATCTGGCAGACCGTGCCGAACGTGGCAGCGCCACGCGGGCCGCTGCAGGAGGAGGGGGGAATGGCCCTTTGGCGCAGGGACGCGAGTTTGTCTGGACGGATGCTGACTTTTCCCGCGTGCAAGCGCTGATTTACCAGCGTGCTGGCATCAATCTGCATGAGGGCAAGCACGCCATGGTGTACAGCCGTCTTTCACGCCGCTTGCGTGAGACGGGGCACACCAGTTTTAAGGACTACCTCGGGTGGCTGGAAACGCACGATGGTTCAGAGTGGCAGGAGTTCATCAACGCCCTCACCACGAATCTCACGGCGTTCTTCCGTGAACAACACCACTTTGAGATTTTTGCTTCACATCTGAAATCCAAACCGGCAGGAACGCCGTGGCGGGTATGGTGCAATGCTGCATCCACCGGTGAAGAGCCCTACTCGATTGTTATGACAGCCTTCGAGACCCTGGGGGCCAACGCAAACTTCAAACTCACCGCCAGTGATATTGATTCACGTGTGCTGGCAACGGCCGCCCAGGGCGTTTACAGGCTCGACAGCTTGAAGGGGCTGACGCAGGCGCATCTGCAGCGTTTCTTTATGAAAGGCAAGAGCGGTAACTCCGGCTTGGTGCGTGTCAAACCAGAGTTGATCAAGGCGATCGATTTCATCAGCGTGAATCTGATTCGTGACGATTGGCCTTTCAGAGACCCTTTTGATGTGGTTTTTTGTCGTAATGTGATGATTTATTTCGATGCGGCGACCCAGCGTCGGGTACTGGAGCGTATCCACAGGGTGCTTAAACCAGGGGGCATGCTTTTTGTCGGGCATGCGGAGAATTTCAGTGAATCTCGGGATTTGTTTACTTTGCGTGGGAAAACGGTGTACGAGCGTCGCTGACCCTCACAGGCTGTTATTTTTCTCAAACTCATGACCACATCAAAATCCGGTCCAACCGACTCGACTGCTTCATCCGCAGCGTCCAGAACCTCTGGAACTCCGGAACGACGGCGGGCACCACGGATTGCCCCGCTAGGGGCTGATGTTTATCCTGTCAATGCGGGAGTGGCGCCGGAATCATCGCTGCAGGAATTGAAGTCCAGATCCGTCAAGCCAGGGCAGGCCTCCTTTTTCTATTACGACCCCCACTTCCAATACAACGCCGTCAAGGTATTGCCCGGTGAATACTTCGTTTCCAACGAAAACCTGGTGATCATGACCGTGCTGGGTTCTTGCATCGCCGCATGCCTATGGGACAGCCGTGTGCGTGTGGGGGGAATGAACCACTTCATGCTGCCCGATGGTGATTCGATCGATGTCTCGGGGCGCTATGGCTCGTATGCCATGGAGTTGTTGATCAACGAAATGCTCAAGCTCGGTGCCCGGCGAGAAACCATGCAGGCCAAAATTTTTGGCGGGGCGCAGGTCATGCACAGCTTTACCACGATGAACGTGGGCGAGCGCAATACGCAATTTGTTGTCAACTATCTGCACACCGAGCGTATTCCCGTGGTGTCGGAGGATGTGCTGGATATCTACCCGCGAAAAGTCGTTTTTTTCCCAGTGACGGGCAAAGCCATGGTCAAGCGTTTGGCGCATTCCCACCCCGAAGAACTCGTCGCGCAAGACAAGCGTGGCAATGCTGCGGTGGTCGCCAAGACGACGTCCGGTGGATCTGTTGATTTGTTTTGAATGTGAAGGTGGGCGATGGGTAAGAAGATCCGGGTGATTGTTGTCGATGACTCCGCGCTGGTGCGCAGTTTGCTCGCCGAGATCATCAACCGACAGCACGACATGGAATGCATTGGCACGGCCAATGACCCCTTGATTGCACGCGAAATTATTCGGGAACTGGACCCCGATGTCATCACCCTGGACGTTGAAATGCCGCGCATGGATGGCATCGACTTCCTCGGCCGCCTGATGCGTTTGCGGCCGATGCCGGTGGTGATGATCTCGACATTGACCGAACGCGGTGCGGAAGTCACCTTGAAGGCGCTGGAACTAGGCGCTGTCGATTTTGTGGCCAAACCCCGGGTAGGCCTGAGCAGTGGCCTGAACGACTTGGCGGGGCACATTGTCGAAAAAATCCGCGTGGCAGCGGTCGCCAAGGTACGCCGTATCCAGCGCGATCCCTCGGCGCCTGGAACTGTCTCTCCTTCGCCCTTGCCTGCCGCCGGGCTGCTGGGGCGGCTTTCTACCGAAAAACTGATTTTCATTGGCGCATCAACCGGGGGCACTGAAGCCATCAAGGAAGTTCTGGTGCACTTGCCTGCGGACATGCCCGCCATTCTCATCACCCAGCATATGCCGCCGGGCTTTACGACCAGCTTTGCTGCCCGTCTGAACGGTTTGTGCCAGATCACGGTCAAAGAAGCGGTGCACGGGGAGCGCATTTTGCCGGGGCATGCGTACATTGCTCCCGGCGGAAAGCAATTCCATATCAGCCGCAGTGGCGCCAATTACGTTGCCGTCGTGGACGATGGTCCTGCCGTCAACCGCCATAAACCTTCTGTGGAGGTTTTGTTCAAGTCAGGCGCGGCCCTCGCAGGACGCAATGCCTTTGGCATCATGCTGACCGGAATGGGCAACGATGGCGCAGCTGCCATGCGTGAAATGAAGGATGCAGGCAGTTATAACTATGTGCAGGACGAAGCCAGCTGTATTGTGTTCGGCATGCCGCGTGAAGCCATTGCCCATGGCGCTGCCGATGAGGTTCTTCCCTTGGCACAGATAGCGCCCGCACTGGTTGCCAGGTTGCGTGGGGGTTCAGATCGTGTCCACCACCGCATCTAAGGATCAGGGGACTTGACGCTTACGCTGTCAAAAACAATAGCGTGTAGCGTTTTCTGCACCACGATTTCCAATGGGAAACGCATTGAAACCTAATAAATACAAGCGGTAGCAGCTATTCTTTTTGATGGTTTTGAGGGGCCTTACAACCGATAGCACACTACAGACCTACCTGGGGCAGGACTGTAGTGTGCCCAAATTGGTTCTGACGCAGTCATTCTGAAAGCTGTGACCACCGCTCCAGCGCATTCATCAATGCGGTTTCAATTTCTCCCTCGCGCACATGCAGCGCTGCAGCACGTGCACCATCACTGCTGTAAAGAGATCCGTCGGCAAGCGTCTCTTGTATCGACTTTTGCTCTTCTTCCAGAGCCGCAATATGACCAGGCAGTTGATCGAGCTCGCGTTGGTCCTTGTAGCTGAGTTTCTTTTTTGTCGGCGTTTCGCGCTTTTCCGGGGGGGAAATCTCGGCCGTTTTGTCGCTGCTCGCTAGTGCGACGGTCGACTGACTTGCCAAAGGTGCTGCGGCCGCGATCTCTCGGCTGCGCCGGGATTGCAGCAGCCAGTCCTGAACACTGCCTTCATATTCGCGCCAAAGCCCGTCGCCTTCAAAGGCAATGGTGCTGGTAACCACATTGTCCAGAAAAGTGCGGTCATGGCTGACCAGGAATACCGTTCCGTCATAGGTCTGCAGCAACTCTTCGAGTAGGTCGAGTGTTTCGATGTCCAGATCATTCGTCGGCTCGTCGAGCACCAGCACATTGGCAGGCCGTGCAAAAAGCCGCGCAAGCAAAAGCCGGTTGCGCTCTCCGCCAGACAGCGACCGCACAGGCGAATGCGCGCGGGCGGGAGAAAAAAGAAAATCGCCGAGGTAGCTCTTGACGTGCTTGCGTTGCTTGCCAATTTCTATCCATTCACTGCCCGGGCTGATGAAATCCTCCAGGGTGGCGTCAAGATCAATGGCATGGCGCATCTGGTCAAAATAGGCCACCTCCAGATTGGCACCCTGGCGAATCCGCCCGCTATCGGCCTGCAACTCGCCCAAAATGAGTTTGAGCAATGTTGTCTTGCCGGCGCCGTTCGGGCCGATCAGGCCAACCTTGTCGCCACGAAGAATCGTGCCGGTGAAGTTGCGGACGATGGTCTTGTCGCCAAAGGACTTGGAGACACCCTCCAGTTCAGCGACGATCTTTCCGCTGGGCGCTCCGGCGGCCAGGTCCATCTTCACGCTGCCCAAGGTTTCACGACGGGCTGCCCGATGAGAGCGCAAGTCTTCAAGTCGTGAAATACGGCTTTGGCTGCGCGTGCGGCGTGCCTCGACCCCTTTGCGAATCCAGATTTCTTCTTGAGCCAGCAGTTTGTCTGCCTTGGCCGAAATGGTCTCCTCTTGGGCCAATTGATCCTGCTTTTGCACAAGATATTGCGCGAAGTTGCCCGGATAGGAGCGCAACTGCCCCCGATCCAACTCAACGATGCGTGTGGCCACGCGATCTAGAAAGGTTCGATCGTGGGAAATGGTCACCACGCTGCCCGGAAAATCCACGAGCAACTCCTCAAGCCATTCAATGGAATCGAGGTCCAGGTGGTTGGTCGGCTCGTCCAGCAACAACACGTCCGGGCGGGTGACCAGGGCCTGGGCCAAGGCAACGCGCTTTTTTGTGCCGCCAGATAAGTCTCCAACGCGCCCGAGAGGATCTAGGTGTAGTCGCTGCAAGGTCTCCTCCACGCGCTGCTCCCAGTTCCATGCGTCATAGGCTTCGATCTGGGTTTGCAGCGCATCGAGATCCAACCCTTCCGCACCAGACAAGTACTGGTCGCGCAACGCGATGACTTTGGACAGGCCCTGCGAAGTCGCTTCAAAAACCGTCGCAGCAGGATCGAGCTCAGGTTCTTGTGCGACGTAAGCAATGCGCACGCCCTGCTGAACGTGGCGCGCCCCATCGTCAAAATGTGCAAGCCCCCCCAGTATTTTTAGCAGGGAGGACTTCCCGGCGCCATTTCTGCCGATCAGGCCGATGCGCTCGCCAGTCTCCAGCGAAAAAGTAGCGTGGTCGAGCAAGGCCACATGCCCGAAGGCGAGTTGAGCGTTTAGTAGAGTAATCAATGCCATAGCGCCCATTATCAGGGCCATGACATAAATATTTCGTACTGAGGCCGGATTCCTTCTCGCCCTGTGCTACAGTCGAGGGCTTCGCTGCACAGAAGTTCTTCCTAGGAAGAGCGACTGAGCCGATCTGGTCTGGGGGCTGAAGAGCC
>NZ_BAAGQN010000034.1:0-629 GCF_054783455.1 Simplicispira piscis
CCCGCAGATCACGCCATCTGGCTGGTCATTGGTCTGGCCTTGTTTCGTCACATGCCCATGTGGCAGGTGGTGCAAGAGATGGCCTTGACCCTTGAGGGGCAAGAGTTACCGGCTCCCAGCAGCAGCGTGCAGGCTCGCCAGCGGCTGGGCTCGCAACCCTTGGAGCACTTGTTTGCACTGCTCACGCAGGCCTGGGCAAGATCGCATCCCGTGCATGAAGATCGCTTGCGTGTGCTGGCCGTCGATGGGGTGGTCTGGTCTGCGCCCGACAGTGCAGACAACCGCCAGGTGCTGGGAAGCGGCAAGACACAGTACGGCCCCCAGCCCTGGCCCATGGTTCGGGCCGTATGCCTGCTGGACACAGATAGCCACGAACTACTGGATGCGCAACTGGGTGACTACACCCAAGGAGAATTGACACTGGCCGCCCGATTGCGCGGCCTGGATCACTCCATCACCTTGTTTGACCGCGCGTATTTCTCGGCGTCGTTCCTGCTCAACTGGCAGGGCGCAGGCGAGCAACGCCACTGGCTCATGCGGGCCAGAGACAACTTGCGCCATGAGGTCGTGCAATGTCTGGGCGCGGGCGACTGGTTGATTCGCATGCCCATCTCGCAGCGTGCCAGGAA
>NZ_BAAGQN010000035.1:0-662 GCF_054783455.1 Simplicispira piscis
TTTGCCGTGCATGATCCAGCCACAGGAGCCCACCTGGTCGATGTTGCCAACCTGGGCCCCAAAGACGCCCAGGCCGCCATAGCCGCCGCCAACGCCGCCTGGCCTGCCTGGCGCAGCAAGACGGCCAAGGAGCGCAGCAGCATCCTGCGCAAGTGGTACGACCTGCTCATGCAGCACCAGGACGATCTGGGCCGCATCATGACGGCCGAGCAAGGCAAGCCTTTGCCCGAAGCCAAGGGCGAGGTCGCCTACGGCGCCAGCTTTGTCGAGTGGTTTGCCGAAGAAGCCAAGCGCGTCAATGGAGAAACGCTGCCCCAGTTCGACAACAGCCGCCGTTTGCTGGTCTTGAAGCAGCCCATCGGCGTGTGCGCCGCCATCACGCCCTGGAACTTTCCGCTGGCGATGATTACCCGCAAGGTGGCGCCTGCGCTGGCCGCTGGCTGCACCGTGGTCATCAAGCCGGCCGAGCTGACTCCGCTGACCGCCCTGGCCGCCGCCGAGCTGGCCCAGCGCGCGGGTATTCCGGCCGGTGTGTTCAACATCCTGTGTGCGGATGCGGACAACTCCATTGCCATTGGCAAGGTGCTGTGCGAGAGCCCCATCGTGCGCCACATCAGCTTTACGGGTTCGACCGAAGTGGGCCGCATCCTGATGGCGCAAAG
>NZ_BAAGQN010000036.1:0-1144 GCF_054783455.1 Simplicispira piscis
GCCTGCTGCTCGACCGCCTGCACCGCCTGGTGCTCAGCAGCCAGCGCACCCACCATCACGGCGCCCTGCTGTTCATCGACCTGGACAACTTCAAAGACCTCAACGACACCCTGGGCCACGACATGGGCGACCAGCTCCTCACGCAAGTGGCCGCCCGCCTCTCGGCCAGCGTGCGCGAATGCGACACCGTGGCGCGCTTTGGCGGCGACGAATTCGTCATCCTGCTCGAAGGCCTGGACACCGACACCGACCACGCCGCCCGCCAGGCCGAAGCCGTGGCACGCAAACTGCTTTTGGCCCTGAACAACCCCTTTGAGCTGGCAGGCCAGCAGCACTACAGCACCCCCAGCATCGGCCTGACCCTCTTTGGCCAGGAACGCCAGAGCGTGGACGAACTGCTCAAGCGCGCCGACCTAGCCATGTACGAAGCCAAGGCCGCCGGGCGCAACACCCACCGCTTCTTCGACCCTGGCATGCAGCAAGCCCTGCACGAGCGCTCCAGCCTGGAAGCCGACCTGCGCCAGGGCCTGCAGCGCGGCGAACTCTTCGTGCACTACCAGGCCGTGGTCGACCACCACGGCCACGTCAAAGGCGCCGAAGCCCTGGCGCGCTGGAACCACCCCGAGCGCGGCGCCATCGCACCGATGGAATTCATCCCCCTGGCCGAGCAGACCGGCCTCATCCTGCCGCTGGGCCAGCACATCCTGCACACCGCCTGCCAGCAACTCGTGCGCTGGGCCGCCCAGCAGGCAACCGCCCACCTGAGCATTGCCGTCAACGTCAGCGCCCGGCAATTTCGCCAACCCGACTTTGCCGCGCAAGTTCTGCACACCCTGCGCGAGACCGGTGCCAACCCCAAGCGCCTGAAACTCGAACTGACCGAAAGCCTGCTGCTGGGCGACATGGACGACACCATCGAGCGCATGGTGCAACTCAAGCGCGAAGGCGTGGGCTTTGCGCTGGACGACTTTGGCACCGGGTATTCGAGCCTGGGCTACCTCAAGCGCCTGCCGCTGGACCAGGTCAAGATCGACCGGGGCTTTGTGCGCGACGTGCTGACCGACCCGAACGACGCGGCCATCGTGCGCACCATCCTGGCGCTGGCGCAAAGCCTGGACCTGGACGTGGTGGCCGAAGGGGTGGA
>NZ_BAAGQN010000037.1:0-597 GCF_054783455.1 Simplicispira piscis
GGGCGAAATCCGCATTGCCCACGTGCACAGCATGACGGGGCCGCTCGAAGCCTACGGCAAGCAGACCCAGACGGGCCTGATGATGGGCCTGGAGTACGCCACCGGCGGCACCATGATGGTGGGAGGCAAGAAGCTGGTGGTGATCGAGAAAGACGACCAGGGCAAGCCCGACCTGGGCAAGAGCCTGCTGGCGACGGCCTATTCGGACGACAAGGCCGACATCGCCGTGGGTCCCACGGCCTCGGGCGTGGCGCTGGCCATGCTGCCGGTGGCCGAGGAATACAAGAAGATCCTGCTGGTCGAGCCTGCTGTGGCCGATTCGATCACCGGCGACAAGTGGAACAAGTACATCTTCCGCACCGGCCGCAACAGCAGCCAGGACGCCATCAGCAACGCTGTGGCGATCGACAAGGAAGGCGTGACCATTGCCACGCTGGCGCAGGACAACGCCTTTGGGCGTGACGGCGTGAAAGCCTTCAAGGACTCGGTGAAGAAAGCCAAGCTCTCGCACGAGGAATACCTGCCCGCCGCCACGACGGACTTCACGGCCGGTGCGCAGCGCCTGATCGACAAGCTCAAGGACCAGCCGGGGCGCAA
>NZ_BAAGQN010000038.1:0-5516 GCF_054783455.1 Simplicispira piscis
CCTACTTTCACACGGGAACCCGCACTATCATCGGCGCAAAGTCGTTTCACGGTCCTGTTCGGGATGGGAAGGAGTGGTACCAACTTGCTATGGTCATCAGGCATAACTTGGTGCTGGGCAGTTTTTGAGGACTGCCTAGCGAATTCATAGAGTTTGGAATCAGCTTATATTTTGATTGCGACAACTTGGCATAACATCCCTGATCTGGAGAGATCAAAGTTATAGGGTCAAGCCGCACGAGCAATTAGTACTGGTTAGCTTAATGCATTGCTGCACTTCCACACCCAGCCTATCAACGTCCTGGTCTAGAACGACTCTTTAGGGGGGTCAAGCCCCCGGCAGATCTCATCTTGAAACGAGTTTCCCGCTTAGATGCTTTCAGCGGTTATCTCTTCCACACTTAGCTACCCGGCGATGCCACTGGCGTGACAACCGGTACACCAGAGGTGTGTCCACTCCGGTCCTCTCGTACTAGGAGCAGGCTTCCTCAAATCTGCAGCGCCCACGGAAGATAGGGACCAAACTGTCTCACGACGTTTTAAACCCAGCTCACGTACCTCTTTAAATGGCGAACAGCCATACCCTTGGGACCGGCTACAGCCCCAGGATGAGATGAGCCGACATCGAGGTGCCAAACACCGCCGTCGATATGAACTCTTGGGCGGTATCAGCCTGTTATCCCCAGAGTACCTTTTATCCGTTGAGCGATGGCCCTTCCATACAGAACCACCGGATCACTATGTCCTGCTTTCGCATCTGCTCGACTTGTCAGTCTCGCAGTTAAGCACGCTTATGCCATTGCACTATCGTCACGATGTCCGACCGTAACTAGCGTACCTTCGAACTCCTCCGTTACGCTTTGGGAGGAGACCGCCCCAGTCAAACTGCCTACCATGCACTGTCCCCGATCCAGATAATGGATCTAGGTTAGAACCTCAAACGCACCAGGGTGGTATTTCAACGTTGGCTCCACCAGAACTAGCGTCCTGGCTTCAAAGCCTCCCACCTATCCTACACAGATCCGTTCAAAGTCCAATACAAAGCTACAGTAAAGGTTCATGGGGTCTTTCCGTCTTTCCGCGGGGAGATTGCATCATCACAAACATTTCAACTTCGCTGAGTCTCAGGAGGAGACAGTGTGGCCATCGTTACGCCATTCGTGCAGGTCGGAACTTACCCGACAAGGAATTTCGCTACCTTAGGACCGTTATAGTTACGGCCGCCGTTTACTGGGACTTCAATCAAGAGCTTGCACCCCATCATTTAATCTTCCAGCACCGGGCAGGCGTCACACCCTATACGTCCACTTTCGTGTTTGCAGAGTGCTGTGTTTTTAGTAAACAGTCGCAGCCACCGATTTTTTGCAACCCCTTTGGGCTCGCCTTGTACAGGTTCACCTACTTGGGGCATACCTTCTCCCGAAGTTACGGTATCAATTTGCCGAGTTCCTTCTCCTGAGTTCTCTCAAGCGCCTTAGAATACTCATCTCGCGCACCAGTGTCGGTTTGCGGTACGGTCGTCAATAGCTGAAGCTTAGTGGCTTTTCCTGGAAGCAGGGTATCACTCACTTCGTCTGCAAGCAGACTCGTTATCACCCCTCATCTAAGCCCGGCGGATTTGCCTACCGGGCACGACTACAGGCTTGAACCAACATATCCAACAGTTGGCTGAGCTAACCTTCTCCGTCCCCACATCGCACTATTGATCGGTACAGGAATATTGACCTGTTTCCCATCAGCTACGCATCTCTGCCTCGCCTTAGGGGCCGACTCACTCTACGCCGATGAACGTTGCGTAGAAAACCTTGCGCTTACGGCGAGGGGGCTTTTCACCCCCTTTAACGCTACTCATGTCAGCATTCGCACTTCTGATACCTCCAGCACCCATTACCAGGCACCTTCACAGGCTTACAGAACGCTCTCCTACCACGTGCAATAAATTGCACATCCGCAGCTTCGGTAACTGGCTTAGCCCCGTTACATCTTCCGCGCAGGACGACTCGATCAGTGAGCTATTACGCTTTCTTTAAATGATGGCTGCTTCTAAGCCAACATCCTGACTGTTTTAGCCTTCCCACTTCGTTTCCCACTTAGCCAATTTTAGGGACCTTAGCTGGCGGTCTGGGTTGTTTCCCTCTTGAGTCCGGACGTTAGCACCCGGTGCTCTGTCTCCCAAGCTGTACTCGTCGGTATTCGGAGTTTGCATAGGTTTGGTAAGTCGCCATGACCCCCTAGCCTAAACAGTGCTCTACCCCCGACGGTAATACTTGAGGCACTACCTAAATAGTTTTCGGAGAGAACCAGCTATTTCCAAGTTTGTTTAGCCTTTCGCCCCTATCCACAGCTCATCCGCTAATTTTGCAACATTAGTCGGTTCGGACCTCCAGTACCTGTTACGGCACCTTCATCCTGGCCATGGATAGATCACTTGGTTTCGGGTCTACACCCAGCGACTATGTTCGCCCTATTCGGACTCGATTTCTCTACGGCTTCCCTATTCGGTTAACCTTGCCACTGAATGTAAGTCGCTGACCCATTATACAAAAGGTACGCAGTCACCCCTTTCGAGGCTCCTACTTTTTGTAAGCATGCGGTTTCAGGATCTATTTCACTCCCCTCCCGGGGTTCTTTTCGCCTTTCCCTCACGGTACTGGTTCACTATCGGTCGATGATGAGTATTTAGCCTTGGAGGATGGTCCCCCCATATTCAGACAGGGTTTCTCGTGCCCCGCCCTACTTGTCTGCAGCCTAGTACCACACGTCGGTTTTCGCATACAGGGCTATCACCTGCTATGGCTGGGCTTTCCATCCCATTTTGCTAACCGTCGTGCTATCACTGCACGGCTTCTCCGATTTCGCTCGCCACTACTTTCGGAATCTCGGTTGATGTCTTTTCCTCGAGCTACTGAGATGTTTCAGTTCACCCGGTTCGCCTCGCAACCCTATGTATTCAGGTTGCGATACCCCTAAGGGTGGGTTTCCCCATTCAGATATCTCCGGATCAAAGCTTATTTGCCAGCTCCCCGAAGCTTTTCGCAGGCTATCACGTCTTTCGTCGCCTATCATCGCCAAGGCATCCACCACATGCTCTTAGTCACTTGACCCTATAACTTTGACGTCTCTTGCGAAACATCTCCATCTAATTTTTCAAGGACTTGCAAGGTCTTTCACCTTGCGCGTTATGCCGTAATATGAATGTTTCTTCGGTATTGCTACCTAGAGAACAATTCGTCATTACTTGAATAAAACAAAGTTTCATTCGTGTTGACGCAATCAAATTTCATGTTGCTGATGGCACGGTGCATCCTTCGATGCTTTCCATCAGCAACGCTGATTCGACTCTATGAATTTTTAAAGAACAGCCGATTGATCGAACTATCTCGATCAACAACAAAACAGCCTTTTGCAAAGCTGCTTTGGTGTTGATTTGCTGCACTGCCTTGTGCAACTCTCTTTGGATGTTGGTGGAGGATGACGGGATCGAACCGACGACCCCCTGCTTGCAAAGCAGGTGCTCTCCCAGCTGAGCTAATCCCCCAGGAACCGCATTGTCTTCTCACGTGTCGCCCGCAGCACTTGGTGGGTCTGGGTGGTCTCGAACCACCGACCCCCGCCTTATCAAGACGGTGCTCTAACCAACTGAGCTACAGACCCAGGCCTGCCTCTACTCACTCACATGCTTTCACATATGCGCTTGCAGCGACTTTTTCCAACAACCGATAAGTGTGGGCGTTCAATTAGAACTGCAGTTTTCCAGAAAGGAGGTGATCCAGCCGCACCTTCCGATACGGCTACCTTGTTACGACTTCACCCCAGTCACGAACCCCGCCGTGGTAATCGCCCTCCTTGCGGTTAGGCTAACTACTTCTGGCGAGACCCGCTCCCATGGTGTGACGGGCGGTGTGTACAAGACCCGGGAACGTATTCACCGTGACATTCTGATCCACGATTACTAGCGATTCCGACTTCACGTAGTCGAGTTGCAGACTACGATCCGGACTACGACTGGCTTTATGGGATTAGCTCCCCCTCGCGGGTTGGCAACCCTTTGTACCAGCCATTGTATGACGTGTGTAGCCCCACCTATAAGGGCCATGAGGACTTGACGTCATCCCCACCTTCCTCCGGTTTGTCACCGGCAGTCCCATTAGAGTGCCCAACTAAATGTAGCAACTAATGGCAAGGGTTGCGCTCGTTGCGGGACTTAACCCAACATCTCACGACACGAGCTGACGACAGCCATGCAGCACCTGTGTTATGGCTCTCTTTCGAGCACAATCGCGTCTCTGCGATCTTCCATACATGTCAAAGGTGGGTAAGGTTTTTCGCGTTGCATCGAATTAAACCACATCATCCACCGCTTGTGCGGGTCCCCGTCAATTCCTTTGAGTTTTAACCTTGCGGCCGTACTCCCCAGGCGGTCAACTTCACGCGTT
The DNA here is from genome assembly GCF_054783455.1 of Simplicispira piscis. Lineage (NCBI taxonomy): Bacteria > Pseudomonadati > Pseudomonadota > Betaproteobacteria > Burkholderiales > Comamonadaceae > Simplicispira > Simplicispira piscis. The sequence continues at coordinate 4,436 of NZ_BAAGQN010000038.1, forward strand.
AGCTTCGTTACTGAGAAAGTAAATTCCCAACAACCAGTTGACATCGTTTAGGGCGTGGACTACCAGGGTATCTAATCCTGTTTGCTCCCCACGCTTTCGTGCATGAGCGTCAGTGCAGGCCCAGGGGATTGCCTTCGCCATCGGTGTTCCTCCGCATATCTACGCATTTCACTGCTACACGCGGAATTCCATCCCCCTCTGCCGCACTCCAGCTATACAGTCACTAATGCAGTTCCCAGGTTGAGCCCGGGGATTTCACATCTGTCTTATATAACCGCCTGCGCACGCTTTACGCCCAGTAATTCCGATTAACGCTTGCACCCTACGTATTACCGCGGCTGCTGGCACGTAGTTAGCCGGTGCTTATTCTTACGGTACCGTCATGGACCCTCTGTATTAGAAAGAGTCTTTTCGTTCCGTACAAAAGCAGTTTACAACCCGAAGGCCTTCATCCTGCACGCGGCATGGCTGGATCAGGGTTTCCCCCATTGTCCAAAATTCCCCACTGCTGCCTCCCGTAGGAGTCTGGGCCGTGTCTCAGTCCCAGTGTGGCTGGTCGTCCTCTCAGACCAGCTACAGATCGTCGGCTTGGTAAGCTTTTATCCCACCAACTACCTAATCTGCCATCGGCCGCTCCGTCCGCGCGAGGTCTTGCGATCCCCCGCTTTCATCCGTAGATCGTATGCGGTATTAGCCACTCTTTCGAGTAGTTATCCCCCACGATCGGGCACGTTCCGATGTATTACTCACCCGTCCGCCACTCGTCAGCCACCGAAGTGCTGTTACCGTTCGACTTGCATGTGTAAGGCATGCCGCCAGCGTTCAATCTGAGCCAGGATCAAACTCTACAGTTCGATCTTGATAAATTTAAAGTCTTCCGACTTCACTCATAAAAACGGAATTGAAGTGAACTTCACTTCTATCTCCATGAGCGTTTAAAGTCTTGCGACTTCAGTTCCAAAAGAACTTCGCAATTCGCTTCAAACGCCCACGCTTATCGGCTGTATATTTTTAATGTTCCCGCAAAAACCAGATTTGCATCTTTGTTTTTGCTAACTCCGCCACGATCAGCAGAGCCTCA
>NZ_BAAGQN010000039.1:0-922 GCF_054783455.1 Simplicispira piscis
CCAGCGCTCAGGAGGCTCGCCATGCCCCTTAATCCTATCCAGTTCCAACGCGGAGTACCCCTGTCCGAGTTCCTCGAAGACTTTGGCACGGAGCAGCAGTGCGAACAGGCCCTGATCAAGGCGCGCTGGCCGCAAGGCTGGCGCTGCGCACGTTGTGGCTGCTCGCGTTGTTTGCGCACCCAAAATGGTTTGGGCAGACCCTTGTGGGAGTGCTTCATTTGCGGCTATCAGTCATCGTCCATCGTCGGCACGGTCTTTGAGAACACCAAGTTGCCGCTGAGCGTGTGGTTTCTGGCGATCTATCTGCTCACTCAGAGCAAGAATGCCATCAGCGCGCTGGAGCTCAAGCGACAGTTGGGTGTGAGCTATCCCAGTGCGTGGGCCATCAAGCACAAGCTGTTGCACGTCATGCTCGCACGCGAGCACTCGCGCCGGCTCGATGCGCAGGTACAGATCGACGATGCCTATCTGGGCGGCGAGCGCGCCGGTCATGTCCACGGCGGGCGCAGCACGGTGCAAAAAAGCGCTTTCGTGGCGGCGGTGCAGATCGACGATGCGGGGCGCCCTCAGGTGATGCGCCTTGACCCAGTGGCCGGTTTTACCAAAGAGGCACTCAAGGCGTGGGCGAGCAAAGCCCTGGCGGCTGGCGCGCATGTGATCTCCGATGGCACGGCATGCTTCGCACAGGTCAAGGCGGCGGGCGCCACCCACGAGGCGCACGTCACCGGCAGTGGCCGCCAAGCCGCGCAGATGCCCATCTTCAAGTGGGTCAACATCATGCTGGGCAATCTCAAGACTTCGCTCAATGGGACGTATCACTCCATCAAGCATAAAAAATATGCTGACCGTTACTTGGCCGAGTTCGTCTACCGTTTCAATCGCAGGGATGACCTGGCCACCATGCCTACACGATTACTGCGTG
>NZ_BAAGQN010000040.1:0-1344 GCF_054783455.1 Simplicispira piscis
GCCTGCAGTCGTATATCCGGCATCTAAAATGGGATCGTATTTGTCCCGTGCCGACATGGAATCTGCGTCACCAATGCGCCAGTCGCTACGAACGGCAGGCAAGCTGCCGGAAGAGTTATCGGCGTCTATCGGTGTGGGGTGAACCCTATTGGCCATGATGGTCGATCAATCTCGTCACAAGCGTGGATGGGTGTTCAGTTTCTTCTCGATAACGACTGTTTTGGATGTTGGCATTCAAGCGGGCATCGCAAAACTCTCCCTGCTGATCTTCTTGCCTAGGCGCACGGTAGGTTCATCAAACGCCACCTTGTCGCGCAGCGTGGCATAACAAATCCGCGCCAGTTTGTTCGCCAGCGCGCACGCCGCCTTGTTGTGATTGCTGCGGGCTTGCACATCCAGTGCCCAGCGGCGCACCCCACAGACCTCGCGCCCCGCGTTATCCGCCACCTTGGAGGCGCGCAGCACGCTCCTGGCGCCATGCGTGAGCAACATACGCAAGTAGCGGTCCCCTTTCTTGGAGATGTGCCCCAGGTAGCGGGAATTACCCGAGCTGTACTCTTTCGGTGTCAGCCCAAACCAGCTGGAGAAATGCCTAGCATCCTTGAAGTGGCTCACATCACCGGATGTAGCTGCCACCATCGCAGTCGCGGTCAGCAGGCCAATACCGGGAATCGACAGCAGCGTAGTGCAGGCCGGGCTGAGCCTGGCCAGCGCAGCCAACTCGCGCTCCAGTTGGGCAATGCGTGCTTCCAAAAGACGAATCTCCTCAATCAACAACTTGGCGGTGCCGCGAATCAAGTCCGGCACGGCCGTGTTGGGGTCGGCCAGCACACGGCTGATTGCTTCAATGCCGGTGCGTGCTCCCACTGGGATGGCAATGCCAAACTCACGGCAGAACCCACGAAGGGCATTGATGCGCGAGGTGCGGGTACCCATCCAAAGGCTGCGGATGCGGTGCATACCCTGCAAGGCCTGTTGTTCCACCGACTTGATGCGCACCGGGCGCATGTCGGAAGCACGGGCGGCTTCCAGCAGCGCTGCCGCATCGGCAGCATCGGTCTTGTTGCGCTTGACGTAGGCACGGATGTACTGGGCGGGTAGCAAGCGCACCTCGATGCCCAGGCCGTTGAGCCAGCGTCCCCAGTGGTGGGCTGAGCCACAGGCTTCCATGATGACCAGGGAAACGTCACGGTTGACAAACCAGCGCTCAAACTGGGTGCGGGTGAGGCGATGGGTTTCAACCACGCGCCATTGATCATCGGCCACGGCGAGTTGAAACACGGACTTTGCAAGATCGACGGCAACGGTAGTAGCATTCATGTCGGACTCCTTACGTTGAACAAC
>NZ_BAAGQN010000041.1:0-2601 GCF_054783455.1 Simplicispira piscis
GTAGATCGTTGATTCTGTTGGCTTTCCTGTTCACCTTCAAATCCGGGATTCGTGGCGTCAAACCGTGATCGGTTTCATCCGTTGGTGCCAGTTATCGGTGCTCCCTGCCGCGAGGGCAGGATTTGGTCGGCATAACGGTCAACAGGAAAGCGGATCACGCCTCGCAGGTTGATGCTTTCCAGCCTGGTGGGAGCAATTTTTCCGATCAGTTCCGGCGGAATGGCCTGGCGGCGGTTCGACCAGCGATCCAGAACAGCCTGCATTTGTGACGTGTTCCACGCCATGACGATGTTGGCCAGCAGACTCAACGCGTCGGCCACAGCCTGCATTTCGTCCACACGTTTGGCCTGTGCCGGGCTGATCCGGCCGGTGTAAATGGCGCGCTTGAGGGCGTTGACCGCCTCCCCCCGGTTGAGCACCCGGCGCAATTCATTCCTGAAAGCGTCCTTAACAAAGTAGTCGGCAAGGAACGCGGTTCGCAGCAAACGTCCCAATTGCACGCCAGCGTCATAGATGGGGTCACCCTGGGCAGCAGAGCCAAACCGCGCCAGTGCTGCCACCGCACTGGCGTGACCACTCATGACCGAAGCCGCCAGATGCACCAGGCTGTCCCAATGCTTTTCGATCAGGGCAACGTCAACATTGGCCTCGCACACCGCAGCTATTTCGGCTGGCACCTTGGCGCCGCGAGGCACGAACAGGTGGCGTTGTTTCAATTCCTTCAACCGCGGGCAAAGATCAAAGCCCAACAACCGGGCCAGTGCCATCGCAAAATCGGTGTAGCCGTGGGTGTCCACCGCCAGTTGGCTGGTTTCAAGGCGTTCCTGACGTATGACGCCTTCAATGGCCACGCCAGCTTGGCGCTCATTGAGCACGAAGGGCTGTGCGTGAAAGATTCCCCAGCGGTCGCGTACATGGGAGTAGATGCCAATGGAGGGCGTGTTGCGCCGGGGATCAAGCCGGGCCTGCCATACCCGCTTGGTTGTCTCCATGCTCATCATGTCAGAAGACGCCAGGTCTGAACGGCCCCAAGTGGTGGCGATCGGGTGGCGTTGCATAAACTCCAGCACCGCCTGGCAAGCCTGACTCAGACGGCGTTCGTCCCGTGCCCAGCGCATGGCCTGGCGGATGCTGGTGGCAGACAACTGCGGAATCATGCGCGCGCATTCGATGGCTGTCAGACTGGTGCCGTGGGCCATGATGCCGGCATAGACCATCAGCAGTTCCGCTGTTGACCGTGGTTCACGGCCGAGCATGATCCAGCTGAAGCGCACCTGGGCGTCAACGGCCAGAATCACTTCAGGCAATTGCACTTCGCCGATGCGGTGATCCAAAGCCGCCCGTAGCTTGGTGACTTCGGGGTCTTCGTCTTCGGCGGGTAAAACTGAGAGGTGGAGTTCATCGTCGACGCGCAGTACGCCACTGCGTGCCGCCGCAGCCACAGCATCGACACCTGCAGTTACCTTGGCCAACAATGGCTTCAGAAAGGTGGCCGCCTTGCCGGGCAGCGACAGACGGGCATAGTGCTTCTTGGACTCGTCCTTCCAACGTTCGTCCGTGAAGAACAGGCGTGCACGGCCCCTAAAACTCAAGCTGTGCTCGATCCAGACCGATCCATTGCGCACCGCGCGGCGCAGGGCAAACAAGGTGGCAACCTCCAATGCCCGAAACGCCCGTTCCCGGTCTGGGCTGGATATGGCGGCTTGCCAGACCTTCCCCAGGCCTGGCGCGACAACGCCATCCGGCAACTTTCTGATGTTACTGGCGTAATAGGCGCTCAATTTCGTCAGGGCGTCGATGGTGGGATGCTCTCCGGTGGCTTGCCATGGAAGCTTTGCAATTGCCACAAGCAGTGAGCGTACGGGGCGAATGACATCAATCAATCCTTCGCGCACAAGGGAGGCCCGACTGGGTGGCTTGCGTTTCTGGGTTTCGATGACCAAGGCTTCAAGCCGTGCGCGCAGCTCGGCGTCCGGCACAGCGCCCTGGGCGCTCAAGGCCACGAGTTCGGCCAGTAGCGTTTTGTACATCGCCGCCCAGTTGACGGTGGCGGGGACCTCGGCAGCGGTCTGGCGCCACAGATCGGCAATCCGGCGCTGCACCATCAAAATCAACTGGTCCGTGGTGGTGAACAGGCAATACCGCAGAAAGCAGGCGACCTCCACGGTGCGCGCGGGTTCCTTGATCTTGGCGCCGGCAGACGGCGGCCGAGAGACTAGTCGGCGCGCGTAACGGCGCAAGATGAGATCGGGGATGTCGGTCAGGTGTTTATGAACGTCCAGCTCGTACAGCAGATCGATGCGTTCAAGTACCTCGCTGATTTGGCGGGTTGAGTGCTTGGCCGGCGCCGACCACAGCCAGCTTTGTTGGGTTTGTCCATCTGGGCGCAGCTCTGCAACCGAGGTTCGCCACCGATCAAGGGTTGCCGGATCGACGCTGGCGGCGATTGCAGCACCTGTCTCCGCTTCGAGCTGGGTGAGTGCGCTCGCAATCAAAGTCCGGATGGCCCGCTCGTGCACGATCACCAGCTTATTCTTGTACAGCCATTGGCGGGCCCTCCCGAGCAGTTGATCGCGGTCGGCGCAACGGGCCACTTCGTCC